>CAYUPN010000042.1:1849-32692 GCA_964446605.1 uncultured Bifidobacteriaceae bacterium | reverse complement strand
GCCAGGGGTCAGGGGTCAGGGGTCAGGGGTCAGGGGCCAGGGGTCAGGGGCCAGGGACGTATGGCCGGACTTCAGTCCGGCCATCCATCGGTCTCCTGATCCAGGAATGGCCGAACTGACGTTCGGCCCTACGAGCGCGCCTTCGCCTGTGCCGCCACCTTCTCCGCCGCCCGCTTCGCCGCCTCGGGATCGCCCAGGTAGTAGCTCTTGATCGGCTTCAGATCCTGATCGAGCTCGTAGACCAGCGGGATGCCGGTCGGGATGTTGAGCTCGGCAATCGCCTCGTCGGAAATGCCGTCGAGGTATTTCACGAGCGCGCGCAGGCTGTTGCCATGCGCCGCGATGAGGACGCGCTCTCCCCGGCGGATCGCCGGAGCGATCTCGTCGTTCCAGAGCGGCATGAACCGCTCCACGGTGTCCTTCAGGCACTCCGTCGCGGGAAGCTCGGAGGCGGACAGCGCGCGATACCGCGGGTCGTGCGACGGATGGCGCGGGTCGTCGGGTGTGAGCGCCGGCGGCGGAATGTCGTAGCTGCGGCGCCAGATCTTCGTCTGCTCCTCGCCGTGCTTCGCCGCGGTCTCGGCCTTGTTCAGGCCCTGCAGCGCGCCGTAGTGCCGCTCGTTCAGCCGCCAGCGCTTGTGCACCGGGATCCAGAGCTGGTCGAGCCGATCGAGCGCGATGAAGAGCGTGCGAATCGCCCGCTTCAGCACCGACGTGTACGCGACGTCGAACGTGTACCCGCCCTCCGCGAGCAGGTTGCCCGCCGCGGCCGCCTCCTCACGTCCCGTGTCGGACAGATCGACGTCCGTCCAGCCCGTGAAGCGGTTCTCCTTGTTCCAGGTGCTCTCGCCGTGTCGTAGCAGAACTAGCTTGTGCATCTTCCTCACCA
This sequence comes from uncultured Bifidobacteriaceae bacterium, assembly GCA_964446605.1. Classification (GTDB taxonomy): domain Bacteria; phylum Acidobacteriota; class Vicinamibacteria; order Vicinamibacterales; family JAENWD01; genus JAENWD01. Next base: position 31,803 of record CAYUPN010000042.1, on the reverse strand, counting down.
CTGCGGATCGCGCGACCGCAAGCGGTGGCCGCTCGAGCGGTCGCGCCCCCTCTCCCGTTTTCGTCTACTTGCCGACCTTCAGCTGCTTGAGCGCGTCTCGCCCCGCGTACTTCGCGCGGCCGCCGAGCGCCTCTTCGATCCGCAGCAGCTGGTTGTACTTCGCGACGCGATCCGTGCGGCTGGCCGAGCCGGTCTTGATCTGGCCGGCGTTCGTGCCCACGGCGAGGTCGGCGATGGTCGTATCCTCCGTTTCGCCCGACCGGTGCGAGATGACCGTGCCGTATCCCGCCTCCTGCGCCATCGCGATGGCGTCCGCCGTTTCCGTGACGGTGCCGATCTGATTCAGCTTGACCAGCAGGGCATTGCCCACGCCCTGCTCGATGCCCTTCTTCAGAATCTCCGGGTTGGTGACGAACAGGTCGTCGCCGACGAGCTGGACCCTGTCGCCGATCGCATCCGTGAGCGCCTTCCAGCCCTCCCAGTCGTTCTCGGCCGTGCCGTCCTCGATGGAGACAATCGGGTACTTCGAGACCCAGTCCCGGTACAGCTCCACCATCTCGGCGGGCGTCCGCGTGGCCTCGCCCGACTTGCGGAAGACGTACTTCCCGTCGCTCCAGAGCTCGCTCGAGGCGACGTCGAGCGCGATGAACACGTCGCCGCCCGCCTTGTACCCCGCCTTGCCGATTGCCTCCACGACGACGTCGAGCGCCTCGTGGTTGGCGCGCAGGCTGGGCGCGAAGCCGCCTTCGTCCCCCACGCCGGTGCTGAGGCCGCGCCCCTTCAGCAGCGCGCGGAGCGCGTGGAAGATCTCCGCCCCCGCGCGCAACGCCTCGGCGAAGGAGGGCGCGCCCACGGGCATCACCATGAACTCCTGGACGTCGACGTTGCTGTCCGCGTGGGCGCCGCCGTTGAGGATGTTCATCATCGGGACCGGCAGCAGGCGGCGTGAGGCGCCCGACCAGGTCGGATGCAGGGTTGCGAAGTACTCGTGGAGCGGCTGGCCGTCGGCTGCCGCCGCCGCGCGGGCGAATGCCATCGAGACGCCCAGCAGCGCGTTGGCGCCGAGCCGGCTCTTGGTGGGCGTGCCGTCCAGCTCGATGAGCGCGCGATCCAGCGATCGCTGGTCGAACGACCGTCCGGCGAGCGCGGACGCGATCTCGCCGTTCACGTGCGACACCGCCTTCTGCACGCCCTTGCCGAGATACCGCCCCTTGTCGCCGTCGCGCAGTTCGAGCGCTTCGCGTTCCCCCGTCGAGGCGCCCGACGGCACCATGGCGCGCCCCTGCGCGCCGCCGTCGAGCGTGACGTCCACTTCGACGGTCGGATTTCCGCGCGAGTCGAGAATCTCGCGCCCGTGTACATTCGCAATCTTCACAGGGTCCTCCACGAACGGTGTGTAGCAGGAGCGCGCCGCCGCGCGGCGCGTCAGACGGGCATGCGCCTTCTGTCGGCGTCCGCCTCGAGGCCGAGCGCGTCGGCGGGCACGTCTTCCACCAGCGGCTCGTCGTCGGCGGTGACGACGACGATGCCGCCGTCGCTGACGGTGTGCCGGCGGCGGTCCTCCTCGGGGTGATAGCCGATGACCGCGCCGCGCGGGATGAGCACGTTGCGATCGATGATCGCATTGCGGATGCGCGAATGGCGGCCGACCCGCACATCCGGCATCAGGATCGAGTGCTCGATGGTGCAGAAGCTGTGCACGCGCACGTTCGGACAGAGCACGCTGCCGACCACCCGGCTGCCCGAGACGATGCAGCCGGCCGAGATGATCGAGTCCAGCGCCATGCCGCAGCGCTCGGCGTCGGCGAACACGAACTTCGCCGGCGGCGCCTGCGGCATGTACGTGCGCAGCGGCCAGGCCGGATCGTACAGGTTGAACTCGGGGTCCACCTGGCACAGATCCATGTTGGCCTCGTAGTACGCGTCGATCGTGCCGATGTCGCGCCAGTACTTCGCGGCCTTGCGGTTCTCGTCGTAGAACCGGTACGAGTAGACCGGCAGCCGGGGCAGCATCGTCGGGATGATGTTGCGTCCGAAGTCGTGCTGCGTGTCCTGCCGCGCGTCCTCCTCGAGCGCGCGCACGAGCGCGTCCGTCTCGAAGATGTAGACCCCCATCGACGCCAGCGCGAGATCCGGGCTGCCCGGAATCGGCGTCGGCTGGGCCGGCTTCTCCCGGAACTCCAGAATGCGCTCCTGCTCGTCCACCGTGACGATGCCGAAGCGGTGACCCTCCTGGACCGGGATCTCGAGCGTGGCCAGGGTGGCGGCGGCGCCCCGCTCGACGTGCCACTGCAGCATCCGCGCGTAGTCCATCTTGTAGACGTGATCGCCGGAGAGGATGATCACGTGCTGCGGGGTCTCGCGCTCGATCGAGTAGAGGTTCTGGTAGACCGCGTCCGCCGTGCCGAGGTACCAGTTGTCGCTGACGCGCTTCTGCGGAGGCAGGATCTCGATGAACTCGCCCAGCTCCTCCGAGACCACGCTCCAGCCGAGCCGGATGTGGCGGTTGAGCGAGAGCGACTTGTACTGTGTGGCGATGAAGATCCGCCGCAGCCCGGAGTTGATGCAGTTGCTCAGCGCGAAATCGATGATCCGGTACGGCCCGCCGAAGTACACCGCCGGCTTGGCGCGATCGCGCGTCAGCGGGTACAGCCGTTCGCCGACCCCGCCCGCCAGTACGATTACCAGGGTGTCTTCCAGCATCGCCGGACCTCGCCCGGGAGTCAGGTGCGGTGCTGACCGGGGCAGGCTGCCGGCCGCGAGGAGGAATCCGGCCGGGGACCGGATGATATCACGCGCAATTCCGGCCGTCTCCGGGCACCTCGTCCGGGGGTTTTCCGGCCGGGCTGCGCCCGGTCGGGCTCGATTGACTTGCCTCCGGAGCCAGACCTATCATCATGGCTTACTATTCCTTATCGTCGAAAGGGCGTAATGCCGATTTGTCTTCGTGCGGTGGTCGTGGCAGCAGCGCTGCTCGTCACGTCCGGGTTCGGGTGGGCGCAGGACAAGCCCGAGGCCGACCCGGCCGAGGTGCGCGCCCTGCTGACGCTGGCCGATGAGGCCGCGGCAGGGCAGGCGGCGAGCGCGATTCCGCTGACCTGGCAGGGCCAGCACTTCATCAAGTCCCACGGAGACCGGACGTACGTGCCATTCACGGTCGGCATCGACGGCGGCGCCTTCACCGGTCCGGCGTCGCTGTCGGTCTATCTCCGGGTGACGAAGCAGGGCGAGGCCCCGGCCCCGGTCGCCGCGCCCGCGACCGGCGAGAAGCAGGACGACCAGAAGAAGGAGGAAGCGGCGGCACCGGCGCGGCCCGAATACCCCTTCGAGGACGTGTTCGGGGTCGAGCTGCCTGCGCCGTCGCCCGGCGGCGACGCGCCGGTCGTGCGCCGGGCATTCGCCGTGCCGCCCGGCGACTACGACGTCTACGTCGTCGTGAAGGAGCGGGGGGCGGCTGCGGCCGCCGAGGGAACGGACGCGGCGCCGGCGGCGCGCGCGGGCGTCGTGAAGCAGCCGCTCACCGTGCCGTCGCTGGACGGCGAGCTCACCACGAGCAGCATCATCCTCGCCGACACCGTCGAGGAGCTGCAGAGCCCGCTGCCGCCCGATCGGCAGTCCGAGCAGCCGTACACGTTCGGGCAGATGCGCATCATCCCGTCGCTCGACCAGTCGTTCCCCAAGAGCGCGGACCTCAACGTGATCTTCTGGATCTACGGCGCCGGGACGGATTCGTCCACGAAGAAGCCGGACGTCGAGGTCCAGTACAACTTCCACCAGAAGCTCCCCGACGGCGGGGAGAAGTTCTTCAACCGGACCGAGCCCACGGTCATGAACGCCCAGACGCTGCCGGCGCAGTTCGATCTCGCCGCTGGCCACCAGCTGCCGGGCAGTCTTGCCGTGCCGCTCGCGAGCTTTCCTGAAGGGGACTACCGTCTCGAGGTGAAGGTGACGGACACGGTCAGTGGCACATCGCTCACGCGCGACGTGCCGTTCACCGTCACGGCCCAATAGGAAGCCCAGTGTCTGCCGGGCGATCCCGGCAGGCCCGCATCCCCCAGGTGCGCCCATGAACGCCTTTTCCGGACTCGTCGTGCTGACGGCCGTCGCGATGGTGGGAATCACCGGAGCGCCCGTGTGGGCGTCATCCGGCGAGGAAGCCTCGGGTGGCCGGACTGCGAGCCGGCAGGCGCCGGCCGGCTCGATTGTCAGCTTCGTCCGCGACCAGGCGGGGCGTCCGCTGCAGGGCGCCGTCGTCTCCGCCGTCGGGCGGCGCATCGTCACGAGCGTGACCGACGAGACGGGCCGGTGCGAGTTCGATGCCCTGCCGGCCGGCGACTACCTGGTGCGCGTCCATCGTGAGGGCTTCGTCCCGGCGACCAGTCTTCTCGTGCTCGGAGGGCCGGGGGCCAGCAGCACGTGGTCCTTCGTGCTGAAGCGCCAGCCCGAACGCGCGGTGACCGCCTCCGAGGTCCGCCGCGGCGGGGCCGTGCTCACCGCCAGCATCGTTCCGACCTCCACCGTGATCGCCGCGGAACCGGAGCCGGCGGGTGCCGAGGATGAGGCGTCGCACGATCACGGGGAAGTGGCGTGGCGGCTGAAGCATCTGAAGCGGCACATCCTGAAGGACGCGACCACGCGCATCGTCTTCGAGGAAGGCACCGATCCCCAGGCGTTCGACGAAGCCGTCGCGCGGATGTTCGCGCGCCGGCCCGGTGGGGGTCCGGCGCAGGTCGTGGCCAGCCTGTTCAGCGAGTTCCCGCTGGCGGGACAGGTGAACCTGCTGACGACCGGCGCGTTCGACAGCCCGGAACAGCTCGTCTCCGCGGGCTCCCTGGCACGCGGCGTCGCGATGGTCTCGCTCGGCGCGGCCGCCGGACGCAGCGGCGACTGGGCCGTGCACGGCGCGATGACGCAGGGGGACGTCGCGTCCTGGATGGTGTCCGGCTCGTACCTCTCGCGTGCGCCGGCGACGCACGTGTACGACGTCGGCATGTCGTATTCGGTCCAGCGGTACGACGGCGCGAACCCCGTGGCGCTGGCCGCCGTGGCCGACGGCAGCCGCTACGCGGGCGTCGTCTACGCGTTCGATTCGTGGACGCTGAGCGAGCGCGTGTCGCTGCAGTACGGCGCGCGGTACGCGACCTACGGCTACATCGAGGAATCGCTCTTCAGCCCGCGTCTCCGGCTGCGTCTGACGCCGGCCGACGGGCTCCGTCTGAGCGTTGGCGCGTCCCGACGCGCGCTGGCGCCCGGGGCGGAGGAGTTCGTCCCGTCGATGGCGCTCGGCACCTGGCTCCCGCCGGAGCGTACGTTCTCACCGATCGCCGGCGCCCAGTTCGTGCCGGCGCGCACGGAGCATTTCGACTTCAGCGCCGAGCGCGACCTCAACGCGAGCACGGTGCTCGGCGTCCGGGCCTTCTACCAGCGGTCGACCGATCAGATCGCGACGCTCTTCGGCGCCGACGCCGACGAGCGGCCGGCCGCGAACCTCGGACACTACTACGTCGGCACGGCGGGCGACGTCGACGCGAGCGGGTGGACGATCAGCCTGCGCCGCGTGATCGCGCGGCGCGTGCGGGGGTCGATCGACTACACCGTGGCGACCGCGCGCTGGCACGAGACGCCGCTGTCGCGCGAGCTCTCCGCGCGGGTGCCGAACCTCGCGCGCACCGGCGCCGAGCGGCTGCATGACGTCACGACGAGCATCGAGACCGAACTGCCGGTGACGGAAACCCGTGTCTTCGCGCTCTACCGGATCAACACCGGCTATGCGAGCGCGGGCGCGGACGGCATCGAGCCGTCGGTCGACGCGCGCTTCGACATCCAGATCACGCAGTCGCTGCCGTTCATGAACTTCGCGAACGCGCAGTGGGAGATGCTGCTCGGCGTCCGCAATCTGTTCCGCGACATCGTGGACGAGGGCTCGATCTACGACGAGCTCCTCGTCGTCCGTCCGCCGAAGCGCGTGGTGGGCGGACTCACCCTGCGCTTCTAGTCCCGTCCCCCGCCTCGTGATGCCCGCGATCACCCGGCTCCTCGTGTGCCTCTGTCGAGGCCATCGCATGTCGTACGGGCCTGGCGTCCTCATCCATGCCGTTGGACCGCTGGTCCATCGGCTTGAATCGGTGGGAGGCGCGGTGTTCAGAGTCCGCGTAAGTCGCTGTTTTTCAGAGGCTTGCGTGTCAGCTCGCCCGGGTGTTGCAGGTATGTGGTTTGCAGCAGCCCGACTACTGGCGTTCCGCATCGTCGATTGCTCGCCGTCAGTCTGAGTTCGGAATGGAATTGTCACCTGCAGCGGGGTCCGGTCTGAGGCGGTTCGTGCGTCTGGGGCGCGCGTTCGTCTCGGTGACGTTCGTTGCCACGCTGCTGGGGCTCGGACTGGCCAACATCGCCCTGCGCGCGACGTGGGACGAGGTCGAAGACGGCGTGCTGTGGGTGGCCCGGCCGGACGGCGTCACGGCCGCCGAGATCGCGCCCGACAGCCCCGCGGGGACGGCGGGCCTGCGGCGCGGCGACGTGCTGCTCGCGATTGGCGATCGCCCCGTTCAGACGCCGGACGAGGTCCTCAGCTACATCCACCGTCAGCCGCCCGGCACGCGGCTCCGCTACACCGTGCTGCGGCTCGAGAGTCAGCAGGTGTTGAGCGTCCCGCTCGCGCCGCTGTCCCGCGGTGCGTCCGCGCTCTATTTCGTGCTGGCGGGCATCGGCGTGTTCACCCTGCTCGTCGGCGCGGGCGTGCGGTTCAAGCGGCCCGGCGACGAAGCCACGCTGCACTTCTTCTGGCTCTGCCTGGCGTTCTTCGGGGCCATCACCTTCTCGTTCAACGGGCGGCTCGATCGGCTCGACTGGTTCTTCTACTGGGCCGACGTCGTCTCGATCCTGCTGCTGCCGCCGCTGTTCCTGCATTTCACGCTGGTGTTTCCGGAGCGCCCGCGCAGCTGGGCGCGGTCGCCGATCGGCCGCAGCCTGCTGCCGCTGATCTACGCGCCGGCCGCGCTGCTCGGCGGCATCCGCATCGTGGCGATCGCGCGCGCGCCGGTCGACGCCCGCTACTTCACGAACATCGTCGCGACGCTCGACCGGCTGGAGCCGCTCTACCTGTCCATCTGCCTGGTGAGCGGCCTGGCCATCCTCATCCGCGCCTTCTCGCATGTGCGCTCGGTCACCGCGCGGCGCCAGTTGCGCTGGATCGTCTGGGGGACGGCGCTCGGCGCCGTGCCGTTCGCGGTCGGCTACGCGGTGCCGTATGCGTTCGGCGTGGATCCGACGCTGCCGATGGAGCTCTCGGCGGTTCCGCTGAGCCTCGTGCCGCTCGCCTTCGCCTCGGCCATCGTCCGCTACCGGCTGATGGACGTCGAGATCATCGTCAAGCGCCTGCTGGTCTGGTCCGTGGCGGTCGCGGCGATCGTGGGGCTCTACGTCGTGCTGCTGCGGGTCGCGACCGAAGGCCTGAGCGGCGGCACCCAGAACTGGATCACGGCGGCGCTGGCGACGCTGGTGGTGATGCTGCTGGCCAGCCCGGTGAAGAACGCGATCCAGACGGCGCTGGACCGGGCGTTCTACCGCGATCGGTTCGACTACCGCCGCGCGCTCGTCGGGTTCGCGCGCGATCTGAACGCGGACCTGGATCTCGCGCGGCTGGCCGAGCGGCTGACCACGCGCGTGATGGAGACGTTCGCCGTCGACCGCATGGTGCTGTTCATGGCGGACGAGTCGGCGGGGGACTACGCGCCGCTGCATGCGGCCGGCTTCGCGATCGCGCCGCCGGAGCTGGCGCGGCGTTCGGGGCTCGGCGGACGTCTGGAGGCCGGACACGCGATTGCGCTCGACGATCCGCTGTCGGGTCGGCGGTTCTCCGAGGAGGAGATCGAGTTCTGGCGCGACTGGGGGCTGTTCTACTTCGTGCCGTGCGTCGCCAAGGACGGCACGATCGCGATCCTGGCGCTCGGCCGCCGGGAGAGCGCCGAGCCCCTGAGCAGCGAGGATCTCGCGCTGCTCGCCGCGGTGGCGGGCCAGGCGGGCACGGCGCTGGAGAACGGCCGCCTGTATCGGCAGCTGCACCTCAAGGCCGTCGAGCTCCATCGGCTGCGCGAGTTCAGCGACAACATCCTGCATTCGCTCGACAGCGGCCTCGTGGTCGTCGACACCGGTACCCGGATCCGCTGGTGGAACCGCGCCATCGAGCGCCTGTACGGGATCCCGGCCAGCGACGCCATCGGCCGCACGCTGCGCGAGGTCTACGACGCCCGCTTCGTCGAGGCGGTGGCGGCGGCGCTGCGCGACCACCCGGATGGCACCACGCTGTCGCGCGTGCCGCTGGTGTCGCGGCACGCTCCCGACGATCGGCTGCTGGTGAACGTGGCCGTCACCCCGCTGCGCGAGCACCGGGATGGCCGGCTCGAAGTGGCCGGGTCCGTGCTGATCTTCGAGGACATCACCGCCCGGGTGGAGCTGGAGAAGCAGCTTCAGATCTCGGAGAAGATGGCCTCGATCGGCGTGCTCGCGGCCGGCGTGGCGCACGAGGTCAACACGCCGCTCACGGGCATCGCCAGCTTCACCCAGATGCTGCTCGAGGGCGCGGATCCGGCGGATTCCCGCACGAAGCTCCTCGAGAAGATCGAGCGCCAGACGTTCCGCGCCGCCAAGATCGTCAACGGCCTGCTCACGCTGTCGCGCCAGGGCGCCGCCGGCCTGAGCGATCGGGCGCCCGTCGACCTCAATGCGGTCATCGGCGACGTGCTGGGCCTTGTGGAACATCAGCTCGAAGCTGCTAACATCAAGATCCGTCGTGAGCTCGCGCCCTCGGCGCTCGTGGTCGACGGGATCGAGCACAAGCTGCAGCAGGTCTTCCTCAATCTCTTCCTGAACGCCCGCGACGCGATGCCCCGCGGGGGATGGCTGTCCGTCGCGACGCGCCACGATGGAGGATCTGCTCTCGTCGAGGTGGCCGACACCGGATCGGGCATCCCGAGCGAGCACCTGGCGCGCATCTACGATCCGTTCTTCACGACGAAGTCGATCGGCCACGGCACGGGGCTCGGTCTCTCGATCGCCTACGGCATCGTGAGGGAACACGACGGGACGATCCACGTCGAAAGCAATGTGGGTCAGGGGACGCGCTTTGCGCTGACGGTGCCGCTGTCGCAGAGCTTCGGCCAGCCCGCCCGCCGCGCCGAGCGCTGACGGCCGGGCAGGTTGGGCCCGGAGCCACGGGTACGCGAAGATTGACCATGTCCACTACCGCCTCCATCCTCGTCATCGATGACGAGGAGATCATGCGGGAGATCCTCGAGACGCTGCTGACGCGCGAGGGGTACTCCGTCCGCCTGGCGGGGAGCGCCGAGGAGGGGCTCGAGCTGGCGCGCTCGATGCCGTTCGACGTCGCGATCGTCGACCTCATGCTTCCGGGCATGGACGGGATCTCTGCGCTCGAGGAGCTGAAGCGGATCAACGACGATCTGCCCGTCCTCATGATCACCGCGTTCGCGTCGGTGGAGACGGCCATCGCCGCGATGAAGCGCGGCGCCTTCGACTACATCACCAAGCCGTTCAAGAACGACGAGGTCCTCGTCGTCGTCCGCAACGCCGTCGAGCGCAACCGGCTCGTGCAGGAGAACCGGTCGCTCCGGCGGAGCGTCCAGGAGCATTACCAGCGGTTCTCGAACATCATCGGGCGCAGCCCGAAGATGCGGCAGGTCTTCGACCTGATCATCCAGGCCGCGCCGAGCCGCTCGACGATCCTCATCCAGGGGGAGAGCGGCACCGGCAAGGAGCTGGTCGCCCGCGCGCTGCATGCGAACTCCCCGCGCGCCGACCGCGCGTTCGTCACGGTCAACTCGGGCAATCTGCCGCCCGACCTGCTCGAGTCGACGCTGTTCGGCCACGTCAAGGGGGCGTTCACCGGCGCCATCTATCCGAAGAAGGGGCTGTTCGACCTGGCCGACAAGGGCAGCATCTTCTTCGACGAGATGGGCAACATCGCGCCCGAGACGCAGGCGAAGCTGCTGCGCGTGATGCAGGAGCGCGAGTTCATGCGCCTCGGCGGGATGGAGACGATCAGGGTCGACGTCCGCATCATCGCCGCGACGAACACGGACCTGAAGCGGATGGTCGACGAGGGCCGCTTCCGCGAGGACCTCTACTACCGGCTGAACGTCATCAGCATCCAGCTCCCGCCGCTGCGGGAGCGCAAGGTCGACATCCCCGCGCTGGCGCAGCACTTCCTGCAGAAGTACGGCGAGGAGAACCACAAGGAAGACCTCGAGCTGGCGCCCGAAGCGCTGGATCTGCTGATGGACTACGACTGGCCGGGCAACGTCCGCGAGCTCGAGAACGTCATCGAGCGCGCGGTCGTGCTGACGACCGGGCCGCGAATCGGCATCGATCTGATCCCGGACCACGTCCGGCGGACGCCGGCGTTCCAGATCCCCGAAGTCACCGTGCCGCCCGAGGGCATCTCGTTCAAGGAAGTCATCACCGACTTCGAGAAGCGCCTCATCGAGTCGACGCTCGAAGCGGCCGGCGGTGTCCAGAAGCGCGCCGCCGAGCTGCTGCACATCAAGCCGACGACGCTGAACGAGATGATCAAGCGGTACGACATCCGCCCGCGGCGCCGCCGCACGCCGGCGGAAGGGGACGGCGAGGCCAACGGCCACGGCCAGCCGCAGCAGCCTGTCGGGTCGTCGTCGCAGTCCTCGTCGGGGCCGATCTCGATGCCGCGGCGCATCAGCGCCGGCTTCAGCGACGACTGAGCGGGATTCGATCCGGCCTGAGCCCGGACCGCTCTACGCCTTTCCCCCGCTCCGGATCTTCGCCAGCAGCCGCTCGTACTTCGCGATGATGACGTCCCACCGGTAGTTCCGCCGGACGTACTCGCGCCCGTTGCGCCCCATCGCCGCCCGCAGCCCCGGATCCCCGAGCAGCAGCTTCAGCGCCTCGACGAACTCATCGCGGTCCGCGTAGTAGAGCCCCGCGTTGCTGCGGCGGCAATGATCCACCAGCACCTCGCTGCGCGCGTTGGCGAGGACCGGTGTGCCGACGGCGAAGGCTTCGAGGGCCAGCAGTGAGAGGCTCTCGTACGGCGACGGCACGACGACGACGGTCGCGGCCTCGAGCGCCTGCAGCCGCTCGCGCTCCGAGAGCAGCCCCGCGAAGCGGATCCACCGCTCCTCCGGCAGCTGCATCAGTTTCACGCCCATCAGCACCAGCTGCGCCTCGCCCCCTTCCGCGACATAGGTGCTGAAGTACTCGATCAGCTCCTCGCAGCCCTTGCCGGGATCGATGCGGCCGCCGTAGAGCGCGAACGGGCCGTGCAGCCGGTGCCGTCGGCGGAACATCGCGCCGCGGCCGGCGATGTGGGGCGGCAGCGGTTCCTGCTCCTTCGCGTCGGCGAGGTCGAGCTCGTCGAGCAGTCCGTTCTCCGGTTCGGCGCGGTTGCCGGTGTCCTGCTCGTGCGGCAGCTCCACGCCGCAGCCGACGGTCTCTTCGGCGACCGCCCGGATCGAGAAGTGCGTTTCCAGGAAGCGGCGCTCGACGTCGGTGTTGTAGGCGATGGCCGCTGGGAGCGTGAACATCTCCCGGTAGATGTCCAGGTGGATGGCCGGCTCGTCGTGAGCGGTCGGCACGAGAATGCTGCGCGATGGCGCGATGCGGAGGCCGAGCACGGTCGGCGCGTACAGGTACGTGAAGAAGATCAGCGCGTCGTAGTCGTCGTGCCGCCGCTGCAGGTACTCCAGCAGCGCGGGAGACCACGGTCCCTGCCGCCGCAGCCACTCCATTTCCTGCTCCGGCGTGTGCGGGTTGTTGAAGATCCAGTCCGAGAACGCGTTGAAGCTGGCGATGTCGCGCGTTTCCGACACGGCGAAGCGGCGCACCGTGACGCCGCGCACCCGGTCGGCTCCCTCCGGGTACTCGTTCTTCCAGGTGATGTAGTCCCGGGCGCACGTCGTCAGGACCTCGACCTCGTGCCGCTCGGCCAGACGCTCGGCGATGAGGCGGCAGTGATACTCGGACCCGCCGAGAATCTCGGTGCCGTACCGCTGGACGATGAAGGCGAGCTTCACTGGATGGTCTCCTCGACGATCTGCCGGAGCCGCGCGACGAGGTGCGGCTCGCTGAAATGGGCCAGGCGTTGCCGCTGCCCGGCGATGACGCACGCCCGCAGGTCCGGGTCGAACGCGAGCTGGCCGAGCAGTTCGGCCGCGATTTCGAAGTCCTTCGGGCTCCAGCAGACGCCGGCGCCGCCGAGCGTCTCCACCACGGCCGTGCTCTCGTACGCGAACACCGGCACGTCGGCGGCCATCGCCTCGAGCAGGGGCACGCAGAAGCCCTCGTGCTCGCTGAGCGAGAGGTAGACGCTGGCGGTCCGATAGTAGGCCGCCAGCTCCCAGTCGGTCACCGCGCCCGGGAACAGGAACCGGTCGGGCAGCATCTCGAGCTCGGCGATGAGGGCGCGCACGGCGGCGTAGTACCGCGGCATCCCGTCCGTCCGCCCCACGAAGATGAACCGGTAGTTCTCGTCGGTGTACCGCTTGTACATCTCCGCGAGCCGGACGATGTCCTCGATCCGCTTGTTGGGGACGATGCGGCCGACGAAGAGGAAGTTCGTGAGGCCGTCGCCGAGGATGTGCTCCAGCACCGGGTGCGATGGCGCCTTCGTGATGCGCTCGAGGTCGAGCGCGATCGGCAGCACTCCTGTCCGCCCGAACCCGAGGCTCTCCAGCTCACGCCGATTGAACTCCGAGTCGCCGAGCGCGAGATCGGCCCGGCCGGCGAGCGTGGCCAGATCCTGCCGGCCGAGCGCGGCGATGCGGAACACGCCGGGCTCGTAGGGCGCGAAGAAGTGTGCTGGTGTGATGTTGTGGTACTGCAGGATGCGGCGCCCGGACAACCCGGCGAACGCCGCCGTCATCGGCGACGGCAGCGCGTAGTGGAAGATGGTCGCGTCGCCGCGGCCGGCGTCCGGATGCGGGAACGGCCGCACCTCGCCCTGCATGTCCTCGTCGATCGTCAGGGCGTAGATGTGCGAGTCGTGCCCCATCGCGCGCAGCAGGTCGCGCACCCGGCGGGCCGAGTCGCCGATGGCGTCCCCCCGATGCGCGGCCGGCAGCCACTGGTTGATGATCATGACGCGTCCGGGCTCACAGGCCGGGAGGAGGCCACCGCTACACCTCTTCCCGTTCGCGGCGCGCGGCAATCGCGATCTTGTGCGCCGCGGGTCTGAACATGCGCACCTCGAGGAGCCGGTCGAGCGCGTCGAACTGATCCCAGAAGTCGAACGTCACCCTCGGCGGCTCCCGCCGCGGCGAACGGGCGACGCGGTCGACGAACCCGAGCAGCGTGCCGCCGAAGTCCTTCGCCGCCAGTCGCGCGAGGGACGCGTCCTGGCTGGCGACCACCCGGTCGTGGACCTCGCTGTCCGAGAGCACGGCGTCGACGATGCGGGCGACGTGGAGCGGGTCGCGGTTCTCGTAGAGCACGCCGCCTCCGTCCATGGTCGCGGGGACCGCCGTCGCCGCATAGGCCACCACCGGGAGCCGCATGTGGAAGGCCTCGATCAGCGGCACGCAGAAACCCTCGTGCTCGCTGGCGCAGAGGAACAGGTCGGCCACCTGGTAGTAGGCCGCGAGCTCCTCGTTCGTGACGTGGCCGGTGAAGTGCACGTCGGGCGTGTCGAGCGCGCCGATCAGCCCGTACAGCGACGACACGTACTTCTCGAAGCCGCCCTGCGAGCCGACCAGCAGCAGCCGCGAGTGCGGGTTGATGCGGGTGCGATACGCGTGGAAGATGCGGATGAGATCCTCGATCCGCTTGTTCGGGATCATCCGTCCCACGAACAGCAGGTTCACCCGCTCGTCGTCGAACTGCGAGGCGACGCGCCAGTCGGGCGGCGCGGACAGATGGGAGAAGTCCGGCACGACCGGGAGGACCGCCGTGTCCGGAAAGCCGAGCGCCTCGAGCTCCTGCCGGTTGAACTCGGAGTCGCCGACCGCCAGGTCGCAGCGCGCCGCGTACGCCCGCAGCTCGCGCCGTCCCTTCCAGCACAGCTCCGCGAGCCGCCGATGGATGCCGGCGAAGTACTCGGGCGGCGTGATGTTGTGGTAGACGAGCATCATCCGGTCCGGCAGCGCGTACGCGACCCGGCTGGCCCGCGAGCCGATGGAGAAGTGGTGGATCAGCAGGTTGTCGGGATGGCTCGCGTCGAGGAGATCGCGGTAGTCGTACGTCAGGTCCTCGAGCCGGGGGTCGGCGGTCTCGACGAAGATTTCGGAGTCGTAGCCGGCGGCGCGCAGCACGCGCTGGATGCCGAGCACCTCGTGGCCGATGGCATCGCCGTAGCCGAGCGTGGCGAGCACCTGGTGGACCGCGCGTATCGTCATCGCGTCACCGGGCCCGACGGGATGCGGGCCAGGACGTCCGCCGCCGGGGGCAGCGTGCGGCGTCTCCTGGCGAAGAAGCCCGGCAGCGGCTCGAGCGCGGCCGGCGCGCTGCGCGGCTCGCGGGCGAGCCGGTCGAACGTCTCGAGGTACTTGCGCTCGATCACCGGCCAGGCGTAGTGGCGCCGGAAGTAGTTGCGCCCGTTGCGGCCGAGGGCGTCGGACAGCGTCGGGCCGGTGGCGATGGCGTGCAGCGTCTCGGCGAACTCCGGGTAGTTCTCGTAGAAGAGCCCGGCGTTGCTGCGGAGGCACTGGCCCTTGAGCACGTCGCAGCGGCCGTTGGCCAGCACCGGCGTGCCGAGCGCCCAGGCTTCGAGCGCCACCATCGACAGGCTCTCGAAGTAGGAGGGCATGAGCAGGACCTCGGTGGCCGAGATCGCGTCGAACTTGTCCTCGTCGTCGAGAAACCCGAGATGGCGGATCTGCGGGTGATCCGGAATGGGCAGGATCGACTTGCCGATCAGCACGAGCTGCAGCCCGTTGCGCGCCGCCCGGGTGTACCGCTGGAAGAACTCGAAGAGCTCCGCGCAGCCCTTGTTCTCGTCGATGCGCCCGACGTAGAGGGCGAAGGGGCCGTCGATGCCGTACTTCCGCCGGAACCGGCCGGGGTCGGTGCGGTCGGGGATGTCCGACCCGACGCCGACCACCGGGCCCGGCAGTCGCGACGCGCCGGCGGCATGCTGCAGCATCGCCCGCTCCTCGAAGGAGTTGAACATCAGCGCGCGCACGCCCCGGAAGATCGGACCGAAGATCGACAGCCCGACGGCGGCGTCCCGTTCGGCCGTCGGGACGAGAAGCGCACGGTCCGCTGCGGCACGCACGCCATGATAGGCGTGGTAGTAGCGGTAGCTGAAGAACAGGAACCAGTCGACGCGATCCCGCGCGGCCGCAACCGCCCGGACGAGGGCCGGGCTCGTCGGCCCTTCGCTGTCGAGCCAGGACAGCTCGTCGGCCACCGAGTGCTCGCGCGTGAACACCAGGTCGGACATCGCCGCGAAGCGCCGGACGTCGCGCGGCGCGGTCACGGGGAACCGCCGGACCGTGATCCCGTTCACCTGCGACACGCCTGCCGGCAGCGTGTTCTCCCAGGTGACGTAGTCCTGGGCGCAGGTGGTGAAGATCTCCACCTCCGCGTGCCGGGACAGCCGCTCGGCGATGTAGCGCGCGTGAAGCTCCGCGCCTCCGTTGATTTCAGCGCCGTAGCGCTGGACGACGACCCCCAGCCTCACGACTCGGGGGCGGGGGGACTGGGCGGAACGTCGGCCGTCCCGCCGGCGTCAGGCTGCGGTCCGGAGACCTCGGGTTCCTGCCGGCGGGCGTCGACGGATGGTGCCTCGCGGTCGTCCGCCGCGGAGGCGACCGGCGCCTCACGGTCCTCGCCGGGGCCATTCGCTGTCGTCGGTGCGTCGTCGCCGCGCTCGGCGGCCTCGGCGTCGTGGTCGTCCGCGCCGCGGCTGCCGGCCTCAGCGACGGGAGTCTCACCTCCGCCGGCGGCGAATCCGGGGCCGCTGCGCCGTCCACGGCGCCGCCGCCGGCGCCGCGAGCGCAGACTCTCGCCGCCGGTGATCGGGTCGACCGCGCCGGATCCGGATGCGTCCTCGTCGCGCCCGTCGCGCCCGTCGCGCCGGCGGTCTTCGCGGCGGGCGTCGGGGTGCGCATCGGGCCGGTACTGCACGACCGCCTCGAGCGCGCGGGCGCGCCGCTCGTTGAACTCCAGGCGGCTCGCGATCGACTCGACCCGCATCTTCATGTTCTTGACCTCGATGGTCGAGCGCGTGACCTCGACCACCAGGTTGTGCAGCACCTCGTAGACCAGCGCCTCGCGCTCGGCCCGCTCGAGCAGGTAGCCGTTGATGAGCGCCTGCCGGTGCAGGACCTGGTTCAGCGCGTTCGGGCTGAAGAGCAGCTTGAGAAACGGGTTGAGCAGCCGCCGGATGAAGCGGACGAGCGGGTTCGTCGACGTGAAGAGCGTCTTGTCGTCGAAGTCGAAGGTCGGCGGCTGGTCCGCGGGCAGCTGGCGGAACCGCTCCAGCAGATCGGACCGCACCCCCTTGGGATCGAGGAACCGCTCCAGCTTGACGCGGGCCAGTTCCTGAATCTGTTCCTCGGTGTAGTCGACGCCGCGCTTCTCGCGGATGCGGCTCCGGATCTGCCGCATGATCTGCTCGACGTCGACCGAACTGGCGCGGACGGTGAAATCGGCCATCGGAGATACCCGGTCGGGCACACGACGCGCCGGGACGGCGGACGGGCACCCGGGCGCCTGGATGTCGCCCGGATTCCGTTCAGTTCGCCGATTCCCTGCGCACGCGGCCCGTGTTAAGCCAGGACCTCAGATTCCGAACGGCCGGTAGATGATCACAACGACTGCGAGTCCCCAGAGGGCGACGCAGGCGAGCAGTGGTCGATCGTTCAGCAGGAGCTCCGCCGGGCTGCCTCCTCCCTCTCTGTGATGGACCAGATAGAGATAGCGGAAGATGCCGTACAGCGGAAACGGAATCGTGAGTCCCAGCAGGGACGTGCCAAACTTCGCCGCGGTCTCCTCGCTGGTCGCGTAGAACACGTACGCCATCAGCGTCGACGCCGTGACCACGCTGATCATCTGGTCGAGGAGATACGGACTGTATTCCTGCAGGATCCGCCGGTGCCCGATGGCGCCGTCGGCCAGCAGGGTGAGCTCGTGCCGGCGCTTGCTCAATCCCATGAACAGCGCCAGCAGGATCGTGCAGACGAGCAGCCATTGGCTCATGGGGACGGCGACCGCGATGGCGCCAGCCGCCACGCGCAGCACGAACCCGATGGCAATGGTCAGCACGTCGATGATCACGATGTGCTTCAGCGGCCCGGAGTACAGGGCCAGCAGCGAGACGTAGGTGGTGGCGACCGCGCCGAACGCCGGGCGCAGCCACCAGGAAGCGGTCAGGCCGCCGGCAATCAGCACGGCGGCGGTTCCGAGCGCGACACGCGGAGACAGCGCGCCGGAGGCAATCGGCCGGAACCGCTTGCGCGGATGCTGCCGATCGCGCTCCCGATCCGCCACGTCGTTGACGAGATAGACCGCGCCGGCCAGCGCGCAGAAAATCAGGAAGGCCGCGACGGACGCGGCCACCGCCCCGGGCTCGGTCAGCTGCCGGCCGAAGATCAGGCCGGCGAAGACGAAGGTGTTCTTCGTCCACTCTCCCGGGCGTACAGAAACCAGGAGGTTGACCGCCGTCGAGCGACGGCGAGCGGCCAACCGGTCAGCGGAATCAGAGACCGCAAGTTCGGGCTGCGTCGAGCGCCCCACGGCAAGGCGGACGTCGGAATGGCCGTCAGACCTTCGCCGAAGCCTCGAAGCTCTTGAGCGCCTCGGCTTCGGAGTCGAACGTCTCGAACACCGTCAGCAGCTTGGTGATCGAGAGGAGGTCGGTGATGCGCTTCGTCAGATTGACCAGCTTCAGGCTGCCCCCCTGGCGGCTCACCGTGGTGTAGGTGCGCACGATCTCGCCGAGACCGGCGCTGTCGATGTACGGCACGCCCTCCAGGTTCAGAAGGAGCTTCTTCTGTCCCTGATGGATCAGGCTGTTGATCTTGTCCTTCAACAGCTCGTCGCCTTCGCCCAACGTCATCTTGCCCTTCAGGTCGAGCACGGTGACGTCGCCAATGACGCGTTCCTCGATCACCATGGAAGCAGTCCTCCGCCGGCCGAAAAACGGCCTTGAATCTATCGTACGCAGTACCCCCGGTCAACAACGCCGGCGCTGCGCAGGCGGCGCGATCGGTGAAAAAAACAAGGCGCCGGGTCGTTTCCGCCCGACGCCTCGTCGCACGCCGATCGCGGCGCGCAGGCCCTGGCGTCCAGGGGCCTACTCGAGCTCGCGCCGCATCTTCTTGCGGTTCCGCTTGCGCGCGAGCGCCTGCTTGGCGCGGCGCTTGTCGCCCGGCTTCAAGTAGAAGGAGTGCTTCTTGATGTCCTTGATGATGTCTTCCTGCTGCACTTTCCGCTTGAAGCGCCGGAGAGCGCTCTCGATGGATTCGCCCTCCTGAACCTTGACTTCAGCCACGCGCGAACACCCCCTTCCGTGGCGTGCCGCCCCCACGGCCTCAACCGACAAGGGGCGAATGTGCTAGGGTATCACAGGCATAGCGTCCCCGGACCGCCATCCCGCGGGACGCATCTCGACGGCCCGCCCGGCCGGGCCGCTCCGGTCCCGCCGCGCCCCCGGGGCTCCGATTCCACGACACCGGTGCGACTCCTGATTCTCGGTTCCGGCGCCCGCGAGCATGCGCTGGCCCACAGGCTTGCCGGCGAGCCGCCGGTCAGTCACGTCATCTGCGCTCCCGGCAACGCCGGCATGGCCGCCGCCGGTTCCCTGGCCGCCGTCTCCCTCTCGGACCCGGCTGCCATGCTCGACCTGGCCGCCCGCGAGGGGGCGGCCCTGACGATCGTCGGGCCCGAGCTGCCGCTGTCGGTCGGGGTTGTCGACCGTTTCGTCGAGGCGGGCCGGCCGATTCTGGGGCCGAGCCGCGCGGCGGCCCGTCTGGAGACGAGCAAGGTCTGGGCGAAGCAGTTCATGGCCCGCCACCGCGTGCCCACCGCGGAGTTCCAGGTCTGCGAGAACGAGGCGGACGCCGAAGCCGCAATCGCTTCGGGGCGCTTCGGCTGGCCGCTGGTCCTCAAGGCCGACGGCCTCGCGGCCGGCAAGGGGGTCGTGCTGGCAGCGGACGCTGCCGAAGCCCGTGCCGTTGCCCGGACGATGCTGTCCGGCGAGGCGTTCGGCGAGGCCGGCCGGCGGATCGTGCTGGAACGGTGCCTGCGGGGACCGGAGCTCTCGTACTTCGTGCTGTCCGACGGACACCGTGCGATGCCTCTCGGCTCGGCCCAGGATCACAAACGGGCCTTCGACGACGATCAGGGGCCCAATACGGGGGGAATGGGGGCATTTGCCCCAAGCCCGCTCTGCGATGCCGCGCTGGAAGCGCGCATTCTGGAGGAGATCGTCCAGCCGACCCTGAGCGGCCTGCGCGCGGAGGGCACCCCATATCGGGGCTTTCTGTACTGCGGCCTGATGCTGACGGCCGACGGCCCGTACGTGATCGAGTTCAACGCCCGGCTCGGCGACCCCGAGGCCCAGGTCGTCCTGCCGCTCGTCGACGAGCCCCTGCTCCCGCTGCTGGATGCCGCTGCGGCCGGCAGCCTGCCGGACCGTTCGATCCGCACCGCCGGCGAGTGCCAGGTGGGCGTGGTCGTCGCCTCGAAGGGCTATCCGGGACCTTACGAGACGGGCAAGGTCATCGAAGGCCTCGATCGGGCGTCAGCCCTCGAGGGGGTCACCGTCTACCACGCCGGCACGGCATTCCGGGACGACGCCATCGTCACCGCCGGTGGGCGGGTCCTGACTGTCGTGGGCCGGGGCCGCGACTTCCGCGTCGCGATCGATCGCGCCTACGCAGGCGTGGCCGCGATTCAGTTCGAGGGCAAGTTCTGCAGGACGGATATCGGAAGGAAGGCGATCGGGTAAGCCGGCGAGCGCACGCCCTATTGCAGCAGCGCCGCGAGTTTCTGCCCCGTGCTGCGCTGCGGCCCTTCGACAATCAGCTGCCCGCAGGCCGCGCGGATGTCGCGCCCGCGGCTCTTTCGCACCGAGACGGTCACTCCGTGCCGGGCGAGTACGCCCGCGAACCGGTTCACGCGCTCGTCGGACGGGCGCTCGTACGGGATGCCGGGT
Organism: uncultured Bifidobacteriaceae bacterium; assembly: GCA_964446605.1. Lineage (GTDB taxonomy): Bacteria > Acidobacteriota > Vicinamibacteria > Vicinamibacterales > JAENWD01 > JAENWD01. The sequence goes on along the minus strand of CAYUPN010000042.1, from coordinate 11,660 downwards.
GCGGGGTTGAGCGGCAGCAGGTTGACCTTGGCCTTCATGTCGCCGACCAGCTTTACGAGGCGCCGGGCATCCTCCGGCGTGTCGTTCACGCCGTCCAGCAGGACGTACTCGAATGTGATCCGGCCCCGGCGCTTCAGCGGAAAACGGCGGCAGGTCTCCATCAGCTGCGCGAGCGGGTACTTCCGGTTGATCGGCACCAGCGCGTTGCGCTGCTCGTCGGTCGTCGCATGGAGCGAGACGGCCAGGTTCGGCATCCAGGGTTCCGCCGCGAGCCGTTCCATGCCAGGTACCACGCCGACCGTCGACAGCGTCACCCGCCGGGGCGTCACCGCGAACCCGTGCTCGTCGGCGAGGATGCGTATCGCCGTCATGACGTTGTCGTAGTTGTGCAGCGGCTCGCCCATCCCCATCAGCACGATGTTGAAAGGGGAGGAGGCGAGGCCGGTGGCATGCGCCAGCACCCGGACCTGGCCGGCGATTTCGCCTGGCGTCAGGTTGCGTCCGAAGCCCATCTTTCCGGTCAGGCAGAAATCGCAGTTCATCGCGCAGCCGACCTGGCTCGACACGCAGAAGGTCTGCCGCGGCGTATCGGGGATGTAGACCGCCTCGATGCGGCGGCCATCCTCGAGCGCCAGCAGGAACTTGCGTGTGCCGTCGGCCGATCGGTCCTCGCGGACGAGCTCGGGGGTGCTGACCCGGAAGTGCCGGTCCAGTTCGGCGCGCAGGCTGCCGCCGAGGTCGGTCATCGCCGCGAACTCGGTGACACCCTTCCCATGGATCCAGCGGAAGACCTGGCGGGCGCGGAACCTCGGGATCCCCGCCTCGGCGAACACCTCTTCCATACGGGTGCGCTCGAGGCTGGCGAGATCCTGATGGGGGGTGGTGGAACGCATGGCGCGGGAGGACGCGGACGCGCGTCCCGGACATTCGATCGTAACATGCGGCAGCTGTTGACCTTACCGGCTGCGCCCCCGCCGGGTCCCGCGAATGTGGTATACTCGGTCGTACTTCAAGCTATTGTCCCTCAATAACTTAGCCTTCCCGTCGTCCGAGAGGAAATGATCGTTCGCGAGGTCTTCCCCAACGGGGTCCGTGTCATCACCGAGCAGATGGATCACGTGCGCTCGGTCAGCGTCGGCGTGTGGCTGACGCGAGGATCGCGGCACGAGCCGCAGGAGCATGGCGGCATCGCGCACTTCGTCGAGCACATGCTCTTCAAGGGGACGACGAGCCGGAGCGCCGAGGATATCGCGCAGGAGGTGGACTCGCTCGGCGGACACCTCGATGCGTTCACATCGAAGGAGTACGCCGGCTACTACATCAAGGTGCTCGATGAGCACCTGCCGCGTGCCCTCGACGTGCTGTCGGACCTCGTGCTCAACCCGGCGTTCGCCGCCGACGACGTGGAGCGTGAGAAGAAGGTGATCCTCGAAGAGATCAAGATGGTCGAGGACACGCCCGACGACCTCGTACACGAGCTCTTCACGCAGAGCTTCTGGGCCGATCATCCGCTCGGACGCCCGATCCTGGGCACGCCCGAGAGCGTCGAGGCCTTCACGCCGGCCGTCCTCCGCCGCTACTTCGAGGAAACCTACGCCGCGCCGCACATGGTGATCGTGGCCGTCGGCAACATCACGCACGAACGTCTGCGCGATCTGCTGGCGCCGACCTTCGGCGCGCTGCCGAACGGCGGCGTCCAGGGCGCCGACCGCCCGCCCGCGGTGGTCCCGCACGCGCAGGTGCGCAGCAAGGAGCTCGAGCAGATTCACGTGTGCCTCGGCACGAGCTGCTACCCGCAGCTTCACGAGGACCGGTATGCGGCGTACGTCCTGAACACGATGCTCGGCGGGTCGATGAGCTCGCGGCTGTTCCAGAACGTCCGCGAGAAGCGGGGACTGGCCTATGCGGTCTTCAGCAGCCTCTCGGCCTATCGCGACGCCGGTGCGCTGACCATCTATGCCGGGTGCGCCAGCGAAGCGGTCGGCGAGCTCGTGTCGGTCGTGGTCGACGAGCTGCGCGGGATGAAGACGCCGGCCCCGGAAGCGGAGCTCCGCCGCGCGAAGGACCACGTGAAGGGCAGTCTGATGCTGAGCCTCGAGAGCACCTCGAGCCGCATGTCGAACCTCGCGCGTCAGGAGATCTACTTCGAGCGGCAGTTCAGTCTCGACGAGACCATCGAGTGCATCGAGGGCGTGACGGCCGGGGACGTCGCCCGCGTGGCTCACGACCTGTTCGCCAACGGCTCGCTCGGCGCGACGGTGCTGGGCCAGGCCGATGGGTTCCGGCTCTCCCAGCGGGAGCTGGATCTCGGGTGATGGCAGGACGAGCGTTCGCGTCCGCGCCCCGATGACCGTCCGAGTTGAATCTGCGCCAGTGGAGGTTGCTGCGTAGCCGATGATCCCCCGGTATACCCACCCCGAAATGGGCCGCATCTGGACCGACCAGCGCCGCTACGAGGCCTGGCTGCAGGTCGAGCTCGCGGCCGCCGACGCGATGGCCGAGGCCGGCATCATTCCCGCCGACGCCGCCCGGGAGCTGCGGGCGAAGGCGCGTTTCGACGTGGCCCGCATCGAGGCCATCGAGCAGACCACGCATCACGACGTCATCGCCTTCACGACGGCCGTCGCCGAGCACGTCGGGCCGGCCGCCCGCTATCTGCACTTCGGTCTGACCTCGTCCGACGTGGTCGATACCGCGCTGGCGCTGCAGATGGTGGAGGCCTCGGACCTGATCCTGGCGGATCTCGACGCCCTCGCCGATGCGGTCCGGGAACGGGCCGAGGAGCACCGGCGGACGCCGATGATCGGGCGCACGCACGGGGTGCACGCCGAGCCGATCACGTTCGGGCTCAAGCTGGCGCTGTGGTATTCGCAGATTCAGCGCGACATCGGGCGGGTCCGCCGGGCCCGCGAGACCATCCGCGTCGGCGCCATCTCCGGGGCCGTCGGCACCTTCGCGCACCTGCCGCCCGCAATCGAGGCGGCGGTCTGCCGGCGGCTCGGGCTCGAGCCGGCGCCCGTCTCGTCGCAGATCGTCGCCCGCGATCGCCACGCCGAGCTGCTGGCGGCGCTCGCGATCACGGCCGCCTCGCTCGAGACCTTCGCGCTCGAAATCCGCGGGCTGCAGAAGACCGAGATCGGTGAAGTCGAGGAGCCGTTCGCGAAGGGCCAGAAGGGCTCGTCGGCGATGCCGCACAAGCGCAACCCGATCGGGTGCGAGCAGATCTGCGGCCTTGCCCGGCTGCTCCGGGCCAACGCCCATGCGGCGATGGAGAACATCGCCCTCTGGCACGAGCGCGACATCTCGCATTCGTCGGTCGAGCGGGTGATCCTGCCCGACTCGTTCATCGCCCTCGACCACATGCTCCGCCGGTTCACGCGGATCGTCCGGGGTCTGGTGGTGCATCCCGACCGGATGCGGGAAAATCTCATGCGCAGCCGCGGCGTCGTCTTCTCCGGGCAGGTGCTGCTGGAGCTGGCCGCCCGCGGCGTGTCGCGCGAAGAGGCGTACGTCTGGGTGCAGCGCAACGCGATGCGGTCGTTCGACGAACAGCTCGACTTCCGCTCGCTGCTTGCGGCCGACCCCGACATCTCGCGGGTGCTGGCGCCGCAGGATCTCGACCGGGCGTTCGACCTCGAGACGCAGCTGCGGCACGTCGACGTGATCTTCGAACGGGTTTTCCAGGAGGTAGCCGCCTGATGAAGGCGCGGGTGTTCGTCACGCTCAAGCCCTCGGTCTTCGATCCGCAGGGTCACACCATCACCGAGGCGCTGCATCAGATGGGGTACGGCGGCGTCGAGGACGTCAGGCAGGGCAAGTACTTCGAGCTGACCCTGCCCGGCACGTCCGAAACCGAGGCGCGCACGCTGGCGGCCGAGGTCGCGCACCGCCTGCTCGCGAACCCCGTCATCGAGAGCTATCGCATCGAGGTGGGCGAATGAAGTTCGCGGTCGTCGTCTTTCCCGGCTCCAACTGCGACCACGACGCGCATCACGCCGTGACGGCCGTGCTCGGCCAGCAGGCGGACCTCGTCTGGCACAAGGACACGGATCTCAAAGGCGCCGACGTCGTCATCCTCCCCGGCGGGTACGCGCACGGCGACTACCTCCGCACCGGCGCGATCGCGCGCTTCTCGCCGATCATGCAGGCCGTGACGAAGTTCGCCGAGGCGGGCAACCCGGTCATCGGCATCTGCAACGGCTTCCAGATCCTGCTCGAGGCGGGCCTGCTGCCCGGCGCCATGCTCCGGAACACCGGCAAGTACCGCTGCGAGTACGTGCACGTCCGGGTCGAGCAGACCGACACGCCGTTCACCACGCTGTGCACGCCGGGGCAGGTGCTGAAGATTCCGATCGCGCACGGGGAGGGGAACTACCACGCCGACCCCGAGACGCTCGCGGCGCTCGAGGCGAACCGGCAGGTGATCTTCCGCTACGTCCGGCCCGACGGCAGCCGGGCCCCCGATGCGAATCCGAACGGCTCGGCCAACGACATCGCCGGCATCTGCAATGCCGGCCGCAACGTCATCGGCCTGATGCCGCATCCCGAGCGCGCGTGCGAATCGCCGCTGGGCAGCGAGGACGGCCGGATCGTGCTGCAGTCGGTCGTCGCGGCGCTGGCCACGCATGGCCGCTGACGGTTCGTCGAGCCGCCGCACCGTCGGGCTCGCGATGGCCCTTTCGGCCGCGCTGCTCGGGCTCGTCGCGATGCTGATTTTCGCGGGAACCATCCCCGTCGAGGAGGGCTCCCGGACGCTCATCGCCGGCGTGCTCGGGGCCGCCGCCGCATTCGACGTGCTCCTCGGCCTCTATTTCTTCGTCTCCGACGCGTCATGACCCGATACGACCAGGCCACGCTCGACCGCCACGGCGTCACCGCCGACGAGTACGAGCGGATCGTCCAGCTGCTCGGCCGCGAGCCGAATCTCACCGAGCTCGGCATCTTCTCGGTGATGTGGTCCGAGCACTGCAGCTACAAGAGCTCGCGCGTGCACCTGCGGACGCTGCCGACCACCGGCTCGCGGGTGCTCCAGGGGCCGGGCGAGAACGCCGGCGCCGTCGACATCGGCGACGGGCTCGCGGCGGTCTTCAAGATCGAATCGCACAACCACCCGTCGTTCATCGAGCCGTATCAGGGGGCCGCGACCGGCGTGGGCGGCATCATCCGCGACATCTTCACGATGGGCGCGCGTCCGGTGGCGCTGCTGAACTCGCTGCGCTTCGGGCCGCCCGACGACCCCCGCAACCGCCGGATCCTCGAGGGGGTGGTCGCGGGAATCGGCGGGTACGGCAACAGCATCGGCATTCCGACGGTCGGCGGCGAGGTGGCCTTCGACGAGTCCTACAGCGGCAACCCGCTGGTGAACGTCTTCTGCCTGGGCATCGCGAGGCACGACGAGATCGTCAAGGGCACCGCCAGCGGCGAGGGGAACCCGGTCTACTACGTCGGCGCGAAGACCGGTCGCGACGGCATCCACGGCGCGACGATGGCCTCGGCCGAGTTCGACGACGCGTCGGAGGAGAAGCGCCCGGCGGTGCAGGTCGGCGATCCGTTCACCGAGAAGCTGCTGCTCGAGGCCTGCCTCGAGGTGATGCGGACCGGCGCGCTCGTCGGCATCCAGGACATGGGTGCGGCGGGCCTGACCTGCTCCACGTCGGAGATGGGCAGCCGCGGCGGCGTCGGCATCGCGATTGACGTGCGGCACGTGCCGCAGCGCGAGACCGGCATGACCCCCTACGAGATCATGCTCTCCGAGTCGCAGGAGCGCATGCTGATGGTCGTGCACCGGGGACGCGAGCGCGAGGTCGAGGCGATCTTCGACAAGTGGGACCTGCATGCCGTCCGCATCGGCGAGGTGACGTCGGACGGGCTGCTGCACGTCCGGTCCGGGGACGAGGTCGCCGCCGAGATCCCCAATCGCGCGCTCACCGACGAGGCTCCCGTGTACAACCGGCCGTACGAACGGCCGGAATGGCTGGACGAGGTGCGCCGGCTGGATCTGGCGGCGCTCGCGCCGGCGGCGTCGCCCTCCAGGGTGCTGCTGCACCTGCTCGGGTCGCCGACGATCGCGAGCAAGCGCTGGATCTACCGCCAGTACGACCACATGGTGCGCACGAACACCATCGTGCTGCCGGGTCTCGGGTGTGCGGTGATCCGCGTGAAGGGCACGAACCGCGCGATCGCGATGTCCGTGGACGGCAACGGCCGGCACGCGTTCCTCGACCCGCGCGAAGGCGCGAAGCTCGCGGTGGCCGAGTCGGCGCGCAACGTCGCCTGCGCCGGTGCGCTGCCCATTGCCGCGACGAACAACCTGAACTTCGGCAATCCCGAGAAGCCGGATGTCATGTGGCAGTTCGCCGAGGCCGTGGCCGGCATCGGCGAGGCGTGCCGCGCCCTCGATACGCCGATTACGGGGGGCAACGTCAGTCTCTACAACGAGACCGATGGCCGACCGATTCTGCCGACCCCGGTACTCGGCATGGTCGGTCTCATCGAGGACGCGTCGCGGGTCGTCACGAGGACCTTCAAGGGGGAAGGGGATCCGGTCGTGCTGCTGGGCGAGACCTTTGCCGAGCTTGGCGGCTCGGAGTACCTCCAGCGGCTGCACGGACTGACCCGCGGTGTTCCGCCGCGGCTCGACCTGGAGGCCGAACGGCGGCTGCAGCAGCTGCTGGTCGAGGCCGCACGGGACGGGCTCGTCCGTTCGGCTCACGATTGTGCCGAAGGGGGACTGGCGGTGGCGCTGGCCGAGTGCTGCTTCGACACCGGAGGCCTTGGCGTCTCGGCCGACGTGCCGGCGGCTGCGCCGCCCGAGGGGGCTGGCAATCCCCCGACCGCAGCATGGACAATGGATCTGACGCTCTTCAGCGAGTCGGCGTCGCGGGTCGTCGTTTCGACCGCGCCCGGGTCGCTGGACGCGCTGCTGGCGCGCGCGGCGGCGCTGGGGGTGCCGGCGCGGGTGATCGGAAACACCGGCGGGACCCGGATCACGATCGCCGTCGAGGGTCGGCCGGGCCTCGACGTCGCGGTCGCCGAGGCGGAGACCGAGTGGGGCTCCGCACTGGAGCGGCAGTTCCGGCAGCAGGTGGCCTGATCGGAGGGCTGGCAGGCATGTTCGACAAACTCCACGAGGCGTGCGCCGTGTTCGGCATCTACGGCCACCCCGAAGCGGCGAACCTGGCCTACCTGGGGCTGTACGCCATGCAGCACCGGGGACAGGAGAGCGCCGGCATCGCCGCCGCCGACGGGCAGCGCGTCGTCGTGACGAAGGACGTCGGCTACGTCGCCGACATCTTCTCCTCGTCGCGCCTCGAGAAGCTGACGGGCCATGCGGCCATCGGGCACACCCGCTATTCGACCGCCGGCGAGACCGGCCTGGCCAACGCGCAGCCAATCGTGATCGACTGCGCGCACGGGCAGATTGCCGTTGCGCACAACGGCAACCTCGTCAACGCGCAGGAGCTCAAGGATCACCTGGTGCGGCTCGGGTCGATCTTCCAGACCTCGAGTGACACGGAGGTCGTGCTGCACCTCTACGCGCGTTCGCGCGCGGCGACCGTCGAGGACGCGCTGATCGAGTCGATCTCGCAGGTGCGCGGCGCCTTCTCGCTCGTGCTGCTGACGCCCGATCGGCTGATCGCCGCCCGCGACACGCACGGGTTCCGGCCGCTGGCGCTCGGGCGGCTGGGCGACGCATGGGTCGCGTGCTCGGAGACGTGCGCGCTCGACCTGATCGGCGCCACCTACGTCCGCGACGTCGAGCCGGGCGAGATGGTGGTCATCAGCCCGCAGGGGCTGAAGTCGTACCGGCCGTTTCTGCGCGAGCGGCTGGCGCACTGCGTCTTCGAGCACGTCTACTTCGCGCGCCCCGACAGCTACGTTTTCGGGAAGAGCGTCAACGAGGTGCGGACCAACCTCGGACGGATCCTCGCGCGCGAGGCGCCTGTGGACGCCGACGTCGTCGTGCCGATTCCCGACTCGGGCGTCTGTGCCGCGGTGGGCTACGCCGAGCAGAGCGGCCTGCCCATGCGGATGGGGCTGATCCGCAACCACTACGTCGGCCGGACGTTCATCCAGCCGCAGCAGTCGATCCGGCACTTCGGCGTGCGCGTGAAGCTCAATCCGGTTCGCAGCATCCTGGAGGGCAAACGGGTCGTGCTCGTGGACGACTCGATCGTCCGCGGGACGACGAGCCGCAAGATCGTCCGGATGGTCAAGGCGGCCGGCGCGCGCGAAGTGCACATGCGCATCAGCTGTCCGCCGACCATCTCGCCCTGTTTCTACGGCGTGGACACGCCGCGCCGGTCGGAGCTGATCGCCGCCACGCACACCCTCGACGAGATCCGCCGCTATCTCGACGCCGAGAGCCTCTGCTACCTGAGTCTCGAGGGGCTGCTCGAAGCGGTGGGGCAGGGCAAAGAGTCGTACTGCACGTCGTGCTACACGGGGCAGTACCCGGTCGAGTTCCCGCGCAATCAGGCCGCCTACCTGCAGCTCACGCTGAAGCCGGTCGATCAGGAGCGCGACACCGCAGTCGAGGCGAAGCCGGATCCCGTCGTCACGCCATGATCCGGGCCGGCCTCTGCCTGACCCTCGCGGCCGCGGTCGCCGGCCTGGCCGCGGCCGCACCCGCGCAGGAGCCCGCGCCCGCCGGTTCGCAGGGCGCGCGCGAGACGGCCACGGCAACATCCCGCAGCGTTCCGGAAACCCGCGAAGCGGTCGACGCCGTCATCGATCGGCTCGGCGCATTCGACTACGCCGAGCGCATGCAGGCGGCGCGCACGATCCGGCGGGTGCGCGGCACGCTGGCGCTGCCGGCCCTCCTCGACGCGGCATCCGGCCACGCCGACGGGTATGTCCGCTATCGCGCGCTGGTACTGCTCGCCGGCTACGACGATCCCCGCGTCGCCGACCAGATGGAGATCGCGCTCGCCGATCCGAACGACCGGCTGCGCGCCGTCGCGTACGAGTACTTCGAGCGTCAGCCGACGCCGCGCCTGATTCCCCACTTCATCAAGGCCTTCGAGACCGAGCTGGCAGAGTTCGTGCGCCCGGCGCTCGTCCGCGCCATGGCGGCGCAGGGCAGCGACCCGCGCCTGCAGCCGCTGCTCGTCCGCGACGTCATGCGGGGCCAGGACTTCTTCCGCAGCTCCGTCATCGAGGCGCTCGGTGATTACCGGGCGGCCTACGCGCTCGAGGCGATCACGACGGTCGCGCAGCTCGAAGGGCCGCTCCAGGACGATGCGGTGATGGCGCTGGGGAAGATCGGGGACAAGCAGTCGCTGCCGGTGCTGGCGTCGCTGCAGCGCACGAAGTTGCGGGAGCTCCAGCCGACCGTCGCCGCAGCGATCTGCATGATCGGCAGCAACTGCGACCTGCACCGCGGCTTCCTCGCGCGCACGCTCACGTTCGCGGACAAGCAGCCGGGATTCCAGGAGCTCCTGCGCGGCGCCGCGTCCGGACTGGGTGCGCTTGCGGCACGCGGGGATCGCGAGGCCGGACGGAGCCTGTTCGAGATCGGCATTCCGTCGAACGACCCGACCAGGGCGCCGATCGCGCTGGCGCTTGCGGGGTTCGCGGTCGCCAATCCGCTGGAGCTGGTGGCGCTGCTGCAGGAGCGCAACGACCGGAGCGGCGCGCTGGAGCTCCTGCGCGAGGGCTTCGACATGCTCGAGGAGGATCTCGCCGAGGAGCTCTTCTTCGTCGAGCTGCGGAAGGCCTACTTCGCGGAGAAGGATGAGGCGAGGAAGAACGTCATGCAGGACGTGATCGTAGGCCTCGAGTTCTGAACCGGGCGGAGCCCAAAGCCCAA
>CAYUPN010000042.1:0-1749 GCA_964446605.1 uncultured Bifidobacteriaceae bacterium | reverse complement strand
GGCCGAAGGCCGAAGACCCCGACACCTATGGACTACAAGACAACGGGCGTCGACATCGACGCGGGCAACGAAGCGGTCAGGCGCATCCGGGAACATGCGCGGTCGACGTTCACGGCCGGTGTGCTCTCGGAGATCGGCTCCTTCGGCGGGTTGTTCGCCGTGCCGTCGGGACTCGAGGAGCCGGTGCTCGTGTCGTCAGCCGATGGCGTGGGCACGAAGCTCAAGCTCGCCTTCATGTCCGGCCGTCACGACACCGTGGGCCAGGATCTCGTCAACCACTGCGTGAACGACATCCTGGTCCAGGGGGCGACCCCGCTCTTCTTTCTCGACTATCTGGCCACGGGGCGGCTGGCGCCTGATGTCGCGGAACAGATCGTCGGCGGCATGGCCGCGGCCTGCCGTGAGAACGGCTGCGCGCTGCTCGGAGGCGAGACGGCGGAGATGCCCGGCTTCTACGCCGACGGCGAGTACGATCTCGCCGGCTTCATCGTCGGGGTCGTCGAGCGCGGCCGGATCGTGGACGGATCGACCATCGTGCCGGGAGACGTCCTGATCGGCATTCCCTCGTCCGGCCTCCACACCAACGGGTATTCGCTCGCACGCGGCATCGTGTTCGACCGGCTCGGACTGCGGTTCGACTCCCACGTCGAAGAGGTCGGCGGACCGATCGGTGATGCCCTGCTCGTGCCGCACCGCAGCTGTCTCCCGATCGTGCGGCCGCTGCTCGATCGGCAGCTCGCCAAGGGGCTGGCCCACATCACCGGCGGGGGCATCACCGAGAACCTGCCGCGCATCCTGCCGTCCGGGACGGGGGCGGTGATCGCGCGGGACGCCTGGGACGTGCCGGCGATCTTCCGGTTCCTCCAGCAGGGGGGCGGTGTTCCTGATGCGGAAATGTTCCGGGCCTTCAACATGGGCATCGGCATGATCGTCGCCTGCGACGCCCGCTATCAGTCCGAGGTGCTGGCCATCCTGCACGAGAGCGGCGGCGCCGGCAGCACCGCCATCGGTTCGGTGGTCGCCGGCAGCGGCGTCGAGTACGTCGCGTCCGCATGAGCGGCGTCCTCGGCGTGCTGATCTCGGGCCGGGGGTCCAACCTCCAGGCCATCATCGACGCCATCCAGGACGGCCGTCTCGACGCGCGCATCGCGGTCGTCATCTCCAACCGCGCCGACGCGGCCGGGCTCGAACGCGCGGCGCGCGCGGGCATCGAGACGCTGGTCGTGCCGCACAAGGCGTACCCCGATCGAGCGGAGTACGACCGGGTGCTCGCCCGCGCGCTGAAGGAGCGGGGCGTCCAGCTGGTCTGCCTGGCCGGGTTCATGCGGCTGCTCGGGCCCGTGTTCATCGACGAGTACCCGAACGCGGTACTGAACATCCATCCGTCGCTGCTCCCCGCATTCCCCGGTCTCGACGCGCAGCGGCAGGCATTCGACTACGGCGTCAAGATCAGCGGCGCGACCGTGCATTTCGTCACGGCCGAGCTGGACGCCGGCCCGATCATCCGGCAGCTGGCCGTGCCCGTGGAGCCGGACGACACCGCCGAGACCCTGGCCGCCCGGATCCTGGAGCTCGAGCACCGGATCTACCCGGAAGCCATCGAAATCGTCCTGCAGGGCGGCTGGCGGATCGACGGTCGCAGGGTCGTGACGCCATCGCTGGCACCCGGGAGCGGCCGGAGCGCGAAGCGCGAAGGCCGACCTGATCCGACCTGATCCGACCTGATCCGACCTGATCCGACCTGATCCG
>CAYUPN010000041.1:28872-35002 GCA_964446605.1 uncultured Bifidobacteriaceae bacterium | reverse complement strand
CGCCCGCGATTGATTGGTTCGCGGGCTTCGGCGGTCCGCCTCAGCCCTTTCGGCTGAGGCGGGTCAGGTCTGATCAGGTCAGCGCGTCAGTACTTGATATACGCCGTCTGCCACTCGGTATAGAAGTCGATCGCCACGGGGCCCTGCTCGCGCATGCCCATGGACGAGGCCTTCGAGCCGCCGAACGGCACATGGTACTCGACGCCGGCCGACGGCAGATTGACCATCACCAGCCCGGCTTCGACGCGGTTGATGAACTCGTACGCGCTGGTCAGCGAGCTCGTGCAGATCCCCGCCGACAGGCCGTAGCGCACGGAGTTGGCGATCTCGACGGCGTGATCGACGTCGCGCGCCGGCAGCACGCCGAGCACCGGGCCGAAAATCTCCTCCTGCGCCACGCGCATCGTCGGCGCGACCTCGGTGAGCACCGCCGGCGATGAAAAGTACCCGCGCGCGTACGGGCCGTCGCTCAGGCGCTCGCCGCCCCAGAGCAGCCGCGCCCCTTCCTTCGTACCGATGCCGACGTAGTCGAGCACGGTCGACAGCTGCCGCTCGTCGATCGACGGCCCGATCTCGACCCCCGGCTCCAGCCCGTTGCCGACCTTCAGCGCCTTCGTCCGCTCCACGAGCGCCGCGGTGAACCGCTCGACGATCGGCTCCTCGACGATGACACGCGACGTCGCCGTGCACCGCTGCCCCGTCGAAAAGAACGCGGCGTTGACGACGACGGTGACGGCGTCGGCGATGTCGGCGTCGGCCAGCACGATCGTCGGGTTCTTGCCGCCCATCTCCAGCTGCACGCGCGCGCGCCGCTTCGCCGCCTCCACCGCGATCCCGCTGCCAGTCGCCTCCGAGCCGGTGAACGAGATCGCCTTCACGGTCGGATTCGTGACGATCTCGTGGCCGACCTTCGAACCCGGCCCGGTGACGAAGTTGATCGCCCCCTTCGTCACGCCCGCCTCGTCCAGCACCTCGACGAGCCGCAGCGCGCAGAGCGGCGACAGATCCGAGGGCTTCAGCACGACGGCGTTGCCGGCCACCAGCGCCGGCGCGGCCTTCCATGCCGGAATGGCAATCGGGAAGTTCCACGGCGTGATCAGCCCGACGACCCCGAGCGGGCGGCGCTGTGTCTGGATGAAGACGCGGGGCCGCTCCGACGGCACGTGATGACCGCCGAGCCGTGCCCCCTCCCCGCCGAAGTAGCGGAGGATGTTGATCGCGCGCCCGACCTCGCCGCGCGCCTCGGGCAGCGTCTTGCCCTCCTCGCGCGTCATCTCGCGCGCCACCTGATCGGCGCGCGCCTCGAGCAGCCCGGCGGCGCGGTGCAGGATCTCGCCGCGCTTCGGCGCCGGGATGGCGGCCCACGCCGGCTGCGCCGCCGCGGCCGCGTCGATCGCCTGCCGCGCATCGGACGCGTCGGACTGCTGGAAGAGCCCGACGATGTCGGTGGTATCGGCCGGATTGCGATTCTCGAACGTCGCGCCGCTGGCGGCCGAGACCCACTCGCCGCCGATGAAGTTCCTGAAAACCGGAGTGCTCATTCACACGCTCCCGCGCGGAGCCGACGCTCCGCCCACACGCCAGAAGGTGATCGTTCCGCGCGCGCATTCGGGCGCGGACCGATCAGTTGCGGCCGCTTGGCTGCGGCCCGCCGGGCAGCGCGAAGGCCACCACCGCATCGCTCACGTCCGACGAGAACCGGCCGCCGCCGCCCGCGGCGACCACCACGAACTGGCGGCCCGAACGCGGGCCGGCATACGTCACCGGCGTCGCATGTCCGCTGGCCGGCAGCGCGGCCTCCCAGAGCTGCGCGCCCGAGTCCGCCGCGAACGCGCGCAGCCGCGCGTCGTTCGTGCCCGCGATGAACACCAGGCCCGACGTCGTCGCGATCGCGCCGCCGAGGCTCGGCGTGCCGGTACCGGTGATCCCGAGCGGGGCGAGCTGCGGCGCGTTGCCGAGCGGCACCTGCCACGCGATCTCGCCCGTGCGCAGGTCCACCGCGTGCAGCAGCCCCCACGGCGGCTTGCCGCAGGGCAGCCGGTTCGAATCCCAGAACCGCGCGTACTCGCCCCACGGACTGCTCCGCCGGTACGCCATCGGCGCGCCGGGCGGCTGTTCCGCCATCCGCGTGATCGTGCCGACCTCATTCGTGTTCACGAACAGATAGCCGCGTGACGGATCGACGGCGCCGCCGGACCAGGTGGCACCGCCCAGCGTCCCCGGAAACACGATCGTCAGCTCCAGCCCCGGCGGCGTGTACAACCCGCCGCTGACCGCCTGGTCGAACATCATCGCGCACTCGCGGCGCGATTCGGGCGTGACATCGGTCAGCTCGTCCCTGGTGAGCGGCGCAATCCGCGACAGCGGCGGCGGCTTCACCGGAAACGGCTGCGTCGGCCATGGCTGCTCGCCCGGCACGCGGCTGGCCGGAACCGGCCGCTCCTCGATGCCGAAGACCGGCTCGCCGGTCGTGCGGTCGAAGACGAAGACAAGGCCCATCTTCGTCAGCTGCACGACCGCCGGAATCGTCCGCCCCGCACGCTCGAGATCCACGAGGATCGGCGCCGCGGGCAGATCGTAGTCCCAGATGTCGTGATGGACGAGCTGCTGGTGCCAGCGCAGCTCCCCCGTCAGCGCGTCGAGCGCGACCAGCGCGTTCCCGTACAGGTTGCGTCCGGCGCGATCGCCGCCATGGAAGTCGTACGCCGGCGAGCCGAGCGGCGCGAAAACCAGTCCGCGCCCGTTGTCCACGGTGATTCCGCCCCACGCATTGACGCCGGTCCGTCGCTCGCGCGCGCCGTCGCTCCAGGTGTCCGCGCCGGGCTCGCCATCCCGCGGCACGGTGTGGAAACGCCAGACCTCGCGGCCGGTCCGCACGGCGAACGCGCGCACGTCGCCCGATGGACCGTGCGGCGTACCTTCCGGCAGGGCGGTGCCGACGATCACCAGGTCCTGGTAGATCGCCGGCGGCGTCGTCACCGCATATTCCTCGCCGTCACGCGCGTCCGCGCCGGGACGCAGATCGAGCTCGCCGCCATCGCCGAACGAGGACACCGGCTGCCCCGTCCGTGCGTCGAGCGCGACGAGACGGCCGTCGCACGTGCCCGAGACGACCGTGAGCGCCGCATCCGGCGGCGCGCCGGCAGCCGGCCACACGGCGACGCCGCGGTGCGGCGCCTCGCACGTGCGCGGGCGACCCGCGAACGGATCGAACCGCCAGATCTCCGCGCCCGTTTCCGGATCGAGCGCGATCACCTTGCTCGTCGTCGTCGTGACGATCAACCGGTCGCCGGCGAGGACGGGCCGCGTCTGGAAGCCGGGCACGGGGCGGCCCGGATTCGGGCCGCGCCCGCCGGCGAATTCGCCCGTGTGCGCCGTCCACGCGACCGCGAGGCGGGTGACGTTGGACGGCGTGATCGCCGCGAGCGGCGAGAAGCGCTGGGAGGGTTCCGGTGCGGGACGCACCGGGGCCCGGGCCGCGAATCCGGCGCCGAGCGCCGCAGCCAGCAGCGCGCCCGCGGTGAGCGACGCGGCTCGCATACGAGATCAGCGCGACTGGTAGACCCGCTCCGCGTCGCGCGACGGCACGTAGACGGTGTAGCGGTCGCCGCGCGGATCGACCCGCAGCTGGAGCGGGTGCCCCTGGCACGCCTCGGCGTCGTTGACGATGCGCGACCGCTCGGCGTTGATGGCGCCGGGCCGGACGTTCCGGTGCAGCTGGAACACGCCCAGATCGCCGACCTGCTTCAGCAGCGTCTCCATCGTCCGGGGTTCGGCGCCCTTGCGGGGGCCGTTGTTGACAACGGCCACCTCCGGCGCAAGCGCGGCGATGAGCGCGGGATGATTGCTCGCGTCCAGGCCGTGATGGTTGACGAGAAAGACGTCGACCTGCGGCACGCGCCGGCGCGGGCAGGTCAGCTTGTGCTCGATGTTCCAGGTCAGATCGCCGCCGGCGAAGAGATCGAACCGTCCGTAGGTGAGGTGCAGCGCGAGACTGCGCGCGTTGTCCGACGTGTCCTCCGGTCTGGCCTCGTGCCCGTCGTCACAGGTGACGGTATGCGGGGCGCCGGCCGGTTCTCCCTCGACGAGTCCGTCGGCCGCGAGCACGCGAATGGCGGGACGCGGCGTGCCGCGCCGCCCCTGGAGCTCGATCGTGTCCCCGGCGGCGAGCATGCGCGGCGTCGGCGACAGCGAGTGCCAGGTCGCCATCAACTCGGCGTTGATGTCGCGCGGCAGCGGGTCCGGAATCCGGTGGCCGTAGATGTGACGCACCGGCAGCGTGCGCGCGACGATGCCGATGCCGCCGACGTGATCGCTGTGCCAGTGTGTGGTGATGTAGTGCGTGATCTCGGTGACGCCTGCCTGCCGCGCGGCTTCGACGATGCGCCCGGCGTCGCGGTCGTCGGGATTGCCGGAGTCGATGAGCACGGACTCGCCGGCCGGCGTCGTGATGAGCGTGGCGGCGCCGCCTTCGGTGTCGACGAAGAAGATCTGCAGGCCGCGGGGCTGCGCGTCGCCGGCGGCCTGCCTGTCAGGCTGGCGCGCGGCGGACGCATCGAGGGCGAGCAGCAGGAGCGCGGCGCCGAGTCCCGCGCCCGCCCGCGTGCGGAACATCGGACGGACCATCATGGGGCGAGATCCTGACAGCGCGCCCGCGGTTCGTCAAATGTCAGTCGTAGAGTCCGTCGAGATACCAGCGATCGTGCCGGCGATCGCGCACCAGCCGGCAGACCGTCCCGCCGTCCAGCGCGACGTCCCACTCGTCGCGATCCCAGACTTCAGGCGCCCACCAGTCGCCGGATGCACGCCAGGGGCCCGCGGCCTGCTCCACCGCGCCGCCGATCGGATCGCTGCCGCTCACCTGGACGGCTGCCGGACGCCCGGCGTCGACGACGACGCGTGCGGGGACCGGCGGCCGGAGCCGGCGCAGCGCGGCCCCGGACGGGCGGCCGGATGACGGCGCCGGATCCGGCGCGGCCGGAGACCCGTCTTCGCCGGTGAACGGCTCGAGCCGCCAGGCGTCCGGGCGATGCGTGTCGAGGAGCACCGGGCGGCCGATGCGACGCTCGCCCATGAGCGCGCTCAGGCGCGCGGTGAGCGTGGCCACCTGCTCGGGCGCCGGACGCGCGCGCTCGAGCAGCGAGAATTGCAGCGTGCGCGCCGGCGTCGGATCGACGCGCACCGTCACCGCGTCGATCGCCGCCGGCGGCGGCGACGACTCGAGATCGAGGAGCGCGAGCGTCCGCAGCGTGCGCGGGTCGTTCACCGGGGCCGGCAGCTCCAGCCGCCGCGCCCAGCACTCGCGGGTGACCAGCCGGAGCTCGACGTGCAGCACCGCGGCCGCGCGCCCGCGCCGATCGAGCTGCGTGCAGAGTGGATCGAACAGCCGGGCGAGCACGAACGAGAGCGGCTCGAGCCCTTCGATGGGCCAGTCGAGCGGCAGCGTCTCCTCGAACCGCTCGTCGCCGGCCATGGGCACGAGCGGCTCCGGGTCCTCGCCGCGGGCCAGGCGCTGCAGGGCCGGCCCGGCGTCGCCGAAGCGCGCCGCCAGCTCGCCGGGCGGCAACATCGCGAGATCGCCGAGCGTGCGCAGCCCCCACCGGCGGAACGTCGCCAGCCATTCGGCCGCGGCCCGCTCCACCGCGCTTCGTGTCCCCGGACTCCGCCGCCGGGGGCGCACGATCTCCTGCACCGGTGACGACCGATAGAAGCGCGACGGCGGCGCCGGCGGGGCGCCCGTTCCGTCGAGCGGCAGCTGTCCGGCCTCCTGCGGCGGCACGAGCACGTGCTGCAGCAGCGCGATCGGCAGCGGCGCGAGCACCGCGGCCTCGCCGCCGGGGTCCGTGACCGTCAGACCGGCGCGCGCATGGACCAGCAGCCGCGCGGCCGTGCGCGTGCCGGCCAGCGCGATGCGCGTCTCGAGCCCCGCGTCCGCCAGGGCGCGGCGCAGCTCGGCGCCGAGGTCGCGCGGCTCGCCGAACAGCCGCCGCAGCCCGGCCACGTCCAGCACCAGCGTGTCGCGGCCGACCCAGGCGGCGCGCGGCGAGAAACGTTGCGCGACCTCCAGCAGCGTGTGCGGCGGCTTCGCGACCTCGTCGCGCCACCCGGTCAGCCAGATGCAGGAAAACAT
>CAYUPN010000041.1:2288-28772 GCA_964446605.1 uncultured Bifidobacteriaceae bacterium | reverse complement strand
AGGGGCGACATGGCCGCCCCTACACGAACTCCAGCTCGCAGCTTGTCGTCCGGATGCCGCACTGCACCGAGGCCAGGGGCGCCAGTCCGCGGAACCGGCGGGCCTGCGGCGAGCCCGCCCACTGGCCGGCCCCTGCCCCTCCAGACTTCCCGCGCGTGCGCTCGGGCACGAACGGATGCCGGCTGGCCCGGACGCGCACGTGGAAATCGGCCGGCGGCCCCTCGACCGCGCGGAGTGCCGGCGTGCGGAATCCGAGCCGCACCGACGCGCCGCCGGGGCTGCGTCCGATCGGCTCGCGCACCAGCAGCACGCAGGCCGTGTCGCTCCCCTCGATCGTCCGCTGCAGCCGCAGCCAGGTCGTGAACGGCAGCTGCCGCAGCACGCGCACCGGCACGTCGGCCGCATCGAAGACAACGAGCCCGAACCCGCCGGCGGAGAGCACCAGCGAGAGCGCCTTGATTGCGCGGTTGACGGCCTGGCCCATGCGCGAGCGCGCGGCCCGGGGGCCGGGCCGGGACGGCTCCCAGGCCGGATCGAGCGCGAGCGGCGTGTCCTGCCACACCCCGACGCCGCGCACCCAGAGCAGCCGGTCGAGGCAGACGCCGGCCTCGGCCGAGCCCGCCGGGTCGAACCGATCGAAGACGTCGACGACCGCGGTCAGCTCGCCGCCCCCGGTTGCCGACGCGAGCAGCGAGCGCGCCAGCGCGGTGCGCCCCGAGCTGGCCGGCCCGGCAATCTCGGAGACCTGCCCGCGCGGCAGCCCGCCGCCCAGCGCCGAATCGAGCGCCGGCGCGCCGGTGGACACCACCCGATCCGGCGACAACCGGAGGGTGGGCAGACCCTGTCCCGCGAGCGTCGTATCGAGCTTGCGGGTGCGGAGCAGCGACTCGAGAGCGGCACGTGCAGCGGCTGGCGCCATGAGGACGTTCCTCCGGGAGCCATTCTAGTTTCGCTTTTTATTCGCTGCAAGAGAAAAGTGATTCTTTGTAGGGGCCAGGGGCCAGGAATCAGGGGCCGGAGACGTCGCAGGGCCGAACTTCAGTTCGGCCATGAAGGGCGCTGAATAGCCGACCTGAAGGTCGGCCGTCCTGGTTCCCTCGTCCGACCGCCCAAGCGTTCGGACCTGCGACCCAGGAGGGCCGACCTTCAGGTCGGCATTTCGGTCTGCTCCCCTCCGGACGTTCGTCTGGTGGGCAACAGACTTCGAGACGAGAAACGAGCCGATTCCGGCCCGAAAGGCGGGAACGGCGCTTGCTGAGGGCCAGAGCATCCCCCGGCCCTCCTCAGGCCCTGCTGAAATCACTCAGCCGGCCAGTATTGGGTGGGGAGGGACCGGGGTCTCACCGCACCCCGGCGGCCGCCTCCTCCTGCAGCAGCCCGCCGACGTAGAACTCCATGAACGCGTCGCGCTTCGGCTCCAGACACACGGACACCGGCTTCGCGCCCGGCGCGTCCACCCGCATGAAGCCCTTGTCGTCCACCGCAATCGCCAGGGTCGGGCACCGGCCGAAGAAGGTCCCCGGCCGCAGCACCTCCGCGATGGCCATCTGATCGTGCAGCGTCATCCGCTGCTCCGGCCGCTCGATCCACAACCGGTACAGCGCCTCGAGCGCCCGTGTCAGCGGCGCCGGATGCGTGCGCAGCCGCTCGCGTTCCTCCTGCCGCAACGTCACGTAGGTCGTCGAGTCGAGCGGCACGATCGTCAGCGGCAGCCCCGCGGCGTAGACGTGCTGCGCGTCCTCCGTCGCCCGGACGACGTTCCACTCCGCGAACGGCGTGGGGGACCAGGCGTTCGGGCCGACCGAGCCGCTCATGAGCACGATCCGCTTCGCCAGACGTCCCAGCCCGGGCTCCAGCCGCAGCGCGTCGGCCAGGTTCTGCAGCGGGCCGACGGCCACCAGCGTGATCTCGCCGGGAGACTTCCGCAGCGTCTCGACGATGAACTGCGCGGCCGGCTGCGTGACGGGCTCCTTCGCCGTGAAGTCCTCGGCCCAGGTGAACTGGTAGTCGATGTCGTGCGGCGGTGTCGTCGGGCGCCCGACCGCAACCGGCACGTGCCCTTTCCCCGTCACATGGAGCAGCTTGCACGCGACCTTCGCGCGCGCGGCCGTATCGCCGTCGGTGATGGTGACGCCGACCAGCTCCACCTCCGGCGACGCAATCAGCAGCCCGAGCGCCCACGCATCGTCGATGTCGGTGCCGATGTCGGTGTCGAGCAGCACCTTCATCCGCGGCTGCGCCGCGGCCGGCATCGCCGCGGACGACATCAGGACCAGGACACACGCCAGCAGGCCGCACCGGTGGCCTCCCGCGCGCAGACGTCGCCTCGCATCACGCATCGACTACCCCACTCCCGCTTCGCGGCCCGACGGCCGCGAGGCCTGGTCGCGATCCGTTCCGGCGGGCCGCACGCGCGCGCCGCGCCGCGCCAGCCACGACAGCACGCCGGCGAACACCAGCATGCCGAGACCGGACCACAGGTTCAGATTGATTCCGAGCGAGTGCCGCTCGTACATCGGGCTCGACGCGGTCGTCAGGCCGAAGCCGGCCAGCAGCGCGCCGAGCACGGCGAACAGCAGACTCACGGGCACGCGGATGTCCATGGCCGCTCCTACCAGAAGATCACGTTCAGCACCAGCGTCAGGCCGAGCACGCCGATCGCGAGCGGGCCGGGCTGCTTGTACCACGGCAGCCCGCGGTCGCTCGGCTTCGGCGTCAGCGAGTAGACGAGCCCGCTCAGCTCCTCGTCGCGCCGCGGGTGCGTGAACACCGACACCAGGATGGTCACGAGGAAGCAGGTCGTCCACGCGAGGATCGCGGTCCAGAAGTTCTGCGCCATCTCGCTCGGATAGGTGAACAGCACCGGTCCGAGGAACCCGCCCTTCACGCCGGCGACCGCGCCGGCCGGCAGCGTCAGGCCGTGATGCGCGGCGGCGGCCAGCGTGCCGGCGAGCAGCCCCGTGAACGCCCCGTGTCCCGTCGCGCGCTTCCAGAACATCCCGAGCATGAACGTCGCGAACAGCGGCGCGTTCACGAAGGCGAACACGAGCTGCAGCAGGTCCATGATGTTGTTGAACTCGCGCGCGACGAACGCCGCGGCCACGGAGATGCCGATCCCGAAGACCGTGGCGGCGCGTCCCATCGTCAGGTAGTGGGCGTCCGGCGCGCCCGGCCGGATGTAGCTCTGGTAGATGTCGTACGTCCAGACGGTGTTGAACGCCGTCGTGTTGCCCGCCATGCCCGACATGAACGACGCCATCAACGCGCACAGCCCGAGGCCGAGCAGTCCCGTCGGGAAGTAGTGCTGCAGCATCATCGGGATCGCCAGGTCGTAGTCGAGCGCGACGCGGCCGTCCGCGTCGACGATCGGCTCACCCGTCGTCTCGTCGACCTTCGGCGGGATCAGGCTCGTCCGCGTGAGCGGCACCGAGGGCCCCGCCTGCGCGATGGCCCCCTCCCGGTACTGCGCGGCCGCGCCGGCGCCGGCCAAGCCGATGTCCACGCGCGGGGCGACGGCCACCGCGATCATCCCCGGCAGGATCACGAGCGCCGGGAACAGCATCTTCGGCACGGCCGCGATGAGCGGCGTCCGGCGCGCGGCGTTCATCGAATCGGCGGCCATCGCGCGCTGGACCACGAGGAAGTCCGTGCACCAGTAGCCGAACGAGAGCACGAACCCGAGCCCCATGACGAGCCCGAACCACTCGACCCCCATCGGGTTGGCCGCCGGGCTGGCCAGCGGCGCCCACGACGTCGTCATCGCCCCCGGCTCGAATCCGCGCGACACGGCCTCCGTGGCCAGCCGCGCGGTCAGCCCGTCCCACCCGCCGACGTCGATGAGCCCGACGATCACGAGCGGCACGAAGCCGGCGACGATCAGGAAGAACTGCAGCACCTCGTTGTAGATCGCCGAGGTCAGGCCCCCGAGATACGTGTAGACGAGGACGATGCCGGCCGACAGCAGCACCGAGACGGTGAAGTCCCAGCCGAGCAGCAGCTGCAGCAGCTTGCCCATCGCGTACATCGACACGCCGGAGGAGAACACCGTCATCGCGGCGAACGAGATCGCGTTGAGCCCGCGGGTCTTCTCGTCGAACCGGAGCTTCAGGTACTCCGGCACCGAGCGCGCGCGCGACCCGTAGTAGTAGGGCATCATGAACAGCCCCACGAACACCATGGCCGGGATCGCGCCGATCCAGTAGAAGTGCGAGGTCGCGATGCCGTACTTGGCGCCGCTGGCCCCCATGCCGATGACTTCCTGCGCGCCGAGGTTGGCCGAGATGAACGCCAGCCCCGCCACCCAGGCCGGGATCGAGCGCCCGGACAGGAAGAAGTCCTCGCTCGTGCGCGCCCCGCGCTTGAGCACGAACCCGATGCCGAGCACGAACGCGAAGTAGACCCCGATGATGGCGTAGTCGATCCAGGTGAGGTGCATCGCTCCTCCGGCGGGCTCATCTTAGTGGCAACCGGCCTCGCGCGGAACACGCGGTGTGACCGCGGCGCCCGGGCCGACGGCATTGGCTTGACAAGCGCCGAACGCGACAGCTACGCTCGCTGCAGGGCTGTGTGTCGGAACTCATTCAGTCTTCTCGTCTTAGTGCCCATCGGGCGCCGGCGGCGCCCACGTCCTGAGGATGCTGGTATCGTGCGACTGATCGTTCCGTTTGCTCTGGGGTGTTTCCTGCTTGCCGGACCCGCGGCCGCGCAGTCGGCCGACAAGGCGCGTCCGGCCGAGGAGCTGTACAAGACGAACTGCGCGATGTGCCACATGGCCGACGGCAATGCGGCCATCAAGCAGATGAATTTCGCCGACGGCGAGTGGAAGCACGGCACGAGCTCGAAGGAGCTCGCGACGGTCATCACCAACGGCGTGCCCGGCACGGCGATGATGCCGTTCAAGGGCCGGCTGTCGGAGGCGGAAATCCTCGAGCTGGCCAAGTACGTCCGGAAGTTCGACAAGAAGCTGAAGCCGGAGGGGGACGCGGCGAAGTCCGGCGCCACCGGGGCCCGCAAGTCCGGCACGTAGCACATCCGGCACGGACCACATCATCCAGACCACACCTCCGGCGGGGCGCCGAGGCGTCCTGCCCTGCCCGCGTGCGGGCCGCGTCCCGCGGACCCGCCGATCCGTTCGCATCAGCGGCGGAAGCCGCTCTCCTTTTCCCTGGAACCGACCGATCGGTCGGTGAGCGAGGCGTATGGCACCACTGAATGTCGCGCTGATTGGCTATGCCTTCATGGGACGGGCGCACAGCAACGCGTACCGTCAGGTGGCCCGGTTCTTCAACCCGAAGCATCCGCCCCGGATGAAAGTGCTCTGCGGCCGTACGGCGAAGAGCGTCAAGGCCGCGGCCGCGCAACTCGGCTGGGAGGAGACCTCCACGGACTGGCGCGAAGTCGTCCGGCGCAAGGACATCGACATCGTCGACATCAGCACGCCGGGGGACAGCCATGCGGAGATCGCCATCGAGGCGGCCCGCAACGGCAAGGTCGTCTTCTGCGAGAAGCCGCTGGCCAACACCGTGCGCGAGGCGGAGCGGATGCTGGCGGCGGTGAAGAAGGCCGGCGTGATCCACATGATCTGCCACAACTACCGCCGCGCGCCGGCGGTGATGCTGGCGAAGCAGCTGATCGAGTCGGGGAAGCTCGGGAAGATCTATCACTATCGCGGCACGTACCTGCAGGACTGGATTGTCGACCCCGACTTCCCGCTCGTCTGGCGGCTCCGCAAGGAAGCCGCCGGATCCGGCGCGCTGGGCGACATCGCGTCGCACTCGCTCGACCTGGCGCGCTTCCTCGTCGGCGAGATCGCCGAGGTGACGGCCGCCCTGGAGACCTTCGTCAAGCAGCGCCCGCTGCCGGACAACCCGAAGAAGAAGGGGCGCGTCACCGTCGACGACGCCTCCGCCGCGGTGGTACGGTTCCAGAACGGCGCGCTCGGCACGATCGAGGCGAGCCGCTTCGCCACCGGGCGCAAGAACTACAATCGCTTCGAGATCAACGGCAGCAAGGGGTCGATCGCCTTCAACCTGGAGCGGCTGAACGAGCTCGAGGTCTACCTGACGGGGGACGACCCGGCCGTCCAGGGGTTCCACAACGTCATGGTCACCGACGGCGATCACCATCCGTACGTCGGGAACTGGTGGCCGGCGGGCCACATCATCGGCTACGAGCACACGTTCGTGCACACGGTCTACGATCTGCTCGAAGCCGTCGCCCGCGACAAGGTGCCGACGCCGAACTTCGACGACGGCGTGAAGAATCAGAAGGTGCTGGCCGCGATGGAGAAAGCCGCGGCCTCGAAGCGGTGGGTCAAGGTCTAGCCCCCGGGGAGCGTGCGATGAAAATCGGAGTGTTCACCGTCCTGTTCGGAACGAAGCCGTTCGAGGAGACGCTCGATTACGTCAAGGAGCTCGGGCTCGAGGCGGTCGAGATCGGCACGGGCGCCTATCCCGGCGACGCGCACTGCAAGCCGGCCGAGCTGCTCCGGAACGAGAAGAAGCTGAAGGCCTTCCGCGAGGCGATCGACCGCCGCGGGCTCGTCATCAGCGCCCTCTCCTGCCACGGCAACCCGATCCATCCGGATCGGCGCATCGCCAGGGCGCACGACAAGATCTTCCGCGACACGGTCGAGCTCGCGAAGCGGCTGGGCGTGAAGCAGGTGATCACCTTCTCCGGGTGCCCCGGCGGCGACCCGAGGGCGACGACGCCCAACTGGATCACCGCGGCCTGGCCGCCCGAGTTCCCGCAGATGCTCGAGTGGCAGTGGAAGGAGCGGGTGGTCCCCTACTGGAAGGACACCGCGAAGTTCGTGAAGTCGCGCGGCGTCCGGGTGGCGATCGAGATGCACCCGAACTTCGTCGCCTACAACGCCGAGTCGATGCTCCGGCTCGCCGCCGTGGCGCCGGGCGTCATCGGCTGCAACTTCGACCCGAGCCACCTGTTCTGGCAGCAGGCCGACCCGGTGACCGCCATCCGTGAGCTGGGGGACCTCATCTTCCACGTGCACGCGAAGGACTGCAAGGTCGACCCCGGCAACACCGCGAAGAACGGCGTGCTCGACCTCAAGAACTACACGGACGAGATCAACCGCTCGTGGATCTTCCGCACGGTCGGTTACGGCAACAGCGAGTCCGTCTGGCGCGACATCGTCAGCAACCTGCGGATGGTCGGCTACGACCACGTCATCAGCATCGAGCACGAGGATTCGCTGATGTCGGGCGACGAAGGGCTGAAGAAGGCCATCGCCGTGCTGAAGAACACGGTGATCAGCGCGCCGGCGGGAACGGCGTACTGGGCGTAGGAGATCCTTGTAGCTGGCGGCTGGCAGCGGGCAGCTGGCAGCGGGCACACGGCAGCAGATATGCTCTGTGACTGCCAGCCGCCGGCTGCCAGCGGCCAGCTACGGAGATTCGAAATGGCTACTCTCGATCGGCGCGAGGCAATCCGGCGGCTCGCCATGGGGGGAGCGGCGGTCGTGGGGGCTCCCTTCTGGGTCGAGGCGCTGGCCGGGGCCGCGGCGGAGCACGCCGCCCGGTATCAGAGCCAGGCGGCCGCGGCCGGCTGGACGCCGCAGGTCTTCTCCCCCGCCCAGAACAAGCTCGTCATCGCGCTCACGGAGCGCATCATCCCCGAAACCGACACGCCCGGCGCCGCGAAGGCGGGCGTGAACCAGTTCATCGACGCGGTGCTCGCCGACGCGCGTCCGGAGATCCGGCAGCAGTTCCTCGACGGACTGGCATGGGTGGACGCGTGCAGTCAGCGCGATCACGGCGTGCCGTTCGCCAAGGCGACAGAAACGCAGCAGGTCGCGCTGCTGACGGCCATCAGCAGCCGTGAGCCGGCGGCTGATGACACGGCCGGCGCGGAGTTCTTCCGCGCGCTGAAGCCGATGACGGTGACGGGTTACTACACGTCCGAAGTGGGACTGCTCGAGGAAATCGGCGAGGAACAGCACCTGTTCTTCACCGAGTTCAAGGGCTGCACCCATCCCGAGCACGGGTAGCACGCCCCGACAGCGGCCACGACGGGAGCATCACGCGGCGGGACGCGAGGCGGTTCGTCGAATCGCCGAGGAGTTGCCGCGCGGTACCGGCGCGCCCTCCACCTTCAGCCGCACCTTGTACACGCTTCGTCGCGCGGTGATGTAGAGCGTGCGCCGATCGGCGTCGCCGAACGCACATGCGGTCGGCGTCTCCGGGGTTGCGATCACCCCGAGCCGTCCGCCGCGCTGGTCGAGCACCCAGACGCCGCCGGGTCCGGCGAGATAGATGCGCCCGTTCTCGTCGACGGTCATCTTCTCGGGCACGCCGCGCACGCCCTGCTTCCACGGCACGATCGACGCGAGGCGCCGGCCGTCCCCGACCTCCCCCTCCGCCACCGCGTAGGCGCGCAGTTCGCTGCGTCCCGCGTCGCTGACGTAGAGCGTCCGTCCGTCCGGCGCCAGCGCAAGCCCCGTCGGGCGCACCAGATCGTCGACGACGACGCGCCGCTCGCGATCGGGACCGATCTCGACGACCCGTCCGGATTCACCGGCCAGGCCGGCAACGAAGATGCGGCCGTCCCGCGACACGACGAGATCCGCCGGCTGGCTCAGCGACGCCTGTTCTTCCTGCTCCACGAGCACGGAGCGCCGGTCCTCGCCGAGGCGGAGCATCCGCCGCTCCCCGCCGGAAACCGCGATCAGCTCGCCGCCGCCGTCGAGCGCCACGGCCGCAAGCCCAGGCTCCGGCAGCAGGACCTTCGTCGGCGTCCCCACCTGCAGCAGCTGTCCGCGGCCGCCGTCCACGACGAGGAGCACCTCGCCGTCCCACACCAGGTCCTGCGCGAATCCGAAGCCGGTCGCGACCCGCTCCACCTTCCCGCCCCGGTCGTAGAGGCGTGTGAGCGCCGGCGTGGTCGGCGCCCCCTCCGGTGGAGGGGGCACCTGGGCCGCGGCGCCGCCGCCCGCGAGCCATACGATGGCCGCGAGCACGGTCAGCTGGATGGGTCGAATCGCAGTCACACCGGCTCCGGGACACTCAGTTCGACGTGTCCCCCTTGACGCGCCCGTTCGCCTCGTCGAAGAAGAGCACCTGGTTCTGACGGTAGGCGCTGACGCCCATGCCGATGGCGGCCATGGCGCGGTAGCCCGTCGCCGCGTCGAGGTTCGGCGCCTGGCGCGTGCGGACCGACTCGAGGAAGTTGTCCATGTGCGGATGCGTACCGCGCTCGAACGGCGTGACCGGGACCTTCAGGACCTCCACTCCGGTCTTCTTGACGAACTCGTCGCGGTACTCGCGGTCGGGCACGATCTCCATCTCGGTGTTGTTCAGCGACTCGCTGTTCTGCGCGATGAACAGCGTCGCCTCCGATCCGTGGATGACGAGCGGCGCGCCGACGCCGCTGGCCACCGAGCAGGCCAGCTGCATGGTCCACTTCGGGTAGTCGACGTTCATGAAGAACGTGTCCGGCACCTCGCGATCCGGCTGCATGTAGATGCCCCCGCCGGCGCTGACGCGGTGCGGGAACTCCGGACCGATGGCGACGAGCAGCGGCGACACCGTGTGGTAGAACAGGTCGGTCGCGATGCCGCCCGAGTAGTCCCAGTACTTCCGCCAGCGGAAGTAGCGTTCCGGCGAAAACGGCCGGTCCGGCGCCGGGCCGAGGAAGGCCTTCCAGTCGAGCGTCCGCTCCGTCGCCTCGGGGTCGATCGCGTAGTTCCACTCCCCGCGCTGGTTGCGGTTCCGCCCGAAACCGCCGGACGCCCAGACGACCGTGCCGAGCAACCCGTCGGCGATGGCCTTCCTCGCCTTCCAGAAGTGGTCCATCGACGCGTACTGGCTGCCCACCTGCAGGATCCGGCCGCGCGCCTGCACGACGTCCGCGATTTCCTTCGCCTCGTCGACCGTGTAGGTCATCGGCTTCTCGAGGTAGACGTCCTTGCCGGCCTCGAGCGCGGCCAGCGTGTGCGCGTGGTGCCAGTGGTCCGGCGACGAGATCACGATCACGTCGATGTCCGGGCGCGCGCAGACCTCCCGGTAGTCGTGATAGACCGCCGTCGCGTCGACTTCCGCGAGCTCGCGCGCCGCCTGCTTCCGCTTCTCCCAGATGTCGTTGACAGCGATCGCCTGCACGTCGCCGCGGCTCTTGCCGCGCGCGACGATGTGGCGGATGTGCGTGCGCATGCGCCCGCCGCAGCCAACGAATCCGACGTTGATGCGGTCATTGGCGCCGAGCACGCGGCCCGTGGCGAAAGCATGGCGCGGCGCGGCGTCGGCCGGCGCCGGCCGCATGCCGCCGACGGTGGCCGCGGCGGCAGCCCCGGCCCCGATCTGCTTGATGAACTCACGTCTGCTGTGCGGGCGGGTCATTCGCTGCTCCTGAAGGTGACGAGAACGGTTTGGCGAGAGTATACCTACCCCGGGTCCGATCAGGTCGATCTCAGGTCCGATCGGGTCTGACTCGCCTTCGGCCGCGCCACCGTGCCGCGCGGCCTTCAATTCACATCGTCCCGGCGGTCTGCGGGCCGATGAGCAGGAAGCGCGCTTCCACCTGGGCCGGCGTCCGCTCCTGGTAGTTCGGCAGCAGCGCGACGACGGTGTAGGAGCCGGGTTCGAGCTCCCCCGTGCGGATCGCGCCGGCGAAGTCGATGCGGCGGCCGCCCTCGTCGACGACCGGGACGCCGGCCGCCTGCAGATCGCCGACCGCGCGGCCGTCGTGGAACAGCGCCAGCCGCATGCCCTCCTGCGCCGACGCGACGTCGGCATCGGTCGCGTTGTAGAGGCTGTAGAGCAGGTGGACCGTCTCGCCGCGCGAGAAGACGGGCGAGGGCTGCGGCTGGAACCGCAGCGGCCCGGCGTCGAGCGGCTGACGTTCGTCGCCCGGCGTTTCCAGGCGCTCCACCTGGCGGGTCAGCAGCAGCGAGCTCGGTGTCGACGGGCCGCGGAAATCGCGCAGCAGCACGCGTCCGCCGACCCCGCCGAGCTTGCCCGACTTGTCGTCGCGGAACACGATGCGCCAGTCGTACTCGCCGGGCAGCAGCGTGATCATGTCGCTCGTCGCGACGAACGACGTGCGGTTGTTGCGCGCCCGCTCCCACGCCTCGCGGTTGAGCGGGACTTCGAGCTTCCGCTCGAACGAGAGCGGCTGCCGGGACCGATCGCTCGTCGACACGCGCAGGAGCGCGGTCGCCGACAGGCCGGGCTTCCGCGCATCCCCCGGATCGAGGTGCATCGTCGGGACGCCCGCGCTCAGCACGAGGATGGGCCAGCCTTCGGCGTCCGCGAACGTGCCGACGGATGCGGCGACGGGCAGATCGTTCGGCAGCTGCTCGCGCTGCGCGGCCAGCCGCATCGCCAGGCCGAGGTCGTCCTTCGGGTTGACCCCCAGGCGCCGCGGCTCGTAGTACCCGCGCGTGGTCTGCTGGACCTTCACGCCGGGCCGGTCGACGGTGACCTTGATCGTCCGGAACCGTCCCTCGGAGCTCAAATCGATCGGCTGGTACCCGAGCACGTAGTAGCCGGAGGCATCCTCGGCGAGCTTGTCGAAGACGTCGGCCAGGCGGTTCGTGCCGATCAGCGAGCGTCCGCCGGTCTCGCGCGCGAGGCTGTCCAGCCCTTCCTTCGCCATGCGCGTCATCTCGAGCTGCCCCGTCAGGTCCGGATCGGGCCGGCGGGGGCGCCGGTCGAACGTGTAGCCGATCGGCGAGTACTCGTCGACCGGAATCACCGGCTGCAGGCCGCGCGAATCCACGGTGTAGAAGCTCACCCGGCGGCGCACGGCGTAGCTCGCGAGCTCGATCATCAGCCCGATGTTGTCGAGCTCGAGACGCAGCCCCGGCCGCATCAGCACGATGGCCTTCTTGCCCGGCAGCTCCGACATCCACTCGACGATGTCGAAGTACTTCTTGAGCGCGACGTCGCCGTAGACGGGCAGCTGGCGATCCACGCGCCCGACGGTCAGCGTGGGCTGCGCGAACGATCCGCCCGACTCGATGCGCTCGGGTCTGAAGTTGAACCCCAGCAGCGGCGCGGTTCCTTCCTCGTGCCGCCGCAGGTTGTTCGCCATCGCCCGCTCCTCGGCCGCATCGTCGGCAAGTGGCCGCGCGAGATCGACGAGACCGGGCAAACCGTCGCTGCCGAGCGGGCCGCGTGAGAGGCTGCTCAGCGCGCTCAACAGCTCGGCTCGTTCCGCGGTGAACGGGCGGCCCGCCAGCGACACCCGGTAGCCCGGCTGCAGCCCGCTGACGAAGAACTCGCGCAGCGCATTGACCACGCGGGTCACGTCCTGCGGCGCGGCCTCGGTGGCGACGTACACCCAGGTCGGCGAAACGGGCCCCTGGAGCGTCTGCTCCTCCCCGAGCTCGCCGTCCTCCCGCTCCCAGCGAACCTTCATCGGCTCGGCGGGCGGGACGAAATGCACGGTCGCGATGTCGTGCATGACATCGTTTTCTTTGAGCAGGAAGTCGGCGCGGGTGAGATCCGGGACGGGGTTCCCGCTGCGGTCGGTGACGCGGACCTCGACCTCCACCAGTCGCACTTCCACGCGTTCCTGCGCGGGAAGCACGGCCGAGGTGAGCACCAGAGTCAGGACGAGAGCAATTCGGCGCATGGTGGCCTCGTGCGCCCCGCCTGGGGGATGGACGGGATCGGGGGGATTATAGGGCAACACGGAAACGGGAAGCGGGAAACGGGAAACGGGAAGGGCGCGCCCGCGCGCACGCCTGGCGCATGAATCACCGCCAGGCGTGCGCACTTCACGTTTTCCGTTTTCCGTTTCCCGTTATTCTCCTATCCCCTTGGCCAGCGCCTTGGCGAGCGCCTCGTCGTCTCCCGAAACGTCGACGTCCCGGTAGAGGCTCCAGCGCTCCTCGTGGTCCGTCGAGGCGTCGGGATCGAGCGAGACGAGCGGGCCCAGGGTTTCGAGCTCGATGAAGCTGCCGGCCGTGTACGTCTCCGTGTTGACGCCGAAGTCCGGGTACTCCGCGCCTTCCTGCCACGCGTAACGCTTGACGAAGAGCGTCCCGTTCCGGGCGTAGCCGGCCCAGCCGCGGCGGTTCGACACGCCGATCTTCTGCGAGCGCTCGCGCGAGGGGTCGGTGCTCAGGCGGATGAACTTCGGCCCGATGCGCCAGCGCGGATCGCTCAGGTCGGTGTACGACCACAGCGTCATCGCGCGCGCGGGCAGCAGGTCGTCGTCATGGCTCCGGTACGGCTCCTGGGGAATGATCACCGTCCCGCCGCTGTTCATGATCGTCAGCGCCCACGGCGCGACCGGCACGGTCCACAGCCCGCGGTTCGTCAGCCGATGGCCGATCACGACCTCGGTGCCGGAGGGCGCGAGCGTCACGGTCATCGTCTTCTGGATCCCGGTCTCCTTCTCGATGGGCTGCACGAGTGTGACGGTGTTGCCGTCGACGCGCGCCTCGATCGGCGAGTTGTCCGGCGCGTAGCTGCGCGGCATGTGCTCCGGTGCGGTCCAGAGCCGGTGGCCGCCCCAGGGCTTCCATTCCCCGAGCGCCGTCGGCATGACCGTGTCCGGGAGCTCCGCGAGCAGATTGTCACCGCCGACGAAGCCGTAGCGGATGATTCGCGGCCCGATCCGGGTCGTCACGACGACGTCCACGGTGCCGTTCGAGAGCCGGATGCACTCCGGCTGGTTGAGACACGTCACCCGTTCGACCTGCACCTGAGCCTCCGAGACCATGGGAACGACAAGCAGCAGCGCGACAACGGCACCGGCCAGACGCATGCGTTGCTCCTCTCACCGGACCACGCCGGCACGTCGCGGCGTGCACGGCCCGGGAATACCAGCACCTCGACCCCGCTACGACCCGAAGAAGAGCCCATGGAGCTGGTACACGCCGAGCAGCCCCATGAGCAGCGCGGAGATGACGAGACCGGCCGTCTCCCACCACGGCGTCCTCAGCGCGCCCGTCCGGCGGTTGAACAGCACCGCCGCCCAGCCCAGGAACGGCAGCATCAGCGCCTGTCCCGTCGCGCCGACCAGCACCAGCGTGACCGGCTCCGGCCATACCAGATACACCACCGTCGAGCCGAGCGCCAGACCCACGGACGCCGCGCGCACGACGCGCCGGCGCCGCGCGTCCTCGTCGAGGCGCGCGAGGCGGAACACGGAGACGGCGTCCGCGAAGAGACGGGCATTTCCGGCGGTCGCGCCGAAGAAGGTCGAGTAGAGCACGAAGAACGCCCCGACCAGGAAGATCGCGAGCGTCCACTCGCCGTAGCTCTCGCGGAACATCAGCGAGAGCACGTGAATCATCTCGGCATTGGTGACTTGGGCCTGCCGCGCGTGCAGCACCGCGGCGCCCAGCAGGTAGAACGCGATCGTGATGGAGGTGTAGAGCACCAGCGACAGCCCCGCATCGATCTTCATCACGCGCATCCAGGCGTCGGCGCGCGCCGACCACGCGGCGGTGCCGTCGGGGTTGCCGACGTGGCGCGCGTAGCCCTTCTCGAGACACCAGTACGGGTAGTAGATGAGCTCCGAGGCGCCGACGCCGATGACTCCGAACGCCGCGAACGCCACGGCGAAGTCGTCAGGCAGCGCAAGGCGCAGCCCGTCGCCGATCTGCGCCGCGGTGATCGCGTACGGCGTCCCCTGCAGCACCACCAGCGATCCGACGGTCGCGAGGGTGAAGAGCGCGACCATGGTCGTCGACAGCCGCTCCACCGTCGCGTACCGCCCGCCGGCGAGCAGCAGCGCGCACGACGCGCCGACGGGCAGCGCCCAGAGCTGCGGGCTGCCGCCGATGCCGGCCTCGGCGAAGACGCTGGCGATGCCGCCGACGATGCCCCCGACCTGGAAGACCAGGCCCACGAACATCCCGAGCCACAGCCACACGACCCACGACACGCGCAGCCGCGGGCCGGGCAGCCCGTCGAGCGCCTCCAGCGTCGTCTGGCGCGTCGCGATGGCGGCGCGCGCGAGCGCGATCTGCACGAACACCTTCACCGCGCAGCCGAGGACGATGAACCAGAGAAGGATGAAACCGACGTCGGCGCCGAGCTTCGGCGTGACGATCAGCTCGCCGGAGCCGACGATGGTGGCGGTGATGATGAAGCCGGGCCCGAGGTGGCGCCGGATGGATTGCGGGTTGCGGAGGTCGGATTGCGGATCGGTTGCGGATTGACGGAGCTGGCCTGGCGGCCCGCTCCGCTTCGCGGATTCCTGCGGTTCGACGCGCGTCACCCGATCACCCGTCCCCGAATCCGCACTGCCAATCCGCAATCCGCCATCCGAAACCCGCAATCCCTAAACGTCGCAGAGCACCACCGCCTCGCGGAGCGACGTCATCGGATCACGCGTGGGGATGAACTCGTGCGCGAAGTAGCCGGTGTAGCCGGTGTCGAGGATGGCCTTCGCGATCGTCGCCCACTGCAGCTCCTGCGTGTCGTCGAGCTCGTGGCGTCCGGGATTGCCGCCGGTGTGATAGTGGGCGATCCACTGCTTGTTGTCCTGGATCGTCCGGATGATGTCCCCTTCCATGATCTGCATGTGGTAGATGTCGTACAGCAGCTTCACGTGCGGAGAGTTCACGCGCTTCATCACCTCGACGCCGAACCAGGTGCGGTCGCCGTGGTAGTCGGGGTGATTCACCTTGCTGTTGAGCAGCTCGACGACGACCGTGACGCCGTGGTCCTCGGCGATCGGCTTGATCCGGTTCAGGATGGCCGCCGAGTTCTCGATCGCCTGCTCGTCCGGCATCCCCTTGCGGTTCCCGAAGAACGTGATCAGGTTCGGCACCTTCGCGGCCTTCGCGCGCGGAATCCCGTCCTTGAAGGCCCCGTAGATCTGATCGTGCAGCGACGCGTTGTTGAGGCCGTCGGGAATCGTGCCGCCCCCCTTCCCCGGGTAGCCGGTGGAGACCACCAGCCCGTGGCGTGCCGCGACCTCGAACTCCTCCGGCTGCAGGAGGTCGACGGCGGGCAGCCCCATGGCGGCGACCTGCGCCAGGAACTCCTCCAGCGGGATGCGCTGGTAGCACCAGCGGCACACGGACTGCTTCAGCCGGCCGTGCGTGACGGCCTTCTCCCGCGCTGACGCGGGGCGGCTGGCGAGCGCCGCGCCGAGCGCGGCGGCGCCGGCGGTCTTCAGGGCATCTCGTCGGGTCAGGGACATCAAAGACCTCCGTCAGGGGTCAGGGGTCAGGGGCCAGGGGCCAGGGGCCAGGACCGGGGCCAGGACCGGGGCTACGACTCGAGCTCCAGCGCGACGACGGTCACGTAGGGATCAATCGGGTCTGCCGGCAGCGTGATCAGCACGCCTTCCGGCAGGTTCTTTGCCTCCGTCGGCTGCCCGTTCTTCAGGAAGCGTGCGGACTTCACCGGCGCGCCGAGCGGCGGGAGCAGCAGCGTCTCGTCCTGCCAGTCCAGCACGTGCACGTACACCGTCCGCCCCTTCTTCGTCGTCACGCCCCAGGGGCGCGGCGAGACCGGACCGCCGCGCGTGCCGTAGATCGCCTCGCCGTGCGCCTGCAGCCACTCGCCGACCTCGGCGAGCCGCTGCTTGTGCTCGTCCTGGATCTTCCCGTTCGGCATCGGGCCGACGTTCAGCAGGAAGTTGCTGTCGTAGCCGGCCGCCTTCACGAGCAGGTGGACCAGGTCGCGCGTGCGCTTGTGCCGCCGATCCTGCAGGTTGAAGCCCCACGATCCGTTGATCGTGTCGCACATCTCGAGCGGCAGGTCGCCGATCTCCGAGTCCGCGTTGAAGCCCGCGGTGTTGTGCCCCGGCAGGTCCTTCTCGAACATCTGGAAGTCCTCGCCGGGGAACGGCCGCCGGTGATGGTTGGACCCGATCAGCGCGGAGGGCTGCAGGCGGTGGATGAGCGCATACGTCTCGTCGAGGCGCCAGGGCGCGTCGGGCCGATCCCACCAGCCGTCGAACCAGATGCCGCCGATCTCGCCGTAGTTCGTCAGCAGCTCGGTGAGCTGCGCGTTCATGTAGTCGATGTAGCGGTCCCAGTTGCCCTCATTCGGCCGGCCGGTGTCGTTGCCCGTGCGGCCGCGCGGGTAGTAGTCGGGATGATGCCAGTCGAGCTGCGAGTAGTAGAAGAACAGCTTGATGCCCTGCTTGCGGCACTCCTCCGCGAGCGCCTTCAGGACGTCCTTGCCGTAGGGGGTCCGATCGACGATGTCCCAGTCGGACACCTTCGAGTCGTACATCGCGAAGCCGTCGTGGTGCTTCGACGTGATCGTGATGTACTTCATCCCCGCCGCCTTCACCATCGCCACCCACTCGGCCGGGTCGAATTCCTGCGGATTGAAGAACGCCGGCAGCTTCTCGTACTCCTCCAGCCGGATGCGCTGGTTGTGCAGCACCCACTCGCCGTCGCCGAGCAGGCTGTACACGCCCCAGTGCACGAACAGCCCGAATCGCGCCTCCTGGAACCACTCACGCGCCTTCAGGTTCTCCGGCGCGGGGGTGTAGGCCGGCTCCTGCGCGCGCGGGGCGGGCGCGGTCAGCAGCACGGCGGCGGCCACCGCCCCGGCGGCCGCGCGGCGAAGCGTGCGTAGCGGCGCGCCCGCCATCAGGCCTTCACTCCCAGATGCGCGAGGCATTCGGGCGGGCAACCGTCCCAGTTCGGATTGGCGACGTTGCCCATGAACCGCAGATCCTCGATGCCGATCCGGCTCGTCCAGAATCCGGTCGCGACGAGATTGCGGAAGTTCGAGAAGAACGCCACGCCGTGGCTGAACTGCGGCGCCGCCTTCCGCGGGTACGCGATGTCGTCGAGCACCTGCCGCCGCTCGGCGTCCGTGCAGTCGACGAACGTCTTGCCGAACCGGTCGTGGCACTCGCTGTCGAGCCACCGCAGACCGCCGCGCATCGGGACCTGGTACTGCGGCCGGTCGATCATCATGAAGTCGATGAACTCCGGCGCGCCCGCGTCGCTCGCGCTGCCCGACCGCTCGTCGCGCGGGATGATGATGTCGGCCAGCAGCACGACCGTCGCCCACTCGTGCGCGGTGAAGAACTTCGGCGTGTGGGCGCTGTCCGATCCGGCCTGCGGCTGACTGCCGCCGGCCGGCGGGTGCTGATGCCCCTGCTCCTGCGCCGCGGCGTCCGTCAGCCCGCCCAGCCCCGCCGCCACCGGCGTGACGCTGATGATCTTCAGTGCGTTGCGTCGTGAGATGTCCATACCGTCCTCAATCCGCCATCGCGGCGAGCGAAGCGATGCCGCTCATCCGACATTGGTTCGCCGACCGGAAGGCCGGCCGTCCTCCGCAATCCGCAATCAGACGTTGCCCTTCTTCATCTCGTCGGCCAGGTGCTCCGCCGTGCGCCAGGCAAGCGCCATGATCGTCCAGGTGCAGTTCTTGTCCGGGTTCGAGACGAACGGGCCGGCGTCGCACACGACGACGTTCTTCGCCTCGTGCGCCTGGCACCACTCGTTCAGCACCGACGTGCGCGGGTCCTTCCCCATCCGCGTGACCCCGGCCTCGTGGATGATCCGGCCGCCGGGTTCGAGCCCGTAGTCCCGGTCGCGCCCCGGCATCGGGCTGAGCGGCTCCCCGCCCATCGTGTGGATGATTTCCCGGAAGGTCTCCTGCATGTGCTTCGCCTGGTTCAGCTCGTGCTCGCTCCACTTCCAGTGGAAGCGCAGGACCGGGATGCCCCACTTGTCGACGGTGTTCGGGTCGACCTCGCAGTAGCAGTCCTCGCTGGCGACCATCTCGCCGCGCCCGGCGAAGCCCACCGTCGCGCCGTAGTAGCGCCGGTACTCGTCCTTGAGCCCCTTGCCGTAGCCGCCGCCGTTGCTGCCCGGCATGTACGCGATGCCGCCGCCGAAACCGTAGCCCGGCATGCGCCGGCCGCCGCCGATCTCGATGTGGTAGCCGCGCGGGAAGCCGGCCCGCTTGTAGTCCAGCCACCACGGCATGTAGAGGTGCATGCCGCCGACGCCGTCCTCGTTGTGCGCCGGCATGTCCAGCATCTTCGGGATGAACCCGGAGACCGACAGGCCCGTGGAGTCGGTGAGGTACTTCCCGAGCACGCCGCTGGAGTTGGACAGGCCGTTCGGATGCCGCGGTGAGCGCGAGTTGAACAGCAGCCGGGCCGACTCGCACGCGCCGCCCGCGACGACCACGGCCTTCGCCTGCACGGCGTACTCGCGCGCGTCGGCGGTGTTGACGTACGACACGCCGGTCGCCAGGCCGCGCTGGTCCGTCAGGATCTCGCGCGCCATCGCGCCCGTGATGATGGTCAGCTTCCCGGTCGCCAGCGCGGGCGGCAGGAACACGGACGTCGACGAGAAGTTGGAGTGCGTCGAACAGCCGCGCCCGCACTGGCCGCAGTAGTGGCACTGCGCGCGGCCGTTGTGCGGCCGGGTCAGGATCGAGAGGCGCGACGGCACGCAGGGGATGCCCAGTTGCTCGGACGCGTCCTTGATCAGCAGCTCGTAGCAGCGCGGCTTCGGCGGCGGCAGGAAGATGCCGTCGGGCTCGTTGGGCAGGCCTTCGTTCGACCCGAAGATGCCGACGAGCTGATCGAGCCGGTCGTAGTACGGCTTCATCTCGTCGTACGTGATCGGCCAGTCGTCGCCCAGCCCGTCGATGCTGCGACGCCGGAAGTCGTCGGGGCCGAAGCGCAGCGAGATGCGCCCCCAGTGGTTGGTGCGGCCGCCGAGCATTCGCGCGCGATACCAGTCGAAGCGCGACCCGGGGGCCATCGTGTACGGCTCCCCGTCGATGGTCCACGCGCCGATGCACCCGTCGAACTCGCCGAAGGAGCGCTCGGGCGTCGACGCCCCGCGGCGTGGCGAGTCGTACGGCCACTTGAACATCGCCGAGTCGGTCGCCGAATCCCACTGCGGCCCGGCCTCGAGCATCACCACGTTCGCGCCGGCCTGCGTCAGCACATAGGCCGCCATGCCGCCGCCGGCGCCCGAGCCGACGATGCACACGTCGTACACAGTTGGAGTCTGCTTGATCTGCATGCCCGTCCCTTCGCAGGTCCGCGCGCCCGCAGGCGCCGGTCCGGCGCACGACGCCGCGCTCCCGTGGCGGCGTCCCGCGTCAGACCCCGCCGGCAGTTGAGAACGGCTGGAAGTGCGGCCGGCAGGTCGGACCAGGTCGCGGGATGATACCCCGATTCCCCGGACGGGAAAACGCAGGCGGTCAGCGTGCCGCGCGCAGCGGCGCCGGCACGCGCAGCGTCAACTCGTCCGGCAGACGCAGATCGCTCTTCCGGCGGCCGGCGAGCAGACAGGTGCGCAGCGAGAGCGAGCCGGCGTGGAACCCTTCGAAGAGCGTGAGGATGCGGTCCCCCGGCATCCGCGTGCCGAGCACGAAGAAGAGCGGATCGAGGAATTCCGGCGTCGGCGCGGAGATGTGCGCGTGCGGCCCGCGCCGGCGGTAGTCCGCGAGCGCGTCGACGTCGAGCGCCTCCAGGCGTCCGCCGACCCAGTCGTCGAACGCGCGCGCCCAGCTCTCCGGCAGCCCGCCGCCGCGATCCGGCCGCGCCCGGTGCGGGTTGCAGACGACGGCGCCGCTGCCGGCGAGGAGGATGCCCTCCGATCGCAGCGGCGCCAGCGCCGCGCCGACGGCAAGCATGTCCTCCGGCGTCCCGCCCGCGGGGAGCGAGACCTCGACAATCGGCACCTCGCCCCGGGCGTAGACCAGCGACAGCGGCATCCACGACGCCGCGTCGAGGCCGCGTGCCTCGTCGACGAGCGCCGGCAGGCCGGCGCCGCTCAGCAGGTCGGCCACCCGCGCCGCCAGGTCCGGCTCCCCGGTGCATGGCGCCGGCGGGCGGCTCGCCCACGCCCGCGCATGGTCCGGAGGCTGGAGCAGCGGCGGCTCCGGGTGCCCCGTCACGCGCAGCGGCCGCACGGTGTGCCAGCGGGCCGTGGCCACCAGAATGCCCCGCGGCTTCCGGAGCTGGATCCCGAGGCGGCGCAGCGCCTGCTGGTAGTCGGCGTCCGACGCCGCGTCCGGCGACGGGAAGCCGACGAACAGCGCGGGCGCTCGCATGCTCTTCGGGTTCAGGACGCGGCGTTCCGGCGAGTCGCTCGAGCTCATGTTCCCCGTGGCCCCTCGAGAGGGCCAGTTGGGTCCAGAATCGGCGCGGCGCACCGGAGCTTGAATCTGCCGGCGGATCAGGCGTTTGAACAGGATATATACGATATACAATCCCGGCAATCTTGGCATTCCCCCGCATCGCGAGCTTCAAGCACGTCGACGCCTTCCGGGCTCGCCTGGACGCCCTTGGGCTCCAGCTCCCGGTCGACCCGGCGCTCGAACGCGCTCCCGGCTCGCCCCTCGCGCAGCCGCTGGAACGGGCCGGCCTGCGCGCCGGCAATCGCTGGTGCGTGCTCCCGATGGAGGGCTGGGACGGGACGACGGATGGCCGCCCCTCGGACCTCACCCGGCGCCGGTGGACCCGGTTCGGCCTGAGCGGCGCGAAGATCATCTGGGGCGGCGAAGCGGTCGCGGTACGACCCGACGGCCGCGCGAACCCGAACCAGCTGATCATCAGCTCCGGGACGCTGGGCGATCTCGCCGACCTCCGGGAGCGGCTCGTCGCCGCCCACCGCGAGCGCTTCGACACGACCGACGACCTCCTGATCGGCCTGCAGCTCACCCACTCCGGCCGCTTCGCGCGCCCCGACGCCGGCGGCCCGGCGCCGGTCATCGCCTACCGCCACCCGCAGCTCGATGCGCGCGTCGGCGTGACGAGCGACGCCGCGATCATTTCCGACGCCGGACTCCACGCGCTCATCGACGACTTCGTCCGCGCCGCCGCGCTCGCCGCGCGCGCAGGCTTCGCGTTCGTCGACGTCAAGCACTGTCACGGCTATCTGGGGCACGAGCTGCTGAGTGCCCGCACCCGTCCCGGCGCGTACGGCGGTTCACTCGGGAACCGGACGCGGTTCCTGCGCGAGGTCGCCGCCGGCATCCGCGCCGAGGCGCCGGGCCTGCAGATCGGCGTCCGGCTCTCGGCCTTCGACATGGTCCCGTTCCGCCCCGACGCGTCGGGCACCGGCGCCCCGGAGCCGGACGAGGACACGTATGTCCATGCATTCGGCCTGACGCGCGCCTCGGGCCCCGTGTCCATCGACGACGCCGACGCGCTGCTGCGCATGCTGCCGGGGCTCGGGATCGCGTGGGTCTGCATCACGGGCGGCAGCCCCTACTACAACCCGCACATCCAGCGCCCGGCGCTCTTTCCGCCGTCGGACGGGTACCGGCCGCCCGAGGACCCGCTCGTGGGCGCGGCGCGCCAGATCGACGCCGCCGCGCGCCTCAAAGCCCGCCATCCCGATCTCGTCATCGTCGGATCGGCGTACAGCTACCTGCAGGAATGGTTGCCGTACGTCGCGCAGGCGGTGGTAAGGAACGGCATGGCCGACGCCGTCGGCCTCGGGCGGCTCGTGCTCAGCTATCCCGACCTGCCGGCCGACGTGCTCGAAGGCCGCCCGTTGAAGACGAAGGCGTTCTGCCGTACCTTCAGCGACTGCACGACGGGGCCGCGCAACGGCCTCGTCTCCGGCTGCTATCCGCTGGACCCGTTCTACGTCGGACATCCGCACGCCGCCCGGCTGAAAGCGCTGAAGAGGGCGGGCGTGTAACGGGCCGGGGCGCGGTGCCTCCGGCCGACGATCGCGGACGCCCCATGCGCCATCAGACCCACGTCGCCGCCACCGCCTTCCTCGCGCTCTTCTCGATCGTCGGCTTCGCGCTGTACGGGCTGCCGTTCTTCTACGACTTCTTCGTGCAGGACCTCGGCTGGTCCCGCCAGGACGTGACGTCGGGGAACGCGTACAGCAAGCTGCTCGTGGGCCCGCTGTTCGGGTTCGCGGCCGGCTGGTTCGTCGACCGGTTCGGGCCACGCCGGCTGATGCTGGCGGGGATCGTGATGGGCGGCGGGGCGCTGATCGGCCTCGGCTGGGCGACCACGCTGACGGTCTTCTACATCTGCTATCTGTTCAACGCGCTCGGGTACGTCTGCGGCGGGCCGCTGCCGAACCAGGTGCTGCTCTCCCGCTGGTTCGATCGCAACCGCGGGAAGGCGATGGGGTTCGCCTATCTCGGCATCGGCGTCGGCGGCGCGATCGTCCCGCTCCTGGCGCACGCGCTGACGCAGCGCTTCGGCTGGCAGGTGGCGCTGCAGATCCTGGGCGTGCTGATGATCCTGATCGCGTTTCCGATGGCCTGGTTCGTCCGCGAGAGCCCTGAGCCCGCGGCGCCGCACGATGCGGGCCCGTCGCCGGCGCCGGCTGCGCCCGCGGTCGTGCCGAGCGGGCCGGCGGCCGCGGTCGCCGACGCCGCGCCGGCGGCAGCGCTCCCCTTCACCGCCGTCTTCCGCATTCCCGCCTTCTACCTGCTGCTGGTCGGATCGATGTGCTCCATCGCGGCCGTCGGCGGGACGATGCAGAACCTGAAGCTGTTCCTGAGCCTCGACATCCAGCTGTCGCAGGGGGAGGTGGCCCGCATCTCGTCGCTCGTCCTCGTCGGCAGCCTGGTCGGGCGCGTCTCGATGGGCTATCTCGCGGATCGCTTCCCGAAGAAGTTCGTGATGCTGCTGATCTACTCGATCGTCGCCGGATCGATTCCGCTGCTCTTCATGGCGGACCAGGCCGGCGCCCGGTATGCCTTCGCGCTGCTGTTCGGGATCGGGCTGGGCGGCGACTACATGATCATCCCGCTCATGGCCGCGGAGCTGTTCGGCGTGCGCGTGCTCGGGCGCCTGATGGGAATCGTGCTCACCGCGGACGGGGTCGCCGAGGCGACGGCGCCGATGCTGGTCGCGACGCTGCGGGACAGCACCGGCAGCTATGCGGCCGGCTTCAGTCTGCTGATCGGGCTGGCGGCGGTCGGCGCGGCCGCCGTGGCGCTGCTGCCCCGGGCGCGGCCTACGACGAGGTGAAGCGCAGCCCGAGGACGCCGCAGACGATGAGCGCGATGGAGCCGAAGCGGACCAGGTCGCGCGATTCGCCGAACAGCACCATGCCGAGGATCGCGGTGCCCATCGCGCCGATGCCGGTCCACACGGCGTAGGCGGTGCCGATGGGCAGGTCGCGCGCGGCCAGCGCGAGGAGGTACATGCTGACGGCCATCGCGGCCACCGTCAGGAGCGAGGCCCGCAGGTTCGTGAAGCCGTCGGTGTACTTCAGACCCACCGCCCACCCGATCTCGAGCAGGCCGGCAAGGAGGAGCAGGCTCCAGGCGCGCATGGTCCGATTCTGCCACAGCGCTCGCACCGTACCCCCACGGGTGTCTGACACCCGTACCGGTACCGGTGTCTGACACCCGTACCGGTACCGGTGTCAGACACCCGTACGGATTTCGGACAGCCGGCTCCCGGGGGTCCGTTGGAACGGCGCGCGGTTCCGTGCCATGATTCGGCGAGCGATGAAGCGGGCCCCGGACCGTGTCCCGCCCGACGCGCTGCACGCGATGTCGGACGAGGAGCTGCTCGACCTGCAGTTCCGGCAGCTCGATCTCCGCATCGAGGACACCGACCTCCAGCTCCGGATCGAGCAGCTCTCCGGGGAGCTGGCCGCGCGCGGTCTGAAGTTCCGGCCGCACTTCTGGCTCTCCGACGAGTGGTTCACGCCGGACGGCATCCCCGGCATTGCCATCCCCTTCTACCTGGCGCACCCGCGTCTGGCGCGCCTCGAGCTGGCGCAGATGCTGGAAGTGGAGGGGGGCGATCCGGCGTCGTGCATGCGGATTCTGCGGCACGAAGCCGGCCACGCCATCGACAACGCGTACAACCTGCGGCGTCGCCGGCGCCGGCGTGAGCTGTTCGGCAGCCACAAGGTGCCGTATCCGGAGTACTACGCGCCCAAGCCGTACTCGAAGAACTACGTGCTGCATCTCGACGCGTGGTACGCGCAGAGTCATCCGGACGAGGACTTCGCCGAGACCTTCGCGGTGTGGTTGACGCCGGACGCGCAGTGGCGGGAGCGGTATCATGAATGGCCCGCGCTGAAGAAGCTGGAGTACATGGACACGCTGATGCGCGGGCTCGCGGGCCGGACGCCGCCGGTGACGTCGACCGAGACGCTGGATCCGCTGCCGTCGATCAAGCGCACGCTGCGGCAGCACTACCGGCGCAAGCGCCGCCACTACGGTGTCGAGTACCCGCGCTTCTACGAACGCGACCTCCGGCGGCTGTTCTCCGATGCGCCGGAGTTCGGGCAGAACATGACGGCGGCGCAGTTCCTGATGCGCATCCGCAAGCCGGTCCGGAAGATGGTCGCGAACTGGACCGGCATTTACCAGTACACCATCGACCAGGTGCTCGAAGAGATGATTGAACGCTGCCGCCAGCTGAATCTCCGGCTCGCGGTGCCGGAAGAACAGGCCCGGCTCGAGTTCACCGTGCTGCTGACGGTCCAGACCATGAACTACCTGCACAGCGGCGGTCATCGGGTGGCGCTTTGACGGGGGGACAGTGAAACGGCAGCGAGTGCTGGTGCTCGTGCACAAACATTTGGTGCCGCCGGCCGACACCACGGGCATGGACGTGGTGCACGCCGAGTGGAAGACCGAGTTCGACGTGATCTCGACGCTGGAGGAGATGGGGCACGACGTCCGCCCCCTGGGGATTCAGGACGAGCTCAATCCGATCCGCCAGGCCATCGACGAATGGAAGCCGACGATCGTCTTCAACCTCCTCGAGGCCTTCGACAACGTCAACCTCTTCGACCAGAACGTCGTCAGCTATCTCGAACTGCTGCGAATTCCGTACACCGGCTGCAGCCCGCGGGGCCTGCTGCTGGCGCGCGACAAGTCCCTCTCGAAGAAGCTGCTCGCGTATCACCGCATCCCGGTGCCGGAGTTCTGGGTGTTCCGGCGCGGCCAGCAGCTGAAGGTGCCGAAGCGGCTGCAGTTCCCGGTGATCGTGAAGTCGCTCACGCAGCAGGCGTCGATCGGCATCTCGCAGGCCTCGGTCGTCTCCGACGAGGAGAAGCTCCGCCGCCGCGTGGAGTTCGTCCACAACAGCGTCGGCACCAACGCGATCGTCGAGCGCTACATCGACGGACGCGAGCTGTACGTCGGCGTGCTCGGCAATCAGCGGCTGCAGGTGTTCCCCGTCTGGGAGATGCACTTCCAGAAGATGGTCGAGGGGGACAACTGGCCGATTGCCACCGAACGCGTGAAGTGGAGCACGAAGTACCAGCAGCGGCACGGCATCATGACCGCCAAGGCCGCGGACCTGCCCGACGGGCTGGAAGCGTCCATCACGAAGATGGCCAAGCGCGTGTACCGCTCGCTGGAGCTGTCGGGCTACGCGCGCATCGACCTGCGGCTCGATCGCGAGGGGCGCATCTACGTGCTCGAGGCGAACCCGAACCCGCAGATCGCGTACGGCGAGGACTTCGCGGAGTCGGCCGAGCACGGCGGGCTCTCGTACGAGGAACTGCTCAACCGCATCCTCATGCTCGGCCTGCAGTGGCGTCCCGAGCGGGTGGCGTGATCGCCCGCCGGCGCCACGGCGTACGCGTGTCTGACACCCGTACTGTACTGGTAC
>CAYUPN010000041.1:0-2188 GCA_964446605.1 uncultured Bifidobacteriaceae bacterium | reverse complement strand
GACACCCGTACTGT
This sequence comes from uncultured Bifidobacteriaceae bacterium, assembly GCA_964446605.1. Classification (GTDB taxonomy): domain Bacteria; phylum Acidobacteriota; class Vicinamibacteria; order Vicinamibacterales; family JAENWD01; genus JAENWD01. The sequence goes on along the minus strand of CAYUPN010000041.1, from coordinate 2,174 downwards.
ACTGGTACCGGTACGGGTGTCAGACACCGGTACCGGGCCGGGAGACGGCGATGGGCGCTGAGACGGTGGGCGTCGACGCGCTCGCGTCAGTACTCCAGAAGTACTGGGGCTTCGGCAGCTTCCGGCCGCTGCAGCGCGAGGCCATGGAGGCGGTGCTCGCGCGCCGCGACTCGCTGCTCGTCCTGCCGACCGGCGGCGGCAAGTCGATCTGCTTCCAGGCCCCGGCGCTCATGCCCGACGGGCCGGGGGATCCGCTCGCCCTGGTCATCTCGCCGCTCATCGCGCTGATGAAGGATCAGGTCGACGGGCTCGTCACCGCCGGCGTGCCGGCTGCGGCCCTGCACAGCGGGCAGACGGCCGCGGAACGGCAGTCGGCCCTCGACCTCGTGCGCAGCGGCGCCTGCCGGCTGCTCTACGTGGCGCCCGAACGGGCGGTCGGCGACGCCGCCGGCAGCTTCGCGTCGCTCGTCGGCACGCGCCGCATCCGGTACGTCGCGATCGACGAGGCGCACTGCATCAGCCAGTGGGGCCACGACTTCCGCCCCGAGTACCGCCAGCTGGCCGCCTTGCGCGAGCGGTTCCCCGATGTCTCGCTGCACGGCTTCACCGCCACCGCGACGCCGCGCGTCCGCCGCGACATCTGCGACCAGCTGCGGCTGACGGACCCGGCGGTGCTCGTCGGCAGCTTCGACCGCCCCAACCTGACCTACCGGGTCGTGCCGCGCACGTCGCTCCGCAACCAGCTGCTCGCGATCCTGCGCCGCCACCCCGGCGACGCGGGCATCGTCTACTGCCTCTCCCGTCGCGAGGTGGACGAGCTGGCAGGGTGGCTGTCGGGCGAAGGGGTCCGCGTGCGCCCGTATCACGCGGGGCTCGCCGACGCGGATCGGCACCGGCATCAGGACGAATTCCTGAACGAGACGATCGACGTCATGGTCGCGACCGTCGCGTTCGGCATGGGCATCGACCGCCCGGACGTCCGCTTCGTCGTGCATGCCGGCGCGCCGCAGTCGCTCGAGCAGTACCAGCAGGAATCGGGGCGGGCGGGGCGCGACGGCCTGCCGAGCGAATGCGTGCTGCTGACCTCGCCGGCCGACTTCGCGCGCTGGCGCAGCCTGCTCGAGAAGACAGGGCAATGGACGGAGAGCACCCGCACGCTGCTGCGGGACATGGAGCGGTACGCGGGCGCGACCAGCTGCCGGCACCGCGCCCTCGTCGAATACTTCGGCCAGCCATTGCAGCAAGCGCCGTGCGGCGCCTGCGACTGGTGCCTCGGCGAGCTCGAGCCCGTGGACGATGCGGTGACCGTGGCCCGGAAGATCCTGTCGGCCATCGCACGGACCGGCCAGCGCTGGGGCGCGGGCCACATCGCGGCGGTGCTGCGGGGTGAGCGGACCGACGCAATCGTCGCGCGCGGCCACGACACGCTGAGTGTCTTCGGGCTGCTCCAGGGCGTCCCCGGCGCCGAGCTGCGCGGCTATATCGACCAGCTCACGCAGGCCGGCCTGCTGCAGCGCACGGGCGATCCCTACCCGACGCTGCAGATCACCGCGGCCGGTGCGGCCCTGCTTCGCGGGCAGGGGGACTGCCTGCTCTACCGGCAACCCCGGCCGGTGAAGAGCAGCGGACGCCGCAAGACCCGCCGCGGCGACGTCGCCGCCGGCAGCACCGATCAGGGACTGTTCGAACGGCTCCGCCGGCTCCGGCTGGAGCTCGCGCGCGCCCGTGGCGTGCCGCCGTACGTCATCTTCCACGACGTCACCCTCCACGAGCTCGCGCGCCTGCAACCCCGGTCGCTCGACGAGCTGCGACAGGTCACCGGCATCGGCGAACGCAAGGCGGAAGCCTTCGGCGAGGCGGTGCTGGAAGTGCTGAGGAGCGAATGAAGCGGCACAAAGGAAGCGGGAAACGGGAAACGGGAAGGGCGAAGAACGCGGAGACTGACGGCGGGGCCGCGTTCTTCGCGCCGCGCCGACCCGATCGCGCGCCCGCGACAAGGATCACCGAGCGGGCGCGCGGACCCGATCCGCCCGCGCGCGGGCGGGACCTGATCAGACCTGATCAGACCTGATCCGACCTGATCAGACCTGATCCGACCTGATCCGACCTGATCCGACCCGATCAGACCTGATCAGACCTGATCCTGTTTTTCTTGACCGACCTATTTGGTCGGA
>CAYUPN010000040.1:6085-35264 GCA_964446605.1 uncultured Bifidobacteriaceae bacterium | reverse complement strand
GGCGCCACCCACCGGAGCCCGTGGCGCAGGCCGTTCAGGCTCTCCGCGTGCGAGACGAACAGCCACCCGCCCCGCCGGAGGTGCCGCTCGAGCGACGAGATCACCCGCTGCTGGACAAGCCGGTCGAAGTAGATCATCACGTTGCGGCAGAAGATCACGTCGAACTGCCGGCCCGTCTCACCGAGGCTCGCGAGGTTGACGCGCTGGAACCGGACCAGCGACCGCAGCCGGTGGTTCACGCGTGCGAGGCCCTCGTGCGCGCCGAGCCCGCGCTCGAAATGCCGCCGCCGCACCTCGTGGTCGAGCGCCGCCAGCCGGCCCATGGGATACACGCCGGCGGCCGCCGTCCGCAGCGCCCGCGTCGACAGGTCGGACGCCAGCACGTGCGCCGACGCAAGCCGCTCGGCCGGCAGCGCGTCGGCGAGCGTCATCGCGATGCTGTACGCCTCTTCCCCCGTGGCGCACGCCGCGCTCCAGATGTCCGGCACCCGGTGTCCGAAGGCGGGCAGGACGATGTCGGCGAGGAACCGGAAATGCTGTGGCTCACGGAAGAACGCGGTGTGGTTGGTCGCGATCGCGTCCAGCAGCGCGACGACCTCCTCGCCGTCCGGATCGGCGACGACGTACGCGACGTACTCGCGCAGGCTGCGGAAGCCGCGCGCGCGCACCCGCCGTTGCAGCCGCGAGGCCACCAGCGCCCGCTTCCCGTTGTGCAGCGCGATGCCGGCACGTTCGTGCACCAGCCGGACGATGGCCCGCAGGTCGCGGTCGGAGAGCCCCTCCGGCTCGATCCGCGTCGCCGGCATTGGGCTCACGCTCCCGGCGCGAGGGCCGCGTCGGCGCCGAGGACGCGATCGAGGTCGAGCAGGATCTTCACGCGTCCCTTCACGGTGGCCACGCCCAGGAGGTAGTCGGCGCCCGCCCGCGTCCCGAACTCGGGCGGCGCCTCGAGATCCCCGGCCGCCAGCGTCAGCACGTCCGATACCGAGTCGACGACGATGCCCATGAGCGCCGTCGAGGAGGACATCGCCACCTCCACGACGATGATGCAGGTGCGCTCCGTGTAGGCCTGCTCGTCGAAGCCGAACTTCAGGCGCAGGTCGACGACCGGGATCACCTTGCCCCGCAGGTTGACCACGCCCTTCACGTGGCGCGGCATCTGCGGCACGCTGGTGATGTCCAGCAGCTTGATGATCTCGCGGACCTTCAGCACGCCGGCGGCGTAGTCCTCGCCGCCGAGTGTGAACGTCAGGTACTTGCCCGCCAGCCCCGCGGTGTCCCTGACGTCCGCGGGCGCGGTGACCACTGCGTGCTCAGCGCCCATCGTCTTCTCCTCTCCCCCGCTCAGGCTGCGTGCTCCAGCGGCCGATCGAGCAGGGCCACCAGGCCGCCGGCATCGAGAATCAGCCCGACGCGGCCGTCGCCGAGAATCGCCCCGCCGGCGACGCCGCGCACGCGGCCGAACGCCTCGCCGAGCGACTTGATGACGACCTCCTGCTTGCCGAGCAGCTCGTCGACGACGATCCCGATCCGCCGGCCGTTGTCCTCGATCACGACGACGGTGGCTTCGGCGGGATCCGGCAGCGACCCCCCGATGCCGAACAGCCCGGCGAGGTGCACGAGCGGCAGCACGCTGTCGCGCACCTGGATGACCTGCTGCCCCTGGAATCCGTGCACCTGTCCCCGCGCCGGACGCAGCGACTCGCGCACGCAGAAGGTCGGCAGCACGAAGCGTTCGCGACCCGCGCGCAGCAGCAGCCCTTCGAGAATCGCCAGCGTGAGCGGCAGCCGGATCGTGAACTGCGTGCCGGCGCCGCGGGTGGTCTGGATCTCGATCCGGCCGCGCAGCGACTCGATGTTCCGGCGCACGACGTCCATGCCGACGCCGCGGCCCGACAACGCGGTCACCTGGGCGGCGGTCGAGAAGCCGGGGCGGAAGATCAGCTCGTGGATTTCCGCCGGCGAGAGCATCGCGTCGTCGCGGACGAGGCCCAGCGATACGGCCCTTGCGCGTATCCGCTCCGTATCCAGCCCCGCCCCGTCGTCGGCGATGCCGATGACGATCGACCCGCCTTCGTGCGATGCGCTCAGCGTGACCCGGGCCGGCACCGGCTTGCCGGCCGCGCGGCGCACGTCCGGCGGCTCGATCCCGTGGTCGATGCTGTTGCGCACCATGTGCATGAGCGGATCGGTGATCTCCTCGACGACCTTGCGATCGAGCTCGGTGTCGTCGCCGGACATGACCAGCTCCACCGGCTTGCCGGCGCGCCGGCCGAGATCCCGGACCAGGCGTGCCGTCTTCTGGAACGTCGGACGGATCGGCATCATGCGCATCGACATCGCGCTGCGCTGGAGGTCGCTGGTGATCCGCCGGAGCTGCCCCAGGTTGCGCGCCAGCCGGTCGTCCATGCGCTGCTGCAGCGCCGGATCGGCCTGGATGATCGACTGCACGATCACGAGCTCGCCGACGATGTCGACGAGGGCGTCGAGCTTGCGCGTATCGACCCTGACCGCCGTCAGCGAGCCGTCGGAGCGGGCTGGCGGAGCATCCGGTACCGGCGGGGCCGCGGCGGCGGGACCGGTCGTGCCGGATGGCGCCGGGTCGGGCCAAACCGATGGCAGCGCGACGGTGCCTGTGACCGCCGCGTCGCGCACGAGGGCGTCGACCTCGGCGATGAGCGCGGCGCACGCCGGTCCGACCGCGGGTGCGATTCCGCCCGCCAGCCGCACGGGCAGGCTCTTCACCATCGCCGCGAGCAGATCGACGCCGCGGAGGATGACCTCGATCTCGGCCGCGCCGATGGCGTGCCGGCCGGCGCGCGCCAGGTCGAGGAGGTTCTCGATGCTGTGCGCGACCTCCTGGATGCTCGTGACGCCGAGCGCGCCGGCGTTGCCCTTGATGGTATGGAAGGGCCGGAAGATGTCGTTCAGCAGCCGCGCGTCACCCGGGTGGGCTTCGACCTGAAGGACGAGCGTCTCGATCGTGGCGAGATGGTCCAGCGCTTCGGCCATGAACATCGTCGCCAGCTCGGAGTCCCCCGCCAGCATCGCCAGCTCCGGGTCGGCGGCGGCGGCGGCTGCCGGCGCATCGGCCCCCTCGGCAGTGGCAACGGATTCGGAGGCGCTCGTCTTCCACACGTTCCACGCCGACTGGATCTGCGCGAAGCTGTCGGCCAGCACGTCGATCGGAGCGGTGCGCGCGGCCTCGATGCGCGCCGCGAGCGCCGCGAGCTGCTGGATTCCCGCGGCCGCGAGCGTGGCCGAGATGCGCGCCAGCATCGGGCCGATCGCGGCCCCGTGCCCGCCGGGCGCGAGAACCAGCTCGCACGCCGCGCGGCTCAGGAGGTCATCGACCTCGCTCACCCACGCCGGGACGTCCGGCGCCGAAGCCGGTCCCGCCCCATCGGTTCCGGCAGTCTCCGGTCGTGCCGTGGCGGCCGGTTCCGTCGCGGGTGCCGGCTGCCGGCGCCGGGAGCGGGGGCGGCGATCGCCGCCCGCCGGCCGCGTCACGACCGCCCCTCCCTGTCGCTGCGCGAAATCAGGAAGTTGGTCACGATGATCGACACGCGGCGATTGCGCGAGTCGTACGGATCCTCCGGAACACGCAGCCGCGTGTCCGCGTACCCGCGTACCTCACTCACCTGGCCGGCCTGCAGTCCCGGCTGCATCACGCGCCGCGCCGCGTTCGCGCGGTCCGAGGAGAGCTCCCAGTTGGAATAGTTGCCGGACGTCGAGTAGCGCCGGCTGTCGCTGTGTCCCTCGACGACCACCAGGTTCCGCAGCGTCCGGATCTCCTCCGCGATCGCCGTGAGCAGCCGGATTGTCTGGGGTTTCAGGACGGCGCTGCCGGTATCGAAGAACAGCGAGTCGCTCTTTTCGATGAGCTCGATGCGCAGGCCGTCGCGCGTCATCGTGACCTCGACCTGGTCCTGCAGGGAGCGGAACTCCGGTCGGCGCGCCAGCATTTCCTTCAGGACCGTCGCCTTCTGTTCGAGCGCCGCCCTGTCGGCCGCCGACGCCTCGATGCCGTCACGGCGCAGCGCCGGAGGCCCTTCGGGCGCGACGCCCGTCGTCGCGCCCGGCAGGATGCCGGTGGAGTGCTCGTAGTCGAGCACGCCCGGATCGCGGAAGTAGCCCGCCACGCCGGCGCGAACCGCCTGGCTCTGGCCCACGATCCACAGCACGAGGAAGAAGGCCATCATCGCCGTGACGAAATCGGCGTACGCCACCTTCCACGCGCCGCCGTGCGCACCATGCCCGTGGCGGCGGGGCTTCCGGACGATGATGATGGGGGCGTTCTTCATGACCGATCAGGCCGCCTGCGCCGGCGCCTCCGCAGCTGTGCGCTGACCCTTGCAGTACTGCTCCGTCTCTTCGAACGTGGGCCGCACGTCGGGCGGCAGCACGCGACGCGCGAACTCGACGGCAATCGCCGGCGGAAAGCCCTTGTAGACCGCGAGGAGCCCGGTCTTCAGGCACCGGGTGTAATGCTCCTGGTCGTGCACCACGTGCTCCAGATAGGCGCCCATCGGGTTGAAGAAGCCGTAACAGAGCAGGATGCCGAGGAAGGTGCCGACGAGCGCCGCCGCGACCTTGTGGCCGATCTCCGAGGGAGGCCCGTCGATCGCGCCCATCGTGATCACGACGCCCAGCACCGCGGCGACGATGCCGAGCCCGGGCATGGCGTCACCGATTCGCGTCAGCGTCGACGAAGGCTTCAGCCCCTCTTCCTGGTGCACCTCGAGGTCCTCGTCCATCAGCGCCTCGAGGTCGTGCGGCGAGATGCCGCCGATGATGATCACCTTCACCGAGTCGGAGAGGAAATCGACCGCGTGGGGCCGCGCGAGGAAGCGCGGATACTTCGAGAGCACGGTGCTCGATCCCGGCTCCTCGAAGTGCGATTCGAGCGCCATGACGCCGGACTGCTGCACCAGCTTGAAGAGCTGGTACTGCATGCCCAGCAGCTCGAGATAGTCCTCCTTCGGCACCGCCGTCCGGAAGAACCACCCGATCTGCGAGAAGAGGCGCTTCAGCAGCGGCAACGGCGTGCTGATCAGCATCGACCCGAGCCCCGCGCCGCCGATGATGATCAGCTCGGATGGCTGCCACAGGACGCCCAGGTGGCCACCATGCATCAGGTAGCCCCCCGCGACGGACCCGAGAACGACCAGCACACCCAGGATCAACAACATGACGCACCCGGTCTCAGTCGCCGTTCAATCGGCATCCCGCCACCAACCTTGAGCAGCAGCGTGCCGCCCTGCGCGACACGGCCTCCGGTAAACCCGGTCACGCGGCGGACCCGCAGCCGGGTTGGGCGGCTCCCTGCGGCGGAACTGCCGCCGGCGCCTGATCGGCCTGGCGTCGCCGACGACCCGCGATCAGGCGCAGCCGGCCCGTGGCTGCCTCCGCACGTCGGGCCGCGTCCACGATCCGCGACAGATCGCCGCGAAGCGGCTCCGGAAGGTCCGCGGTCGCGAGATGCCAGTCGGCAAGGCCGAGAATCGTCGTGAGGGCGTTGCTCAGCGCATGCACCTCGTCGACGATGTGGAGACTCACCGCAACGTTTCGGCCGCAGGCCGCGCCGGGGTCTCCATCGCTGCTCACGATGTCACCTGGAGAGGCGCGCGGCGGCCGCCCGTGTCCGGGTCGCTCGCCGCCGGCCGCCATGACTCCGCGAGACGCAGCCAGGCATGGACGATGGAGGGATCGAATCGCGACCCCGCACAGCGCACGAGCTCGGCTGCCGCGCGGATGGACGTCAGCGTGTCGTCCGGCTGCTCGGCGGTCAGCGCGTCGAACGTGTCGACGATCGCAACGATGCGCGCGCCGACGGGAATGGCTTCGCCCGCGAGCCCGAACGGATGTCCGCTGCCGTCCCACGCCTCGTGCGACGCGGCGACGATCGCGGCGGCCCGTTCCAGACCGGCCACGGCGCGCACGACATCCGCGCCGAGCTGCACGTGTGTGCGGATGAGCGCGATCTCCTCGTCGGCCAGCGGTCCCGGACGGCTCATGAGGCCTTCGGGGAGCAGCGCCTTGCCGACGTCGTGCAGGAGCGCGCCGCAGGCGACGTCGGCCGTCTGCCCGGCGTCGAGGCCGAGTGCGCGGGCGAGCGCCGTCGCCATGCCGCTCACCCGCCATGCATGCGCGACGGCGTCCGGCGCGCGCTCGCCGATTGCACGCACGAGCACCGCCGTCGCCGACTCCGGATCGGTGTGTGCGGCCGCGGCCGCCGTCAGCTCGTCGCGGCGCCGGTCGATCGCGTCGCGCGTCGCCTGCTCCGCTTCCCGATCGCGCCGGATGCTCTCGCGCCACTGCACGGCGCGCCGCACCGCCTGCATGAGCTCGCGGCGCGAGAACGGCTTCAGCAGGAAGTCGAGGATGCCCAGACGGAGCCCCTCGGCCGCGACGTCGCATCCCTGGTAGCCGGTGACGAGCACCACGCCGACGTCGGGATATTGTTCGTGCACCAGCCCGGCGAGCCACAGCCCGTCACGGCCCGGCAGGATGAAGTCCAGCAGCGCGACGTCGACGTCGCCTGCCGACAACCGATCCAGCGCGGCCACCGCGTCGCCGGCAAGGGCGCAGCGGTACCCGGCCGCTTCCAGCCAGGACGAGAGCACGTCCCGAACGGCCGGCTCGTCGTCGACGATGAGAATCGATGCGCTCATTGCAGCGGTCCGCTCCAGCTCACGCGCACGACGGGCGGAGTCCGGACCCGTGACGTGCTTCAGGGTGAGAATCGACCCGGGGAGCGGGATCTTGAGGAGCCGGACCCGCGTGCGTGGCTCAGCGAGTCAGGCGGGCGCTGCGATCGGTCGGGGACGGGGCGCGCATCAGTGAGCCGGCGGCGGCCGCCTCGCGGGCCTCCCGGCTGGGCGTGTACTCGGGAACACCGGCCCCGAGGTCGGCGAGCGCGGTCAGCGCGTCGTTGCGCCGGATGTCGTCATGCAGGGCGCGCAGGACGCGACGGACCATTCGGCCATCCGGCCGCGGCTGCCTGGCCGTCCAGATCCGGCGGTGCGCAGTCCTGGCCAGGGACAGGCCATTCGTGGTCAGCTCTTCCCGCAGTTTCTCGCCCGGGCGCAGCCCGATGTACCGGACCGGTACGCGCGGCAGTCCGATCGATTCCCCCCAGTCCTGGACACGTTGGGCGAGATCGGCGATGCGCACCGGCTGGCCCATGTCGAGCCAGAGGATCTCCCCCGTCCGGCCCAGCAGGTCGGCCTTCACGATGAGCGACACCGCTTCGCGCGGCGTCATGAAGTAGCGGGTAGCGTTCGGGTCCGTGAGCTCGATCGGCCGGCCATTCCGCATCTGCTCGAGCAGCAGCTCGAGGACGCTCCCGCTGCTCCCGAGCACGTTGCCGAAGCGGACGGCCACGACACGGGCGGAGTGGCCCGCGGCCGTCAGCGCGACGAGCTCCGCCAGGCGCTTGGTCGCGCCCATCACGCTGAGCGGCTGGGCCGCCTTGTCGGTGGATACCTGGACGAACCGTGCACCGCAGGCGGTGGCAGCCCGCGCCGCATGCCATGTGCCGAACACGTTCGTGCGGACCGCGCTCAGCACGGCGCGCTCGGCCATGGTGACGTGCTTGTAGGCCGCGGCGTGGTAGACGACGTCGGGCACCGTCCGCTCGCACGCGTCGTCGATGTCCCCCGCGCGGCTGACGTCCCCGAGCACCGGGACGATGGGCACGCCGGGGCGCGCGGCCCGCAGCTCACGTTCGATGCGGAACAGGTTGTACTCCGACTGATCGAAGAGCACGAGACGCGCCGGCGCGCACCCCGCCAGCAGCCGCGCGAGCGCCGATCCGATCGATCCGCCGGCGCCGGTCACGAGCAGGCGGCAGCCCTGGAGCGCGCGGCGGTCCGCGGCGCGCAGCAGGCCGCGCTCGCGCCGTCCGAGCAGGTGCTCCTGCAGCGAGACGCGCTCGTCGCTAGCGGGTTGCTTCAGCGGCGGCACGCGGCTCCTCCTGCAGGCTGACCTGCGGATTCAGGACGACGATGTCGACACGGCGATTGCGGGCGCGATTCGCGTCCGAGTCGTTCGGCACACGGGGGTGGAACTCCCCGTATCCTGCCGCCGACAGCCGGTCCGGGCCGATGCCGATCTGCTCGACCAGGAAGGCAACGACCGTCGTCGCGCGCGCGGTCGACAGGTCCCAGTTGGACGCGAAGCGCGGGGTGTTGATGGGCACGTCGTCGGTATGCCCTTCCACCCGGATCGCATGCGGGATGTCGACCAGCGTCACGCCAATCTCGTGGAACACACGGCGTGCATCGTCGTCGAGGTCGGCGCGCCCGGTGTCGAAGCTGCCGGCCTCCCGTACCGTGATGACCAGGCCGCGGCGGTCCACCGACAGCTCGACCCTGTGCTCGCCGAGCTGCGCCAGCCGCCGCGCGAGCCGCTCGCGGACGTCGGCGAGCGCCCCGGTCGGTTCCGTCACGCTGTGAATTTCCGGCAGCACCGCCATGAGGGTCGCGTCCGTCGGCCGGTTCTCCGCGAACGCGTGCTGGAAGGCGGCGACGGCCTTCTCGAGCTTCCGCTGATCGACCGTCGAGATCGCGTACATCGTCACGAAGAACGCGAACAGCAGGGTGATGAAGTCGGCGTACGAGATGAGCCAGCGTTCGTGGTTCATCGTCTCGCCGGACCGGCGCCGGCGGCGTCTCACGCGGCCCTCCGGCGCGGCTGTCCCGGCTGTGGCGGAGTGTGGGCCAGCATCGCACGCAGCTTCTCGTCGACCAGCCGCGGGTTGAGGCCATCCTGGATCGCGAGGATGCCCTCCATCATCAGCTCGCGGTGCCGCGCCGCCTCGCGGGCGCGGCCGCGCAGGCGCGCCGCGACCGGGAGACAGAACAGGTTCGCCGCGCCGACGCCGTACACCGTCGCGACGAACGCGACGGCAATCCCGCCGCCGATGTGTTCGGGCTCGCTCAAGTGCTGCATGGTCTGGATGAGACCGAGCACGGCGCCCAGGATGCCGAGGGTCGGCAGGTACCCGCCGGCCGCTTCGAAGACGCGCGCCGGCGCCTCCTCGTGTTCCTCCTGGTGCTCGATCTCGAGCTCCATCATTTCGCGAAGAACCTGCGGCCGCGCGCCGTCGACGGCGTGCAGAAGGTACTTGCGCAGGAAGGGATCGGCGTGGTCGTCCAGCGCGTTCTCCAGTGACATCAGCCCGTTCCGGCGCGCCTGTCCGGCCAGCCTGACGATCTCCTGCACGAGCGCGTCGTCGTTGGCGGGGCGATCGAGGAGGAGCCCGCGCAGGCTCCGGGACGCCTGGCGGATCTCCGCCCACGACGAACCGAGCAGCACGGCGCCGGCCGTGCCGCCGAAGACGATCAGCGCGGCCGCCGGCTGCAGGATCGACGAGAGCGTGCCCCCTTCGAGTGCCTGACCGGCGCCCACGAGCGCCAGCCCGAGCGGCAGCCCCATGAGCGCGGTCCACTGGAACCGCGTGCGCGCACGCCGCCTCACCGCCACGGCCCGGCTCCATGGCCGTCGAGCACGGCGTGCTTGAAGCGGATGATGCGTTCGAGGATTTCGTCGGGCGTCTCGCGCACCATCAGCGTCTCGCCGTTCGCCAGCGAGATGAGGGTGTCGGGCGTCCGCTCGACGCTGTAGATCACGTCGACGTTCAGCAGCATTGCGGATCCATCCAGGCGCGTGACGGCAATCATGCGACCTCCCGCCGTTCGCGGACGCGGTCCGCGGCGCGGATGATGCCCTGCAGCGGCACACGGGTGGCCGTGCCACCCGCCCGCCGCAGCACGGCCTCCATGTAGGCGAGGTCCTCGGGCGTGTCGATCGTCAGCCTCAGGTCCGTGCGGCACAGCGTGCGCGGCGCCCAGGGCTCGAGCGTGCGGAACCGGTTCTCCGGGCGCGTGAGATACGGCGTGACGTGCTCGCGGTCGTAGGCGGAGGTCGCGCGCTCCGCGGCGAGCAGCAGCGCCTGCGCCCGCATGCCTTCCACGGCGGCCCCGACCGGGAGCCCGCGCTCGACGACGTAGTCCAGGGGCGCGGATCGCAGGTGGGCCAGCACGCGGCCGGGCGCGTCGATATCGACGCACGGATTGTCGGCGGTCGCGCGAATCACGTAGACCGGCCGAAGCGCGTCGACGACCTCCACGAAGCGGCCGAGGACGTCGGCATCCGGCCCACGCAGGCACGGCACGCCGTGCGCGATCGCCTCGTCCTCGATCCCGTCGTCTTCCGCCCGCGTCGTGGTGGCCAGCACCAGCGGCGCCGCGGCTCCCGCGAGCAGACGATCGAGACACCTCGACAGCAGCGATCGCCCGGCCACCGGCCGCAGCGCCTTGCCGGCCAGCCGGACGGAGCCGAGCCGGGCCTGCAGGATGATGAGCGCGTCGGCCGCTCTCATGCCACGTCCTCCAGCCGGGCGGATCCGGCACGCAGCGCGGCGACGCGATCGTCGTCCAGGAAGATGGCCGCCTCGTAGCTCGTCATCCAGAACCCCGGTTCGAACCGGCCGATGGCGGGAGACACGCGCTCGCCGCTGGCCATGGCGACGAGCATCCCGGGAAAGTCGGCGCCCGCCGCCATCGTCAGCGGGATGCCGCCGGAGAACCGCGGGTTGATCTCGAAGACAACCGGCACGCCGTCGACGACGCGGCACTGGATGTTGACGGCGCCCGCGAAGCGGAGTGTCCGGGCGGAGGCGAGCGCCAGCTCGATGAGCGCCGGGTCGCCCGCCGTGCGTCCGCGATCGATCACGCCGGCGCGGATGACCACGCGCTCGCGCGGTACCACGCTGACCGGCCGCCCGTCGAAGTCGCACAGCAGGTCGATGGTGTACTCCGGGCCGTTCAGGTACTCCTGCACGATCGGATTCCGGACGTACTCGAGGAAGAAAGCGAGCTCTCGCGGCGATCGGGCCCGGAACGCACCGACGCCGCCGCGCCCGATGCGCGGCTTGACGAACAGCGGAAATGGCGGCTTGGCCGGCAGGTCGCCCGGCAGCCACGTCGCGGCGGCGGCCAGGCCCGCGTCGCGCAGGTACGTGCAGGTCGCGAACTTGTCGTTGCAGAGCGCCGCAGTCTCGGCCGGCGACACCGCGACGACGATGCCGCGGGCGGCGAAGGCTCCGCGCGCGCATGCGAAGCGCTCGAGCTCGTCGTCGATCGTCGGCACCACGAGCCGGATCTGCTCGGCGTCACAGATTCCGGCGATCACGTCGAGGTATCCGGGATCGTCCGACAGCGGAACCAGGTACGAGCGGTCGGCGACGTGCACCGCCGGCGAGAGCGGGTTGATGTCGGTGACGATCACCCGCCCGCCGCCTCGCGCGGCGAGCGCACGCTGGAACCCCTGCACGAGCGCGACGCGGCGCGACGCAGCGGTGACGAGCACGTTACATGGCACGGCGCATCTCCGGAGTGGCCACGGCGTCCCAATGGATGGCCTCGCCGGCGGCGAGATCCCGCAGAAGGACGCCGCCGACGAGCCGGTCGATCTCCGAAGCCGGAATGCCCTGCGCGGGGCGCAGTGCGATCAGGTCGGCTTCCAGCAGGACCTCACCGCGGGCGAGCGTGCGTGCGGCGTGCAGCGCGCGGCGGCTCGGGACGAGATTCGGCGCTTCGGCGTCCAGGCACCGCTTCGTGCCATCCCCCAGCGCCAGCCGCGCACGCTCGGCCGCCGCGATGGCGGCGCGCAGTTCGTCGGGGGTCGAGGACACCGCCCGGTCGATGGCGGTGCTGGCCGCGCGATCGACGATGTGGCGCTCGTAGATGGAGGCGCCGAGCGAGGCCGCGACGACGATCGCATGGCTGAACGTGCCGTGATCGGACAGACCCGTGGGCCGGCCAGTGGCACGGGCGAGCGTCGCGACTGCGGCCAGGTTCTCCTGGCCTTCGGGCACCGGATAGGCGGACACGCAGTGGAGCACCGCGATGTCGCGCGCACCCGCATCGGCTGCCCAGTCGACCGCGCGCCGGACCTCGTCGAGGCTGCTCATTCCGGTCGAGAGCACGATCGGCAGGCCGGTGCGGGCCACACGCTCGATCAGGCGGCGGTGCGTCAGGTCGCCGCTCGCAACCTTCCACGCATCCACGCCGACGCGCTCGAGCAGGTCGACGGCGCGGTCATCGAACGGCGTCGACATGAACGCCAGGCCGTGCGCCCGCGCGCGCGCCGCGACGACCCGGTGCGCCGCCTCGTCGAGCTCGAACGTCCGGAAGAAGTCGCGCAGCGAGGCGGCGGCCACATGCGCCGGGGCCGGGCACCGGGCAGCCACGAGCCCGTCGGCGTGCAGCGTCTGGAGCTTCACCGCGGACGCGCCGGCGGCGGCAGCCGCGTCGACGAGTGCGCACGCGAGATCGGGCGACCCGCCGTGGTTCAGCCCGATTTCGGCGATGACGAACATCGGCCGCCCGGAGCCCACACGGCGTCCGGCAATCTCACACGTCATGGACGACCTCCGCATCGAGCAATCGGGCGGCCGCCGCCGGCACGTCGGCGACGGACAGCACGGTTTCATCGGCAGGCCCGGTGGCGCCCGCGGCAACCGACCGGTGCAGGCCGCGCCGCACGCGAACGGTCCGAAGGCCGGCTGTCCGTGCGCCGTCGATGTCGCACCAGGGGTCGTCACCGGCCATCACGGCACGCGCCGGCGTCACGCCGAGCGCGCCGCAGATCTCGCGGAACGCCGCCGGATCGGGCTTTCCCTCGCTGACCTCGTGGGCATAGACCACGGCGTCGACGAGCGGCGCGAGCCCGAGGGCGGCGACCTTCGCACGCTGAATCTGCGGAAGCCCGTTCGTCAGCACGCCCACCCGCCAGCGCTGCCGTGCAGAGCCCAGCGCCCGCCGCGCGGCTCCCGGCAGGCGGAGCTCCGGCCGATGTGCCCGGTAGACGGCGAGCAGCTCGAGCACGAGATCCTGTCCGCCGCCGAGCGCGGCGGCCAGCTGCTGGAGCGCCGACGCCCGCGCGCCGCGGCGGAGCGACGCACGCAGGTGCCCGAATGCTTCACGGCGGTCCATGCCGTACCGCGTCTCGACGTGGCGCGCGATGGCCGCGTACCCGCTGCACGCGAACCGGCGCTCCGGATAGAGCGTGTCGTCGAGATCGAAGATCACCGCGCCGGTCATGCCCGCCCGCTCCCGGCAAGGCGCATCAGCGCCGACGCGACCCGTTCCGTTCCCCGGCCGTCCACCAGACGCCGGGCCGTGCGGGCCAGCTGTCCGGCTCTCGATGCATCCCCAAGCAGCGCGGCTGCCGCCCGTGCGATCCGCCGCGGCGACCGGGGCGGCGCTGCCACCGCGGCCCCTGCCCTGTCGAATGCCGTTACGGCGGCGCGTTGACCCGCCACGACCGGCACGGCGACGACGGGCACACCGAGGGCTGCCGCTTCGTAGAGCGTGACGCCGCCGGCGACGACCGCGACCGATGCCCGCGCGAGCGCGGGAGCCAGACTGCGGCGTGGACCGAGGAGCTCCACGCCTGCCTCGATCCGGTCGCCCGGCGCCGCGAACCCCGCGGCAATCTGCACGCGCAGCGCGGGACATTCCGTGCGGAGTGCCTTCGCGATCGCCCGCGCCAGCCCGACGCGTGGACCGCCACCGAGCGCGATGATGACGCGCCCGGGCTGGCGGACGCGGCGGGTCCGCGCGATCGCCGGGTCGACAATCATGAATCGCGGTCCGAGCAGCGTGCGCGATGCCCCGGCGACGGGACGCCGCGCGGCCAGGCTCCCGTCGATGGCGAGATCGGAGGCGACCGGCGCGATGCCCGCATCGTGCACGCTCGCGACCGGCAGACCTCGCCGGCGCGCCGCACGCAGCCAGCGCGCGGCGTCGCCGGCAACCGGCGTATCGAGCACGACGAGATCCGGGCGGAGTGCGTCGAGCAGCGACAGGCCGCCGTGCACGACGCGGACGCGGCGCGAGACTCCGGGCACGGGCTCGCCGAGCACGCTGATCCACACCCGTGCGTCGAGGGCGCTCCCGAGACGGGCCGCACGGACGATGTGTCCGAAGCCGCGGCCCGGCCCGCATGCCACGCGAAACAGGACGCGTCGCGTCATGCGCGGCCGGCGAGCTCCGTCCGCACGGCGTCGATCACCTGATCGACCTCGGCGTCGGTCAGGGCTGCGGACAACGGGAGCGACAGGGTCGTGTCGGACAGGCGCTCGGCCCGAGGAAACATGCCGCGGGCGAGGCCGAACCGTTCCGCGTAGAACGAATGGAGGTGCAGCGCGCGGAAATGGATGCTGGTGCCGATGCCGCGTGCGGCGAGCGCCTGCTGCAGCGCGTCGCGCGTCCGGCCGCACGCCGGCTCCTCGATCAGCACGGCATACAGGTGATGCGCATGCCGCTCGCCGGGCTGCACCGGCGCCGGCCGGACGATTGGCAGATCCGCAAAAGCCTCGTCGTAGCGGGCGGCGATCGCGGCGCGGCGGCGGTAGAGCGTGTCGAGCCGTTCGAGCTGCCGCAGGCCGATCGCCGCCTGGAGGTCCATCATGTTGTACTTGAATCCGGCCAGCAGGACGTCGTAGTGCGGCGAGCCGTTCTGCGCGTAGCGGCTCCAGCCGTTGCGACTGAGCCCGTGCAGCGCCGCCGTCCGCACGAACGCCTCGGCGTCGGCGTGCGGCGTCGTCAGCATCCCGCCTTCCCCGGTCGTCAGGTTCTTCGTCGAGTAGAAGCTGAAGCCGGTGAAGTCGGCGGTCGTGCCGACCTTGCCGGCATTCGACACCGCCTCGATCGCATGGGCCGCGTCCTCGATCAGCCTCAGCCCATGCTCGGAGGCGAGGCCACGGAGCGCCACGATGTCGGCCGGGTGCCCTCCGAGGTGGACCGCGACGATCGCACGGGTGCGCGGTGAGATGGCGTCACGCACCGCCTGCGGATCGAGATTGCGCGTGACCGGATCGACGTCGGCGAAGATCGGCGTGGCGCCGGCATGGATGATCGCGTTCGCGGTCGCGCAGAACGTGAGCGGCGTGGTGATGACCTCGTCGCCCGGACCGACGCCGGCGGCGAGCAGCGACAGGTGCAGCGCGGCGGTGCACGAGTTGAGTGCCACCGCGCGCGGAGCGCCGATCCAGGCCGCAAACGCCGACTCGAACGCCGCCACGCGTGGCCCGGTCGTCAGCCAGCCCGATTCGAGCGTCGCGACCACTTCGGCGATTTCGGCCTCGCCCAGCGCCGGGCGCGCCAGGGCCACGAACGCGTTGCCGGTCGTCGTCAGGGGCACGTCAGTTCGCGTCAGCGGCCTTGCGCGCCAGAGCGGCCAGGCCGGCGAAGAACGGCTCGCACCGGCCGAGCGCCGGCTCGAGGTCGAATTCGAGGATGTCGGCGACGGTGACCCAGTCCTGCTGCGCCTGCGCATCGGACAGCGCCGCCAGGGGGCTGCCGAGTCCTTCGAGCACCTCGATGGCCGTCTGCCCGTCGCACTCGGCCACTTCGAGCGGCACGCCCATGGCCGTGCCCAGTGCGTCGAGGAGCGACACCAGCGTCCGCAGGCCTCCAGTGAGCTCCGCGAGCCCTTCGTTCGCGAACACCGCATCGGCCCGCCGGAATCGCTGGGCGATCTCCAGCGTGTGCCGCCGAAGCCCGGCGAGTCCGCGCAGCGCCTCGTCGAGCGACGCCGCGACGAGCGTGGCCGGCGTGGCGACGTCCATTTCCACGACCGCGACGTCATCCAGCGTACGCGCGGCGTGCGCGGCCTCCCGGAATGACGGCTCCTCGACGCCATCGAGTCGAACCGCCGTCACCACCTCGCCGTCCGATGCGCTGGTCCGATCCGCCCACGCCAGCAAATCGCCCAGCGTTTTCAGGCCCGGTTCGGGGTCACGCGGCTGGCTGTTCACGAGCACCCTGGTCATCACCGCAATCCTCCGCGCGGTGTTGACGGCCAGAACCGTGCCATGTGTCTGCGCCCGGGCCGGTGGACGCGTCCGGTCTTGCGTGAACGAAGTGAGAAGGCTGGCTGGCGCGTGTCGTGCTGTGCAGCCGTGCGCGTCAGCTCGCCAGCGCCGTCGCTGCGCGTCCGGAGAAGATGCGCGCCAGCAGCCGTGCGCGCCTGGCCGCCATCGCCCACTCCTCCCGATGGAACCGCGCCAGCGACCGGACGTCATGTCCGCCGGCCGACTCGAGACGGGTTCGCAGGTAGGCGACGATGGGCAGCAGGACCGGCGTGAGCGCGGCTGCGGTGTGCGCCGACTCGAACTCGCGCCCCAATGCGATGGCATGTGCCTCGGCGGTCCCCGAGTCCTCCCAAGCCAGTCCTGGGGCGCTCCGAAGGCAATTTCATCGATTGCCGAGAGACGGAGATGCAGATGCAGGGGCCGGTCAAGATCGTGCACGTGCCCGTCGAGTCTGCCGAGCAGCTCAACTCACCGGCCGGTGAACGCCACGCCATCACGTCCCGCGACAGTCGCGTGCCCTGACACTCTCGGGCCCGCTTGATTTTCCCTTCCCTCCTTTCTTCCTTCCTCCTTCTTCCTCTCCTTTCCTTTCCTTTCTCGCACGCGTCTCCCAGAATTCAAGACCCTCCTTTGGCTGTCGATAGATCGGTGTAGCTCCCCATCGATGAACCGGTTTGATGCCTGATGACGCTCAGGACTCAGGGGTAGGCAGTAAGACACCGTGCCCGTATTGTGGCGCGGTCCAGGTGAAGCACCTCGTCGTCCAACAGGGACGCGTCTGCCTGCGCTGTCCGCACTGCCAGGCTGCATGGGAAGCGCCAGACGAGGGCGCGACTGCGCCTGAAGGCGCTTCCGCTGCTGACGGTCGCCCGCTGAGGCTGCCCACTACGTTTGAGCACCAACTGAGAAACCTGCTCGGGGTCATTCAGGGCGAAGCCGAGTGGCTGCTGCAGAACAGCTCGCCAGAGCTGTTGGCGCAGCGCGCGAGTCTGCAGGCGATTCTCGACGCCTGTGATCATGTGATGGCCTTGACTCGCGAGCTAGCTGACTGACGCCTGATCGCGAACGCTGGCACAATCCTGGCGGGTCCGAGGGCCCAGGCCCTCGCCCCTTCTGAGCAGCCCGCTGTCCAAACTATCCCTGAGCGCGTATCGCTCTCGGCCTGACAGGAGGACTAGATGCGCATTTTGCTGGTGGATGACGACCCGTCCATTCGGGCCGTGATTCGGCGCGTCCTGCAGCGACAGCTCACGCTCAACATCGTGGAGTGCGGCAACGGCCTGGAAGCCCTTGAGCTCCTGAGCCAGCAGCGCTATGGACTCGTGATCCTCGATCACTTGATGCCGGTCCTGAACGGCATAGACACACTCCGTGCGATCCGCCAGTCTGCGACGCTCGCGCGGACACCGGTGTTCATGATGACCGCGATCGGCGATGCGGACATGGTGGAGCGTGCCGCTGGGTTCGGCGTGGCGGAATACATCCTGAAGCCGCTGCGGCCGGGCGATCTGGTGGAGCGGGTCACCCGCCTGATCCGAGCGCACGAGCTGTCAGACACGGACTCCATGCCAGGTGCGCCCACGGTGTTTCAACCGCTCGAGCTCTCCCCGGAGTCTGCGGTCCTCATCGCGGATGGGAGCCCGGAGTTCCGACATTTCTTCCGGCGGGCGGTAACCTCGCTCTGCCAGGTGCGCGAAGCCGATTCCGGTATTGCAGCATTTCGGGCGGCCCTCGACGATCCCGCGAAGGCTCTCTTCATCGGCTCGGACCTCGGCGTTTTCACGGGCGACCTCCTGGCACAGCACATCCGCCGCAACCCTCGAACCGATGCCGTGCGCGTGATTGCGGTCATGCCGCCCCACCAACTCCGACGTGTGAAGAAGCAGTCGCCGTATGAAGCCGTCATCCTCCGCACGTTTGTTGCGGACCTCTTCAAGGATGGCTTCATGAACCTCATGCGACGGCCCGGTCGGATGTCGCACCTCCTGGGGATCGTGCCCGACCTGAAGCTGCTCGGCATCGCGGCCTTCGAGGAAGCGCTGGGCGCGCTGTTTCATGCCGCGGCCATCCCGCGGGCGCCGGAGGCGCGCGATACGTCCAAGTTTGCCGCGGCCATGCTGACGATCCGGTTTCAAGAGGAAGGATTGCCGCTGCTCGTGGAGCTCGCCGCGAACCGCCGGCATGCCAAGAAGCTCGCGGACTTGTTGGAGAATCCGGGAGCTGACAGTTCCGCCGAAGTCGCGCTCATGGGCCTCCTGAACCGGATGGCGAAATCGCTATCGCAGGAGTTCCAGAATCAGGGACTCGCGGTCCAGGTCAGCGCCGCGGCGCCCCGGTCTCGCGGACCTGGCGAACGAGCCAGTCAGGCCGACGATGCGGTCACGATTGATTTCGACGTAGCAGGGAAAGGCGCTCGGGTCAGACTCGACCTCCGCTTGGCGGACGACGTGGGTCAAGACAGCCCGGCGGTGTCATGACCGGTGCCACTCTATCTCCGCGATTCGAGGCGCCCAGCGATGAGCGACGACCATACCGAGCGCGTTCTGGCCATCCTGCAGGCGATCGCGCGAGCAGACGCAGCCCACTTGTCCTATCTGACTGGACTCCGGCTCGAGTCCGTCCACGACGCCCTCGAGCGCCTCTCGGCCACGGGCCGGATTGATCGCATCGTCGGGACGGAGCCAGAACAATGGACCCTGAGAGTCGGAACGTCGTAGGACGCAGGCCGATGGTCCTCGGGGCGCCTTGGGAGCTGTCCCGCTTGGCATCGTCCTTGGTCGCCTGCCCAACGAGAGGACGACATGGCCACGGGCATTCCTCGCGCCCTGCTCGAAGTGCATGGGATTTCGAGGGACACCAGCGATGCAGAACGCCTGGAGCGCTTGGCGCACCTCCGGCGTACGCTGGAAGCCGTACAGATTGAAGCCAGACTGATCTGCGAAGAAGTTACACGGGAGATCGAGCGGATTCAGTTCGGGGGGCGAGTGTCGAAGCCGGATTCGTAGTCGCTCGCTGGCTACCGCGGGCGCGGTCCCGACCGGTGTTACCCAGCCGCGATCGCCGGGGGAACTCGAGCTTCTGAACTTCTCATCGGTCGGCCACTATCAGATGGCCGACGTGCCCCTCACTCCGGTGCCCCGCCTGGAAAGCGCACGGACTCAGCACCATGACTGGCCGACGCGCCGCCCGCTCCACCGCGTCCGCAACGCCCAGCGAGCGGCCGGCCGTCGGGCCCACCACGAGCACACGCGGCGCACGCGCGGCAGGGAGTGAGGCCCAACGTTCCGCCAGAGCCTGCAGCGCAGGAGTCACGGCGGTGCTCGGCGGATGCACGACAACGGCCGGCGACGCCGCGCGAAGCCGTGCGAGCGCACCCGGCTCGGCGAGATCCTCCAGCGCGATGAGCGGGACCTGCTCGATCAAATCGAGCGGGTCCCGTGCACGGAGAGCGCCGGCAATCACGGCGGCCCGCTCGACGACGGCCGCGACGACCACGCCACCCCGGCGGAGGGCGTCGACGAAGTAGCCCGTTCCCAGACCCAGGACGACGACGCGCCCCGCCGTCACCTCGGCGGCGGCTGCTTCGGCCACCTCGCGGGGCCGCCGGCGGCTGTCGAGCGGCCGACCGTGCAGTTCGAGCACCGGCTCTCCTGTCGCCGCCCGGGCGGTCGACGCGACGTCACACCGCGCCACCGCCTCCAGCACGCGCGCCGCCGTGTCCGGCACACGGCTGCGCAGAATCGCCAGATTCCGGTCGAACGAGGCGCTCATGCGAACGGCGCAGGCGGGCGGTTGGCCGACGCCGCAGCCCGGACGATCGCCGGTTTGCCGGCAGTATCAGCAAATTGGCCAGGAGACGCCGACACCGGCGTGGACGACGGCCCGAACGCCCGCGCCGCACGTTCAAGGCCCCTCCCCCTCCGACGATTACCGGCGCGTCCTGCCACGGGGCCGACCCCCGCGGCGGCGGACCGGCTGGGATGCCGGTCGCGACTCTCAAGGAGGAATGACATGGCTTCGTTTTCGGTTGTCAGCAACATCTCGTCGGCAAACGCGCAGGCGAACCTGACCGCCACGAACCTCGGGCTGAACAAGGCGCTGACGCGTCTCTCGAGCGGATTCCGCATCAACTACGCCGGCGACGACGCGGCGGGCCTCGCCGTCGCGAACGCGTACCGGAACGACATCGCGATCATCAACCAGGGGATCCGGAACGCCAACGACGGCCTTTCGACTCTCCAGATCAAGGACGGTGCGCTGAACAACATCTCCACGCTGCTCGACCGCCTGGCCACTCTGGCCACGCAGGCAGCCTCCGGCGAGACGACCGATGCGAGCCGCGCGACTCTCAACGCGGAGTTCCAGGACGTCCTCTCCGAGATCACCCGCGAGTCCACCGTCGCGGGGCTGCAGTCGGACGCCGGCTTCTCGGTCTTCGTCAGCAACAACGGGGCCAACGGCAAGATCACGGGCACCATCTCGGGCGCGTCGGTGACGAGCCTCTCCCTCGACGGCGAGACGCTGACGACGCAGGCGGGTGCGGAATCGGCCGTCGCGGCCGTCGCCTCGGCGGTGACGCTGCTCGGCCAGGCGCAGGGCACGATCGGCGTGCTGCAGAACCGCCTGCAGTTCGCGATTTCGCTCGCGCAGTCGCAGGTCGTCAACAACAAGGCGGCGGAGAGCCGCATCCGCGACGCGAACATCGCGGAGGAGACGGCCAACATGACGCGGTTCAACATCCTGAGCCAGAGCGGCATCGCGGCGCTGGCGCAGGCGAACCAGTCGTCGGCGTCGGTGCTGTCGCTCCTGCGGTAGTCCTGACGGGGGCCCCCCGCACCGGGCGCCCCCGTGACCGCCGTCTCCGGACGGCGGGGCGACAACCGCTGACGGATCGGCGGCGCCGGGCGCCGCCAGCCAGCAGCCGGACCGGGTTCCCGGGGGATGTCCGTCCCCGGGGCCCGGGCCCGATTAAAGCCGTACGCCCGTTCTCCGATTACCTGGCCGCCAGTGAAACCGGGCCCACAGGGTCCGGCTGCCGGCATGGATGCCGGCCGGGGGCAGTCAAGGAGGATCGGTATGGCTTCGTTCTCTGTCGTCAGCAACATCTCGTCCGCGAACGCGCAGGCGAACCTGGTGCAGACCAATCTCGGTCTGAACCGGGCCCTCACCCGTCTGTCCAGCGGCTTCCGCATCAACTACGCCGGCGACGATGCCGCCGGTCTGGCGGTTGCCAATGCGTACCGGAACGACGTCGCGATCATCAATCAGGGCATCCGCAACGCGAACGACGGGCTCTCCGGCCTGCAAATCAAGGACGGCGCGCTCGCGAACATCTCGACGCTGCTCGATCGGCTGGCCACTCTCGCCACGCAGGCGGCCTCCGGCGAGACGACCGACGCGAGCCGCGCGACGCTCGACCTCGAGTTCCAGGACGTCCTGACGGAAATCGACCGGGAGGCGACGGTTGCCGGGCTGACGGCCACCCAGGGCTTCTCGGTCTTCGTGAGCAACAACGGCGCAAACGGGAAAATCACGGGCACGATTGCCGGCACGTCGGTGGCCGCCATGGCGTTGACCGGCCACGCCCTGACGACGCAGGCGGACGCGGAAACGGCCGTCGCGGCCGTCGCCTCGGCGGTGACGCTGCTCGGCCAGGCGCAGGGCACGATCGGCGTGCTGCAGAACCGCCTGCAGTTCGCGATTTCGCTCGCGCAGTCGCAGGTCGTCAACAACAAGGCGGCGGAGAGCCGCATCCGCGACGCGAACATCGCGGAGGAGACGGCCAACATGACGCGGTTCAACATCCTGAGCCAGAGCGGCATCGCGGCGCTGGCGCAGGCGAACCAGTCGTCGTCGATGGTTCTGTCGCTGCTGCGATAGCGACACGTCCGCGGGCCGCCACGGGACGGCGGCCCGCCGGCCAACCGGCCGGACCGCATCCACGGCAGGGGTGGCCCGGTTCTCGCATACGCGGGAGGGGCCGCGCCGGTTCGAGTCCCGGCCGGGCAGGAGAACGTGAGCATGGGGTCCGCCATCACATTCAGCGGGTTCAACAGCATCGACTGGACCGCCATCCTCGACGCCATCATGGCGCAGGAGCGGCTGCCGGTCGTCACGCTGCAACAGCGGCAGAGCGCGCTCGAAGGCCAGAAGCGCGCTTTCGCGACCCTGGCCTCCCGCCTCTCGGCCCTCTCGAGCGCCGCCGAGACGCTGTCGAACGCCGACCGGTTCGGCGGCCGCACGGCCACGAGCACGAACGCCTCGGCGGTCTCCGTCTCCGCCGGCGCCGGCGCATCGCCGGGCACCTACGACGTCGTCGTCAGCGAGCTCGCCCGGGCGCAGACCACGGCGTCGACGACGGTGCTGCCCGACAAGAACGAGACGATCGTCGCGACGAGCGGCGCGCTGATCATCGACGGCATCCCGGTGACCGTCACCGTGCCGGCGACCCTCCAGGACCTCGCCGACGCGATCAACGCCAACGACCAGATCCCCGCACGGGCAAGCGTCGTCTCTCCCGCTCCCGGCAGCTACCAGCTCGTGCTGACCGGGCGGTCGACCGGGGTGGACCACGCCTTCACCGTCGAATCCACGCTCACCGGCGGCGTCGGGGTCGCGTTCCCCGACACCGACGGCGACGGCGTCAGCGGGGACGGTGCCGCCGACAACGCGCAGAACGCGACCAACGCCGCGTTCACGGTGAACGGGGTGCCGATTGCCAGCGCGGGCAACAGCGCCGACGGCGTCATCCCCGGCGTGACGCTGCAGCTGCTCAGGAAGGATCCGGCCGCGACCGTGACGGTGAGCGTCGCCGCCGACCAGAACGCGGCGAAGGGCCAGGTCAAGGCCTTCGTGTCCGCGTTCAACGATCTGATGACGTTCGTGCGCGATCAGTCGCAGCTGGCGAGCACCGGCCGCTCGGACACGATCGGGCGCGACGCCGTGCTGCGCGGTCTGTCGAACGAGCTTCGATCGGCCGTCAACGCCGCGTACGAGAGCGGCGGCACGTACTCCTATCTGAGCCAGATCGGGATTCGCTTCGACCGGTCCGGCACGTTGACCTTCGACGAAGCGGCGTTCGATGCGGCGACGGCCGGCGGCAACACCGACGTCCTGAAGCTGTTCGCCGGCGCCGGCGGTGTGGATGGGGCCTTCACGCGATTGGTTGGCCGGATTTCGACGTACACCGCGACCGGCGGGCTGATCCCCGGCGCCAGCGAGCGGCTGAACGACCAGCTCGCGTCCGTGGCCGACCGCATCGCGCTCATGGAAACCCGGCTCGCCATCCGGCGCGAGGCGCTGCACCGCGAGTTCATCGCGACCGACAACGCGATCACGGCGCTCAACGCCTCGGTGCAGTCGCTCTCCACGCTCAACAACCAGTTCCGGCTGTTCTGACGCATGATCACGACGCAGGCATTCTCCGCCCGGGCCGCGCAGGCCTACGCCCGCACCCACGTCCAGTCGCGCTCGCCGCTCGAGCTCGTCGTGATGTTGTACGACGGCCTGATTCGGCACGTCGGAGAGGCGCAAGCCGCTCTGGCCGCCCGCGATCTGCCTCGCAAGGGGGAGGCCGTCTCGCGCGCGCTCGCGATTCTCTCGGAGCTGCAGAGCACGCTGAACCTGGAACAGGGTGGCGAGATTGCGACCTCGCTCGACGGGCTCTACTCGTACGTGAACGGCCGGCTGCTCGACGGCAGCGCCCGGAACGACCAGTCCCCCTTCGAGGAAGCGGCACGAGTGCTTCGCCCGCTGCGTGACGCCTGGGCCCAGATTGCCGCGCGCGAGACGGCCGGAGCGCAGGCTCCGTGACCACTGCCGATTCCGGCGCGCTCGACGCGGCCATCAGCGCGTATGCCGCCGGGCTCGAAGCGGAGATGGAGCTGCTGCGGCAGCTCGCGCAGCTCGCCGCGACGCAGCGGTCGACATCCGGGACGGCGGACCCGCCGTCGCTGGCGCGGTTCTCCGACGAGCGCACCCGCCTGCTGAACGCCATCGTCACGGTCGAGCACGAGTTGAAGCCGTTGCGCCAGCAGCTTGCCGCGGCGGCCCCTCGCGCCGCCCGGCTGCCCGCCTTCCGGGCCGTCATCGCCCGCCACCGCGAGGCCGCGCGTCTGGTCAACGAGATCATCGCCGCCGACCAGCACACGCTCGCCGCGCTGCGGGAGGCGGAAGCCGCACGCCGCTTCGCCGCCCAGGCGATTGAAGCCGGCGAGACGACGCTGGCCGCCTATCGGCGCGTCGTCGCGCCGCCACCGTCGACGGCGGCGATCTTCGACGAGCGAGGCTGAGGGGCCGCGCGACCGCGAGCCACGATCATCGAGCGATCGCGCCCTTCCCGTTTCCTGTTTCCCGCTTCCGTCTACGCGGCCCGTCCGCGTGAGGAGGCGCGGACGACCACGCCGCCGATGCGGCGGGGGACGGGGCCGCGGGTCGCGTGAATCCAGCGGCCGATGGGCGTGAACCCGAGCGAGGCGTAGAGGTCGCGGGCCGGCGCGTTGTCTTCGTCGACGAGCAGCGTCAGGCGCCGCATGCCTTCCGCGGCAGCCGCCGCTCCGGCGGCGAGCAGCAGCCGCCTGGCGAAACCTCGCCGCCGCGCGTCCGGGTCGACGGCAATCTGCGCGACGTGCGCGACCTGGCGGGCGATCTCCGTGGTCAGCACGGCGGCCAGCAGCATGCTGCCGGGTGCCTCGACACCGAACGACAGGGACGGCCGCCAGGTCCCCAGGGCCGGACCGGTGAGGATCTGGCCGACGTACTGCGCCCATTCCTCGATGCGTCCGGTCGGCGCGAAGGTCCGGGCGGACCGCTCGCCGGCGTACGCGCGCGCGAGCAGCCGGACGGCTGCCGGCGCATCGGTCTCCTGCAGGAGCCGGAGGGGCGCGCCGTCGATCGGCGCACCCGGCCAGGACGCCAGCGACACTTCCAGGCACTCGTGGGCGCGAATCTCGAACCGGAGCCGGCCGAGCGCGCTCACGAGCGACGGGGACGCCGCGGGCAGGAAGCACGAGATGCTCTGCGCGAGCTCCGCTTCCGGGGAGGCGAGCACGCGGTCGAGCAGCAGCCGCAGGCCGGCGGCCGTCCGCGCGTGCAGACCCCCGAGCTGCAATGTCCGATGCGCGAGCAGGTAGAAGGCCCAGCCGATCGGTTCCCCCGCGCGATCGCGGAGAATCAGGCCGGGCACATCGCCGCGCTGTCTGGCCTGCTCGACCAGGCGGAGCGCCGGCGCAAGGTCCCAGTGCAGCGCGTCGAGCACGCGCGCGCGCTCCGCCAGCAGCAGCGGCTGCACGAGGTCGGATGGCGCGTCGCGCCAGTCAGCGAGCGTCATCCCCGGGATTGCTCGCCGGCGCGGTCGAGGCGGAGGCGCCCAGCCGGCCGCGCAACTCCGCGGCAATCGCGTCGGCGTTGCCGACGGCGCGCGCCGCGATGCGGTTCTCCTCGCGGATCTGCTCGTAGATCTCGCGTCGATGGACGGCCACCTGCGGCGGCGCCGTCACGCCCAGCCGCACGCCGTCGCGTCCGACCCGCAGGACGCGGATCTCGACGCCGTCGCCGATCATGATGGCTTCGTGCCGCTTGCGCGTGAAGACCAGCATCGCTCACCGCAATGCGAGCGGATGCCGCAGCGGATACAGGCTGTTGTGCGGCATGGTCTGGAAGCCGATCATCCGGTCCGGGTTGATGACGATCGGCGCCCGGAGGTTGACCGTGGGGCCCTGCGCGGGATCGAGAGTGACGAGCGCGAGCCAGACGAGTGCCGTCTCGTCTCCCGCGGCGAGCCGCCGCTCATCCCCCGCCGACAGCACGGCGCGATAGCCGGGCAGCACCAGCCGCGGATCGATGGCGAGGAACGACGCGGCCGGGCCGCTGACGTGATGCAGCAGGTGCAGCGGCGCGATCTCCGGCGAGGACAGCAGGACGAAGGTGCGCGTCGCCTCGAAACCGGGCAGCCCCTCGTGGAAGTGGATGACGCTCTGCGGATCGATCTCGAAGGTCCCGACGGGCGTCTCGATGCGGCGCGGCTCGACGCAGACCGCCTGATCCGGCGCGATCATCGCAGGTAGTCCATCAGCGACGGCCGCGTCAGGCGGGCCGCCGCGCCAAGGGCCGCGTTGTATGCCGTTTCGGCCCGGCTCATCGCGGAGATCGCCTCGGCCATGTTCGCGTGCTCGAGTTTCGAAAGACGGCTGCTTGCGGCCAGCTTCTCCTCCGTCAGTCTGATGGCGCCGGTTTCGAGCGCCTTCTGGTCCGTGCCGACCTCGGACTGCAGCTGCACGGCGCGATCGAAGACCCGCTTGAGCGCCGCGATGCCCTGCTCGATCGCGGGCGTGTCCCCCGCGAGCACGTCGGTACGCAGCGTCTCGAGAATCTGGAAGACGTCCTGCGGATCGGTGCCCTGCGCGAGCGCACCGCCATCGAAGGTCACCTGCGCCTCGCGGCCGCGATCGGTATCGACGGCGATGGTCGACGCGTTGCCCTGGTAGGCGCTCACCGTGTCGTCCGCGTTGCGGATGAAGGGCGCGGTCGTCGAGGCCGTGCCGGCGAAGACGTAGACGCCGCGGAAGCTCGTATTCAGATCGCCGAAGAGGGCGTCGCGGATGCCCGCCAGCTCCATCGCCGCCGCCTCGCGCTGCGCCGGGCTCGGCGTGTCGCCGAGTGCACCGGTCGCGACGGCCTGCGCCTGGGTCAGCTGCTGGATGACGTCGCCGAGCACGGTGTCGACGAGGCGCAGCCGCGCCTCGACCGAGCCGGCCGCTTGCGCGTAGCGGTCGAGTGCGGCGACAGCCGCGTGCTCGGTGACGGCGCCGGCGGCGGCCGTCGGGTCGTCGCTCGGCGCCTGGAGCCGCCGGCCGGAGCTCACCTCCCGCTGCCGGCGCATCAGATCGGCGGCCGTCCGTTCGATGTCCGCCAGCGCGTGCCTGAACTCGGTCTGGAAGCTGATGCGTGTCATCGGCCCACCATCGTCAGCAGCGTCTGCAGCACGCTGTCGACCGTCGTGAAGAAGCGTGCGTTGGCTTCGTAGGCGCGCTGGAACCGGATCAGGCCGGCCGCTTCTTCGTCCAGCGAGACGCCGGAGACGCTGTCGCGCAGCGCCTCGACCTGCATGACGATCTCCCGGCGCGTGCGCTCGTCCTGCCGGGCGACCTGCGTGTCGGTGCCGGCCTGATACATGAGCCGTCCCCACGCGTCGTGCAGTGTCGCGGTGCCACCGAACATCACGCGACTGTCGCGCAGCGCCGCCAGGTTCCGCGCGGCGCTGTTGTCGCCGGGGTCGGGCGTTCCCGCCGCTGCCACGCGTGAGGGATCGGCCGCCACCGCGGCGTTCACCGCGAGCGCGGCGGCCGCACCGGCCGTCGCGGCCGGCGGATCGAAGAATGCGAGCCCCGCCGCACCCGCCGCGTCGAAGGCCGCCTGATGCCGTGTGTTGACCTCGGTGGCGACGCCGTACGCGATCTCGTCCAGCCGGCTGATGTAGCCGGGAATGAGCGTGTCGCGCACCTGCAGGAGGCCGCCGAGCACACCCGATGCGACCTCCCCGCCGACGTCGACGCCGTTCGCGCTGAGCGAGACGAGCCCCGACGGCCCGACCGGCGTCGCCGTGATCTGGAAGTCCGACGCGCCGATGACCAGCGGCCGCCCGAGTCCGAACGTCACGTCGTACCCGCCGTCGTCCCGCGCGATCACGTCGACGGCGACGAGCTCGGAGAGCGACTTGATGGCCTCACCCTGGCGGTCCCGCAACACCTGCACGTCGGTGCCGATGGCCACGCCCCTGGCGATCGACTCGTTCAGGCTGGCAATCTCCGTCGCCAGCGCGTTGATCTGATCGACGACCCCGCGAATGCGGGTGTCCGTGTCGCGCTGCGCGAGCGTCAGCCGCTCGGTCATGTCACCGAACGCGGTCGCGAGCGCCTGGCCCTTGAGGATGACCTGCTGCCGCGCGGTGGTCGACGTCGGGTCCTCGGACAGACGGCCCCAGGCGTCGAAGAACTCGGTCAGCGTGGCGTCGAGCGACACGCCGGGATCACCGAGCGCGACCTCGACGATGCCGAGCGCGTCGGCGATGGCGCCCTGCATCGCGGCGGCGGGCTGCTCCTGCCACAGGCGGCGATCGAGCAGCGCGTCGCGAATCGCGCGGACGCCCTGCACCTCGACGCCGCCACCGGCGTTGAGCGGGCTGGTGGGCGGCAGCGCGGCGAAGTCGACGGCCCGCCGCGAGTACCCGGCGGTGTTGACGTTGGCGATGTTCTGGCCGACGACGTCGAGGGCGAAGCGTTGGGCCTCGAGCGACCGGGCGGCCATGGAGAGCATGCCGAAGAGTCCGGACATCAGCCCCTCACGTCGAACGAGCCGGCGCGGGCCGGATCCGCCGGGCGCCCGGCCCGGTCGTAGGGAGCTACCAGCCCGCGCGCCGCGCGGGTGGCCGCCGCGAACTGCGTCAGCCCGTCGCCGAACTGACGGGCGCGGCGCAGCGCCAGAAGCGCCGCGAGGGCCGCCGGCGGCAGGGTGTCACGATCGAGAGGTCCATCGAGATCAGGCAGCAGGCGCGCGAGCTCGTCGAGGCGCGAGTGCTGTGCGAGCACGCCATCGAGGTCGGCGCGCGCCAGCGCGTCTCCCAGGTCCGTCAGCACGCCGGCGAGCCGGCTGACCGTTTCGGTCGCGTCCGGGCGACCGGTTCCCGTCACGCCCATGTCGCTAGCGCTCGAGCAGCGTGTCGATGATGCGGTCGGCCAGCGCCTGGGGATCGGCCCCGACCCGGCCCGCTTCGAGCGCCTTGCGCGCGGCCTCGACCCGGTCCTGGCGGATTTCGGGCGACGCGGCGGCTTCCCGGGCCGCGGCGGTCGCCAGCGCGGCGTCCGAGGACAGGCGCACCGAGTCGCTGCCGGTGTCGGCGGGACGTCCGGCGTGCGTCGGGCGGTTGACGCCCTGCTGCTGCTCGACGCGGTGGGCCCCGACGGACTCGGCGCCAGTCTGCCCGGGTTCGATCTTCATCACCTATTCCTCCAGCACCGGGTCGGGAGAAGGCCCGGCACCCGACCAATCGGCATCCGTTCGCACCGGCTTTAATCCGGCCGCCTGCGCGTACCGGCGGGCCGCCGCGACGGGGTCGACCGCCTGTCCCGACGCCAGCACCTCGAAGTGCAGATGCGTGCCGGTGGCACGCCCGGTGGCGCCCGCCTTGCCGACCTCCTGCCCCTGCCGCACCTCCTGCCCGGAGGCCACGAGGAGCTCCGACAGGTGCGCGTACCTCGTCCGTATGCCAGAACCGTGCTCAACCACGACGGTCAG
>CAYUPN010000040.1:3743-5985 GCA_964446605.1 uncultured Bifidobacteriaceae bacterium | reverse complement strand
GCGGTGACACTCTGTGCAATTCCGTGCTGGCGCTCGTACGCCTCCACGATCACCGACGCGATCCCGATGCCGCCGCCGGCCGCCAGGTGCCGTCCGAGCTCGACGTCGAACGTCTCGGCGAACGTGGTGCGGCCAAGCCCCGGCTCGCCGTCTTCCTCGCCTGCCAGCGCCATCGACTCGCGCATCTGCCGGAGCATCAACGCGAGGAACATCGCTTCGAACTCCGCGGCGAGTTCGCGCACGCGCGCCGGATTCTCCGCCGGACCGGTGGCGCTCGCGCGCGCGGTCAGCCCGGGCAGCAAGGTCGGTGTCATCAGAGGATCACAATCTCGGCGGCCAGGGCGCCGGCCGACTTGAGTGCCTGCAGAATCGCGATGATGTCGCGCGGCGTCGCGCCGAGCGCGTTCAGCGCGCGCACGACCTCGTCGAGCGTCGAGCCGCTCCCCATGTTGACCAGGCGCGCGTCCCCTTCCGAGACCTCGACGCGCTCGTCGGGCACCACCACCGTCTCGCCCGTGCGCGAGAACGCCGACGGCTGCGAGACGACGTACTGCGTCGAGATGCGGACGGACAGGTTCCCGTGCGCGACGGCCGCAGGCCCGAGACGTACGCCGCCGCCGATCACGACGGTCCCGGTCCGCTCGTTGATCGCCACGCGCGACGGCTGATCGACGGCGAGCGGCAGCGACTCGAGCCGCGCCAGCAGATCAGGCACGGCCTGCCGGTAGGCCGGCGGCACGGCGACCGCCACCGTGGCGGCGTCGATCGTGCGCGCGGCCGACCCGCCGAGCGCGTCGTTGATGGCATCGGCCAGCCGGTGCGCGTTGCCGAAATCGGGGGACGTCAGCGCCAGCCGCACCTCGGCCGCCGGTTCCATCTCGACGCGCTGCCCGAGCTGCACCAGCGCTCCGCCGGGGACGCGGCCGACGGTGAGATGGTTCACCGTCACGCCGTTGGCCGAGCGGCCGCCGCCGAACCCGCCGATCGACAGCGGCCCCTGCGCGAGCGCGTGGACGGTGCCGTCCGGGCCGCGCAGCGGCGTTGGAATCAGCGTGCCGCCCTGCAGGCTCCGGGCATCGCCGATCGAGGAGGCGGTGATGTCGAGCCGGGCCCCCTGCCGGACGAAGGGGGGCAGCTCCGCGGTCACCAGCACCGCCGCGACGTTCTCGATCTTGATCTCCCCGGCGGGCACCGCGACCCCGAACCGCTCGAGCATGTTCGCCAGGGTCTGTGCGGGGAAGATCGTCTGGCGCCGGTCGCCGGTCTTGTTGAGCCCCACGACGAGCCCGTAGCCGATGAGCGGAATGGGCGCCGCGCCCTGGAACCGCGCCACGTCGCCGACGCGCACGGTCGTGACGGTGGATTCCGGCACGTGGTCTGCGGCCGGCGCCTCCGGCAGCCGCTGAGCGGCGACGGGCGAGGCCGAGCACACGAGAACGGCACACGAGAGGACCGCGACTGCGTACGTCATGGCTAGAAAATCTTGTTGAACAGCCGGACGAGCCATCCGGGCTGGAGGTTGTCGCGGATCAGCCCGCGCCCGAAGTACCGGATCCGCAGCTGGCCGATCTCCGGCGACGGCACGACGTTGCCCGGCCGGATGCTGCTCGGCCGGACGACTCCGGTCAGGACGACGATCTGCCGATCGCCGTTGATGGCGATCTCACGCGCGCCCTCGAGAACCAGGTCGCCGTTCGGCAGCACTTCGGTCACGCGCGCGGTGATCCGCGCGGTGAGCGTGCCGGCGCGCCGGGTGGTGCCGCCGCCTTCGAAGTCGCTCTCCGTCTCGGTGAGCCGCGTCGGGTCGAGCCAGCTCGGGAACTTCGACTCGAGTCCCAGCAGGCTGCCGACCGACGCGCGGCTCTTCTTGTCCAGCGACGAGTCGGCCGTGCCGGTCCCGACGATGCTCTCGATGACCTGCACGGTGACGAGGTCGTTGACGGAACGGGCGCGGAGATCCGCGCCGAGGCCCGCCATCCATGTGATGTCCGGCGCCGTCGCCTGCGGCGTTGCGCGCGCGGCATCCAGATACCGGACGAACAGCTCCTCGTAGTTGTCGGTCGAGACCGCGGCCGGCGGCGGTTCGCTCTCCCCCGCCTCGAACCACCACTCGTCCGGCTGGGCACCAGCGGCGCCGGGCCACAGCACCACGACGGCGGCCAGCGTCAGCACCAGGCTACGACCCATGGATCACCTCGACTTCTCCGGGCCCCGTCACACGCGCACGCAATCGGCGCCGCGT
>CAYUPN010000040.1:0-3643 GCA_964446605.1 uncultured Bifidobacteriaceae bacterium | reverse complement strand
TGCGGAGGCGAGCACGCCGAGGAGGAGCAGCGCGGCAGGCATCAGCGGACCAGGTTGTTGACCTGCGTCAGCATCTCGTCCGACGCGCGCACGACCTTCGAGTTCGCCTCATAGGCGCGCTGCGCGAGGATCATGTTGACCATCTCCTCGACGACGCTGACGTTGGAGTTCTCGAGGAAGCCCTGGACGATCGTCCCGATGCCGTCCTGGCCCGGGGCGCCGGTCGTTGGCTCGCCCGACGCGGTCGTCACGACGAAGATGTTGCCCCCGAGGGCCTGCAGGCCCGCCGGGTTCTGGAAGGTCGCCAGCTCGATCGTACCCAGCTCCTGGACGGCGCTCTGGCCCGCGATCTGGGCCGAGACGATGCCCGCGCGGGAGATCGTCACGGACAGGGCCTCCTGCGGGATCGTGATCTGCGGCTCGAGCGGATAGCCGTCGGCCGTCACCAGCGTGCCGTCGGCGCTCAGATGGAGCGACCCGGCGCGCGTGTAGCCGACCTCGCCGCTCGGCAGCGAGACCTGGAAGAAGCCGCGTCCCTCGATGGCGAGATCGAACGGCGCGTTCGTCGCGCGCAGGTTGCCGTTCGCGAAGTCGCGCGCGGTGGCCGCCGGCATGGTGCCCAGACCGACCTCGAGCCCCACCGGGGTCTCGCTGGACGTGCTGGTGGGGCTGCCGGCTGCCTGCATCTGCTGATAGACGAGATCCTGGAACTCCATCCGGCTCTTCTTGAAGCCGGCCGTGTTGACGTTCGCGAGATTGTTCGCGATGACGTCGATGTTGGACTGCTGCGCGTCCATCCCGCTGGCTGCCGTGTAAAGCGCTCGAATCATCACTCGCTCCGTTCAACACGTCCGCGGCTCACGCCCCGGCGCGCGCTGCCGATTCTCCGAGTGGCCGTCTCCCGGCCCACTCGAACCGGGCCCCGGCCCCTGATCCCTGGCCCCTGATCCCTGACCCCTGGCCCCTGCCCCCTGACCCCTGACCCCTGACCCCTGGCCCCTGGCCCCTGCTCCCTACCGCCGCCCCAACTCGGTGATTGCCCGTCCGTCGAGGTCGTTCATCAGCACGCTGACCCCCTTCTGCAGCGCCTCGAACGTGCGCGTCACTTCGGTCAGCTCCGCAATCCGCTCGACCATCGAGACGTTCGACCGCTCGATGGCGCCGCTCTGCAGACGGGTCCCCTCGGCGGCGATCGGCGGCACGCCGTCGGGCGCCCGGAACCGCGAGCCGCTCTCGCGCACGAGGGCCCCGTAGTCGGCGAAGTCCACGATGCGAAGCCGGCCCGCAATCGCCGCGCCGGTACGAACCGTGCCGTCGGGCTCGACGCTCAACTCTCCTTCGCCGAGCCGGATCGGGCCGTCGATCCCGACCACGGCGTGGCCGTCCTCGGTGATCAGCGAGCCGTCGCCGGCGCGCGTGAAGTGGCCGTTGCGCGTGTACCGCGGTCCGCCCGGCGTGTCGACGACGAAGAAGCCGCGCCCTTCGAGGGCGAAGTCGAGCTCGCGGCCGGTGGCCGCGATGGCACCGGTGCGGAAGTCGTAGCGTTCGGGGCCGCGCGACACGTCGACGGCCGCCTGCAGTGCGCGGTCGAACACCGGACGCTCCGCTTCGGTCGTGGTGCCGCGCTGGGCCTTGTAGCCGGAGGTCGAGCCGTTGGCGATGTCGGCGGCGAGGCGATCGAGGTGATCGCTCCGCGCCCGCAGTCCGCTCAGTGCGACGTAAGCGCCGCCTGCCATGACGGGTCCTCCTGTGTGGCGACGAAGAGGTTCCGGCCGATGCTGCCGTCGGACACCCGGACCCACAGCCACGGATCGACGCGGGCCTGGCTCACGACGGCGCCCGGCAGTTCCGATGCCGCTTCGGCAATGTGCGCGCCGGCGGCCTCGCGCGAGACGACGCACTCACGGGCGCCGGCGTCGGCGGCCAGCGTGGCGTACTCGTCGACGAGCTCCGGCAGCACCTCGTCGGGCACCAGGAACACGTCGGCATGCCAGCCGGTCAGCTCGCGCAGCGCGCCGACGGCCAGTCGCGGAACGGGGGCCGCACAGGCGACCTTCATCGCGCGCCGCTCCTCATCCACCGCGAACGGCACGAGCCCCAGCGCCTGCACGGCGTGCGCGCCCAGCTCGGGACAGAGGCGCACGGCGCCCCGATCGAGCGAGGCGAGACACGGCACACCGGCCTGTGCGGCGAGCGCCCTGGCGACAGCGGCGGGATCGGTCGCGCCGCGCGCCACGAGCTCGGCCCCGAGACGCCGGCCGCTGGTCCGCTGTGCGGCGAGCGCCTCACGCAGCTGCACGGGCGTGATCGCGCCGTGGTGCACCAGCAGCAGCCCGACCTTCAATCGCGGAAGGGCGCGGCTGCGCACCTGCTCCAGCGCGGCCGCCCGCGCCACGTCGTCGCCGGCCTGCCGGCCCGCGCACGCGGCGGAGCAATACCAGGCGCCGTTCATCACCAGACCGCCGCGCGCCAGCAGCCCGGGCCGCCAGCGCCCGCAGTCAGCCCACCCGCACCGCGGCATCGCTGCTCCCGTTCGACTTGATCGCCTTGACCGTCCGGCGCACCTTGTGTCCGTTCACCGCCGGCGCCTTCTT
This sequence comes from uncultured Bifidobacteriaceae bacterium, assembly GCA_964446605.1. Classification (GTDB taxonomy): domain Bacteria; phylum Acidobacteriota; class Vicinamibacteria; order Vicinamibacterales; family JAENWD01; genus JAENWD01. Next base: position 1,049 of record CAYUPN010000040.1, on the reverse strand, counting down.
CGCGGTCTTGCGCGCGGGCTGACGCGTCTTCCCGTCGTGGGCGACGTGGAGACGCAGGCGGACTTCACCCTCGGCCATCTCCTCGGCCGCCGCGATCTCGGCGACCGACTTCCCCTTCTCCGCGGCGCGCGCCACGCGGCGCGTGCGCGCCGCCGATGCCGCACGCGCCACCGCCGGTTTCGGCGCGGGCACCCGCGTCATCTCGGCGGCAACGGCCCTGAAGGCGGACTCGGTCGTGTCCGTGAGCAGCGCAAGCGCGTCGCTCATCTTGTCGAGGCGCGATTCGAGCGCCGCCACCCGCGTCAGCGCGCGCGTGGCGCGCAGCAGCAGCGCCCCCTGCGCGAGCACGAGCGCCGCCGCGGCCAGTCCCACCATCCAGGTCGTCGTCACCATGTCCATCTGCATCACGCCCCCAGCGATCGAATGCGATCGGCCGTGCTGACCACTTCCGTCACGCGCACGCCGTAGTTGCCGTCCACCACCACCACCTCGCCGCGCGCCACGACCTTGCCGCTCACCAGCACCTCGACGGGCTCGTCGAGCGAGCGATGCAGGTCGATGACCGCGCCGGGCGCCAGGCGCGACAGCGCCTGGACCGTGAGCTGCGTCTGCCCGAAGCGGACCGACAGCGGGAGGTCCAGGTCCAGCAGCAGATCGAGATTCACGCCGCCGGCCGGCTGGGCCGCCGCCTCCGCGCGGGCCGGCGTCGCGTGCTGTTCCGCGCCGGCGCTCCCCTCCGAGAGCTCACCCCCCAGGACGATGGCTGCCTCGGCGCCGCCGGGCAGCGTGAACCGCCACGCACGGACCCCGGTCGACTCCGGCGCGGCGCGCCAGACGTCCTCGACCGCCACCGTCACGGCGGCGGTGTGATCGGCCTGCGCGAGCGCCCCGATCGCCTGCTGGCAGACCTCACGCACGGTGTCGAGCACCGCGTCGTCGGCCGGGACGCTGCCCTCCTCCAGTCCGAGGACGAGCCGGGACACGCGACGGCCGTCCTCCTCCGTCAGTCCGACCCGCGCCCGGCCGGACAGCGCACCGGACACGCGGAG
>CAYUPN010000039.1:0-37093 GCA_964446605.1 uncultured Bifidobacteriaceae bacterium | reverse complement strand
CCGCCGGCGCGGGCGTCAGACCTGATCCGACCTGATCCGACCTGATCCGACCTGAGTCGTCAGACGTCCACCTCCCGCAGCACCGCGGCGGCCTCCTCCGGGCCGGTCGGGTTCAGGTGCAGGCCGGTCCCCCACTCGAATCCCGCGACCTTCGTCAGCTTCGGGATGATCTCCAGGTGCCAGTGGTAGAAGTCCCCCGCCGGCTCGGTGAACGGCGCGCTGTGGATGATGAGGTTGAACGGCGGCGACTCGAGCGCCCGGTTCATCCGCTGCAGGACTTCCTTGAGCATCCGCCCCAGCGACGCGTACTCGTGCCGCGGCGCGTCCTCGTAGTTGGACCCGTGCCGGCGTGGCAGCACCCAGGTCTCGAACGGGAAGCGCGGCGCATACGGGGCCAGCGCGACGAAATCGACGTTTTCGGAGATCACCCGCACCCGGCTGTCGAGCTCCTGCCGGATGATGTCGCAGAAGACGCAGCGCTCCTTGCGCTGGAAGTGCTCGCGCGCGCCGGCGATCTCGTCGCGCAGCTGCCGCGGCACGACCGGCAGCGCGATCAGCTGACTGTGGGAGTGCTCCAGCGACGCGCCGGCGGCGGCCCCGTGGTTCTTGAAGAGGAGGATGTACCGGAGCCGCCGGTCGTTCTTCAGGTCCAGCACGCGCTCGCGGAACGCCCACAGCACCCGCTCGACCTGCGCGGCCGGCATGGTGGCGAGCGAGGCCTGGTGATCCGGCGTCTCGATGATCACCTCGTGCGCGCCGATGCCGTTCATCCGGTCGAACAGCCCCTCCCCCTGCCGATCGAGGTCCCCCTCCACCTGCAGCGCCGGGAACTTGTTCGGGACGACGCGCACGTCCCACCCGGGACCGTTCGGCGGCCCGCCGTTGCGCCGGTACGACAGAATCTCGCGCGGCGTGTAGTGCTCGTTCCCCTCGCAGAACGGGCAGACGCCGCCGTCACCGGCCGGCTCGAACCGTTCGAGCCGGAACGCGCTGGGGCGCTTGCGACGCTCGGTGGAGATGATGACCCACCGCGTGGTGACCGGGTCCTTGCGCAGCTCGGGCATGACTGGCCGGCGCGGAACCGGCACGCTCCTCCTGTCGAGCCTGAATTATGACGCATCGAAGGCGTTCCGGATGATGACGACGTCCGCGGGGCGGTCCTCCCAGGCGGTGACCGCGACGACGTCGAAGCGGCAGGCCTCGGCAACCGGCCGCACCTGCGCCAGGTACGCGCGGGCGATCCGGATCAGCTGGCGCTGCTTGCCGCGCGTGACCGCTTCCGCCGGCGTCCCCCGCTCGTGGTTCTGGCGCGTCTTGACCTCCACGAACACGAGGCACGTGCCGTCGCGGGCGATGATGTCGATCTCGCCACGCTGAAAGCGGTAGCCGATCGCAAGAATCTCGTACCCCTCGCGCTCGAGCGCCGCGCGCGCGAGCGATTCGCCCAGTTCGCCGAGGGAAAGGTGAGGCGCGGAAGACATCGACCTGCGGCCTCTGCAAAATGCGCCGCAGCGGGATCAGGTCTGATCAGGTCTGATCAGGTCGGATCAGGTCTGATCAGGTCGGATCAGGTCGGATCGGGTCCGCGCAGCCGCTCGCTGATCGGTGCTCGCGGCCGCGCGATCAGGTCGGATCGGGTCGGATCAGGTCCCGCCACCGCCCGCATGCGATTGCTCGCGGGCTCCGGCGGATCAGGTCCGATGAGGTCCGCGCGCCGCTCGCTGCTCCCTGCTCGCGGACGCGCGATCAGGTCGGATCGGGTCGCGTCGCAGTTGCCAGCCGCCAGCTGCCTGCTGCCTACTTCCCCCCCGTGACTTCGCTGATCGCTTCGTCCAGGATTCTGAGCGCCGTGTCGGCCTGCGCGCGGGTCAGCACCAGCGGGGGCGACAGGCGGATGGTGTTCTGGCCGGCGCCGAGCAGCAGCAGCCCGCGCCGGAAGCATGCCTGGACGACGGCGTTGCGCTCCTGCACGGCGCGCGCCTTGGTCTGCCGATCGCGCACGAGCTCGAGGCCGATCATCAGCCCCTTGCCGCGCACGTCGCCGATGATCAGGTGCTTGTCCATCAGCGCCCGCGCGCCGTCGAGCAGGTGCGCCCCGACGGTCCCGGCGTTCCGGATGAGCGACTCGCGCAGCAGCCGGATGGTCGCCAGCGCGGCGGCGCACGAGACGGGATTGCCGCCGAAGGTGCTCGCATGCGCTCCCGGCGGCCAGTTCATGACCTCCGCGCGCGCGGTGCAGACGCCGAGCGGCATGCCCGACGCAATCCCCTTCGCGGTCGCGACGATATCGGGCTCCACGTCGAAGTGCTCGATGGCGAACATCTTGCCCGTCCGCCCCATCCCCGACTGCACTTCGTCGGCGACGAGCAGCATGCCGTGCTGCGCGGTCAGCGCGCGGAGCCGCTCGTGGAACACGGCCGGCGGGACGACATAGCCCCCTTCCCCCTGGATCGGCTCGACGACGATGGCCGCGACCTCGTCGGGGGACACGAGGTGCACGAGAATCTGGTCCTCGATCCAGTCGACGCATTCGGCCGCGCACGACCCGGGGTTGGCGCCAACCGGACACCGGTAGCAGTTCGCGTACGGCGCGTGATACACGCCCGGCAGCAGCGGGCCGAACCCGCGCCGCTGCGTGGTCTTGCTCGCGGTCAGCGACAGCGAGCCCATGCTGCGCCCGTGGAACGATCCGAGGAAGGCGATGATGTTGAAGCGCCCCGTGTGATACTTCGCCAGCTTCACCGCGGCTTCCACCGCCTCGGTGCCCGAGTTGCCGAAGAACGACTTCACCGGCCCGCGCATCGGCGCGATCGCCGCCATCTGCTCGGCCAGCTGGACCTGCGGCTCGTAGTAGAAATCAGTCCCCGACATGTGCAGGAACCGGCGCGCCTGCGCGACGATGGCCTCGACGACCTTGGGATGGGCGTGTCCGGTGGCGTTGACGGCGATGCCGGCCGCGCAGTCGAGAAAGCGGTTCCCGTCGACGTCCTCGACGACCGCCCCCTGCCCGCCGGCCATGACCAGCGGGTAGTCGCGCGTGTACGACGGGGACACCAGTTCGCGGTCGCGGGCGATGAGCGCCGCGGCCTTCGGGCCGGGCAGCGGGGTCTTCAGGTCGGGCGCGTCCATGCCTCACCGCCTCGCTGTGTGTGGTGTCTCGCCTACCGGCGCTTCCAGCGCGTGCCGGACGGGCCGTCCTCCAGCACGATGCCGCGCGCCGCGAGCTCGTCGCGGATCCGATCCGACGTCGCGAAGTCGCGCCGCCGGCGCGCGGCCTGCCGTTCCTCGATGAGCCGCTCGATCTCGGCCGGGTCGACCGGCGGCTGCGCATCCTCGCGTTGCCGCAGCTCGAGCACCCCGAGCACGCGGTCCGCATGCGCGAACAGCTCCCGCGCGGCGTCGGCGTCCTCGCGGCCGATCCCGCCCGCGTCGATGGCGGTGTTCAGCTCCCGCACGAGATCGAAGAGCGCGGCCAGCGCGGCCGACGTGTTCAGGTCGGCCTTCAGCGCCGACTCGAACTCCGTCCGCGCGCGCGCCACCGCCTCCGCGATCGCCGCATGCGGCCCGGGGCTCTCCACGGTGTCCAGCCGCGCGACGGCATCCACCAGGCGTCGCAGGGCCTCCTCGGCCTGGTGCAGCGTGTCCCACGAGAAGCGCAGCTGCTTCCGGTAGTGCGTGGACAGCAGCAGGTAGCGCAGCGCCGACGGCCGCACCCCGCGCTGGACGACGTCCGGCACGGTGAAGACGTTGCCGAGCGACTTCGACATCTTCTCGTTGTCGACGATCAGGTGCTCGACGTGCACCCAGAAGCGCGAGAACGGCTTTCCGGTGGCCCCTTCGCTCTGCGCGATCTCGTTCTCGTGGTGCGGGAAGACGAGGTCGATGCCGCCGGCATGCAGGTCGATGGGCGGCTCTCCCAGCAGCCGCAGCGCCATGGCGGAGCACTCGAGGTGCCAACCGGGGCGCCCGGGTCCCAGTCCGAAGTCCCAGGTCGGCTCGTCGGGCTTGGTCGCCTTCCACAGCACGAAGTCGCGCGCGTCCTCCTTGCCGTAGCTGTCGCTGTCCACCCGCGCGCCCGGCTGGATCCCCTCCGCGTCCAGGCGCGCCAGCCGGCCGTAGGACGGGAAGGTCGCGATGCGGAAGTAGATCGACCCGTCGCTCCGGTAGGTATGGCCGTTGCGCTCCAGCGCCTTCACGAGCTCCGCCATCGCGACGAGATTCTCCTCGTCCGTCGCCCGCGGCGCGTCCTCCACCGGCTCGAGGCCGAGCACGGCGGCATCCTCGCGGAACGCGTCGACGAACCGCGACGTGTACGAGCGCAGATCCACGCCCGCCTGTTGCGCGCCGGCGATGGTCCGGTCGTCGACGTCGGTGAAGTTCATCACCTGGTGCACGCGCCAGCCGCAGACGTGGCGCAGCGTGCGCCGGAGCACGTCGAGGCAGACGAACGTCCGGAAGTTGCCGATGTGCCCGCGGTTGTACACCGTGAGTCCGCACGTGTACATCCGCACGGTGTCCCCGGCGGCGGGGGCGAACGGCTCGTCCTGTCGGGTCAGGGTGTTGTAGAGACGCATGCGCGGGAAATCCGCGGGCCGCTCAGGAGCGCGGCAGCTCGCGGGTGAAGCGGTGCGTGGTCCGGGCGCCCTCCTGGCGCACCGAGACCTGGTCGATGAAGGCCACGTCCGCCGGCGCGGCCGGCAGGTGCTCGGCGCCGACGTCGACGTGGAACCGGGTGCCGTCACGCAGCAGGCGCAGCCGGATCTGCTGCCCGCGGTTCGGGCCGGAGAGGCCGGCGGCGACGACGCGCTCGATGCCGTGGGCCATGTCCGACGCTTCGCCGGCCGGGAAGCCCACGGCGACGAAGGCCTGCCTGATCAGCTCCTCCATCGGTGCGAGGAACTCCTGGCACGCCGGGAGGCTGGCTTCCAGATGGAACGTCACGCGTCTCGCGTCTCCCTCGACTCCCGCCGGCTACAGCGACATCCGGTCGAACAGCGTGCGCACGCGGCGGATGTCCTCGCCGATCTGCGCCTGCAGCGCCTCCACGGTCTCGAACCGCCGCTCGTCGCGCACGCGCTGGACGAACCCCAGACGCAGCGTCCGGCCGTACAGATCCTCCGGCCCCTCGAGCAGATGGGTCTCGATCACGGGACGCGCGTCCTCGCCGAAGGTCGGGCGCACGCCGATGTTGGTGACCGACGGATAGATTACCCCGTCCAGCCGGGACGTGGTGGCGTAGACGCCATTCGGCGGGATCAGCTCGTTCCGGGTGGCCAGGTTCGCCGTCGGCACGCCGATCTGCCGTCCCCGGCCCGCCCCCGGGACCACCTCCCCGACCAGCGTATACGGGTGTCCGAGCAGCGCGCCCGCTTCGTCGACGCGCCCCTCGCTGATGAGCCGGCGGATCCGCGTGCTGCTGACGACGAACTCCTTGTAGCGCACCGGGTCGATCTTCTCCGCCCGGAAGCCGTAGCGGGCGCCCAGCGAGCGCAGCATCGAGAAGTTCCCCGCCCGATCGCGCCCGAACAGGAAATTCGCGCCAACCCACACCTCGGAGACGCGCAGCCACTCGACGAGGACGGTGCGCACGAACGTCTCGGGATCCCAGCGCGACAGCTCGTGCGTGAACTGCACGATCGCGACCCCGTCGACGCCGGCCTGCTCGAGCGCCTCCAGCCGCTGGGCCGGGGTCATGAGCAGCGGCGGCGCCTTGTCGGGCCGGACAACCCGGGGCGGATGCGGGTCGAACGTCATCACCACCGCCGTGGCGCCCCGCTCCGAGGCGACGCGGCGGATCCGCTCGATGATCTTGATGTGGCCGCGATGCAGCCCGTCGAAATTGCCCAGCGCCAGCACGGGGTGGTGCCAGCGGGGCGGGCGCGGGTCATCGGGGAAACGTATGACGTCCAAGGGGCACTCGATCGGCGCCGGCCGGGCGACCCGCGGGCCGCACGCGGCGTCACTGGCGCGTCAGCGCGAAGTCGACCGACAGACCATCATATGCCAGGTCCACGCCATCGGGCAGCGCGTCGGACGTGGCCTGATGCGGCAGATCGTGACAGATGTGCGTGAACAGCGCCCGGGCCGGCCGCAGCCGCTCCACCACCGCCAGCGCCTGGTCGACGGTGAAGTGCGTCGGGTGCGGCCGGTAGCGCAGGGCATCGATGATCAGGGTCCGCACCCCCTCGAGCAGCGCCCAGGACGCGTCCGGAATCGCGCTGCAGTCGGTCAGATAGGCGAGGTCCCCGAACCGGTAGCCGTAGACGATCCGGCGGCCGTGCAGGATCGGCACCGGCACGATCGCGTAGCGCCCGATGCAGAACGGCCCGTGCGCCTCGAAGAGATCGAGCTCCGGCAGCCCGCCGCCGGGCGGCACCCGGTGGTCGAAGATGTAGGCGAACGTCCGGCGGATGTCGGCCGCGGTCACCGGATCCGCCAGACACGGAATCCGGGACCGCTGCAGATGATTGAACCGCCGCACATCGTCCAGGCCGAGCAGGTGGTCGGCGTGGCTGTGCGTGTACAGCACGACGTCCACGCGATCGAGGCCGTGCGCCAGCGCCTGCGCACGCAGGTCGGGCGTGGTGTCGATGAGGAGACGCGTGTCGTCGGGCAGCGTGACGTACGCGGACGCACGGGTCCGTACGTCGCGCGGGTCGCTGGACGTGCAGACCGCGCAGCGGCAGCCGATCATCGGCACGCCGTGGCTGGTGCCCGTCCCCAGGAACAGCAGCCGCCCCGCCGCGCCGGGCGCGGATGGCGGCGTGTCGACTACGGCGGTCACGCGGTCCGGCTACGGGACGATGATGCGCGGGCCGGCGTCCTCACCGCCCTGGCCCCCCTGGCTGACCTCGACGAAGCGCAGGCGCAGCTCGTAGAGCCCCTGTTCCAGCAGCTGCCGCTCCTCGGCCGCCAGGTTCCCCCTGGTCTTCTCTTCGAGAATCCCCAGGATGTCGATCATCTGGCGCGCGCCTTCCAGGTTCAGCTGCGCCGGCTGCCCTGTCGTGGGGTCCGCGGCGTCGCCGAGGTGCACCGCGGCCGTGTGCATGAGCGAGAAGACGAACGTCGTGAAGGTCAGGGCCGGAGCCTGATCATGCATAGCGTCTAGAATACTGCAACGTCATGTCCACACCAGGTGCGCGCGTCGACGAGCTCGTCCGCATCATGGTCCGCCTGCGCGCGCCGGACGGCTGCCCGTGGGACCGCGCGCAGACGATCCGGAGCCTGCGCCCCTTCCTGCTCGAGGAGACGTACGAGGCGCTGGAGGCCATCGACCGCGGCGACGCCGCGGCGCTCTGCGAGGAACTGGGGGATCTGCTCTTTGAAATCGTGTTCCTCGCGCGCATCGCCGAGGAGGAGGGGGCGTTCACGCTCGAGCAGGCGGTGGACGGCGTCGCGCGGAAGCTGGTGCGGCGTCATCCGCACGTGTTCGGCGACGCGCCGCGGCTCGACTCACCGGATCAGGTCGTCGGCCGCTGGGAGGAGCTGAAGGCGGCCGAGCGCGGCGGCGCGAAGACGCCGAAGCGGCTGCTCGACGGCGTGCCGCTGACCCTGCCGGCGCTGCTGCGTGCCTGCGAGTACGGCAGCCGCGCCGCCGCCGTCGGTTTCGACTGGACGCGCGCGGCCGACGTGCTCGACAAGATCGACGAGGAAGTCCGCGAGCTGCGCGAGGCCGTCGGCGAGGCCGGGGCCGAGCCGGATCCGGAGCGCGTCGAGGAGGAGATGGGCGATCTGCTCTTCGCCATCGCCAACCTGTCGCGCAAGCTCGGCGTCGAGCCGGAGGCGGCGCTGCGGCGCGCGAACGACAAGTTCCGCGCGCGCTTCACGGCCGTCGAAGCGCGTGTCGACGAGCGCGGCGCACGGCTGCAGGACCTCTCGCCCGACGAGCTCGAGGCGGAGTGGCAGGCGGTCAAACAGGAGTAGTGGCAGCCCTCAGTCCACCACCTGCATAGCCACGGAGGGCACAGAGCCACAGAGACCACAGAGGTCGGAGAGGATCAGATTTCCTGCGCACGATCCCCGGCTGCCGCGTCGCATGATTCGCGACGCCAGCGGCCCGCGCGCGCATGCCCTCGCGCGTTTCCGTTGATTTCCTTCCCGGACTGACCCAGCACGATCGTTGCTGACCCGTCGGCATGCCGTCGCTGCCGCTGCTGCTCGTCGCCGCGCTCGCGGCCGGCGTGGCGGCCGGCGTGGCGTGGACGCCGCCGGCATGGGTGACGCTGCCCGCGCTCGCCGGGTCCGCCGGCGTCAACGTGTGGGCCACCGCGACGCCTGGCCGGTGGCGGACCGCACTGGGCAGCGCGCTGCTCGCGCTCCTGGCAGCCGGCGCGGCGCTGGCGGCGCACGACGAGCGCGAGGCGCGTGTCCCGTCGCTGGCGGCGCAGACGGTGACGGGGAACCCGGTCGCGTTCGATGGCGTGCTGACCGCCGACGCCGCGCCCGGACCGAACGGCGTGCGCATCCGGCTGCGCCCGGTCGCGGTGAACGGCAAGGCGCCGGCCGGCCCCGGCGAGGCGGCGCTGACGGTGATCGGCGCGGAAGCGCCGGCCCGGATCGACGAGTGGCGCGCGGGACGGTCGGTGCGGCTCGACGCGCGCGCGCGCCGGCCCGCGCGCTACCTCGACGCCGGCGTGCCGGATCACCAGCGCGACCTCGCCCGCCGCGGGCTCGTGCTCGTGGGCAGCGTGAAGAGCGCGCTGCTCGTCGAGCCGGCCCGGCGCGGCAGTCTGCCGGCCGAGGCCGCCGCGGCCATCCGCGCGCACGTGCGCGCGGTGCTGCGCCGGCACGTCGGCGCAATCGACGACACGGCCGCGGCGATCGCGATCGCGATTCTCATCGGCGATCGCGCGTCGCTCGATCCGGCGCTCGAGGAGCGCCTGCAGGCGGCGGGCACCTATCACGTGCTCGCGATCTCCGGCGGCAACATCGCGCTGCTCACCGCCCTGCTCCTCACGGCCGCGCGCACCGCGAGGCTCCGGGGACCATGGCAGGCCGCCGCCGCCGGTGCGGCGCTGGCCGCGCATGCCGCCCTTGTCGGCGCCGCTCCCTCGGTGACACGCGCGACGTTGATGGCACTGGTCTACCTGCTGCTCGCCGGGTTCGACCAGCGCGCCTGGACGCTGAACGCGCTCGCCTGCGCCGCCGGCGTGATGCTGGCCGCGCGCCCCCTCTCCCTCGTCGACCCCGGCTTCGTCCTCAGCGTCGGCGCCACCGCGGCCATCGTCGCGCTCACGCCCCGCCTGCTGGCGCGCGTCCCGCGCCGCACCTGGCTGATGCCGGCCTCGGCGGTCGTCGCCGCGTCGGCGGCCTCGGAACTCCTGCTCCTGCCGGCGAGCGCGACCTTCTTCAATCGCGTGACCGCCGCGGGCCTCGTGCTCAACCTGCTGGCCGTGCCCCTGATGGGCGTCGTGCAGTGCGCGTCGATGCTGCTGCTGGCCCTCGACCCGCTGTCGGATCGCGCCGCCCAGCTGGCCGCATGGGTGACCGCCCGGGCCGCACTCGGCCTCGTGGACAGCTCCGCGCTCGTCGACCTCTGGCCCGCGCTGGCGCAACGCGTGCCGGCACCGGCACTCTGGGTCACGGCGCTCTACGCGCTCGCGTTGTTCGCCTGCTTCGCGGGGCGGCTGCTGGATCCGCTGCCGGGACGCTGGCGGGCCCGCATCCGGCGGACGGCCCCCGCGCTCTCGATCGGCGCGGCGCTCTGGATCCTCCTGGCGCCGTCCACCTGGCCGTGGCCGTGGCGCGCTGGGCGGATGCTCACGGTGACGTTCCTCGACGTCGGCCAGGGGGACGCGACGCTCATCGAGGCGCCCGGATACGGGCGCTGGCTGGTCGACGCCGGCGGGCTGCCGGGCCCGGCCGCGTTCGACGTCGGCGCGCGAGTGGTCGCGCCGGCGCTCTGGGCGCGCGGCGTGGGCCGGCTCGACACGCTGGTCCTGACGCACGGCGATCCCGACCACGCCGCGGGCGCCCGTGCCGTCCTGTCGGACTTCAGGCCGCGATCGGTGTGGGAAGGCGTGCCGGTCCCCTCACATGGGTTGCTGACCGAGCTCCGCGCGCGTGCGGGCGGGATTGGCGCGGACTGGACGCAGGTGCGCGACGGCATGCAGCTGGACCGCGCCGCGTTCGCGCTGCACGTGTGGCACCCTCCCCCGCCCGACTGGGAACGGCCCCGCGTCCGCAACGACGACTCGATCGTGATCGAGCTGCGCTACGGCGCTGTCTCGATCGTCCTGCCCGGGGACATCGGCCGCGGCGTCGAGACCACGCTCGCTCCCCGCCTGCCACCCGCGCCGCTGCGAATCCTGAAGGCCGCCCACCACGGCAGCGCTTCTTCGTCCCACCGAGAGTGGCTGGACGCGCTCCGGCCGGACGTGGCCGTGATCAGCTGTGGCCGCGACAACCCCTACGGCCATCCGGCGCCCGGCGTCCTCGAGCGCCTCCGGGCGCGCGGCATCGAAATCTATCGCACGGACGAAGACGGCGCGGTGACGGTGGAGACGGACGGGACGGCGGTGAACATCCGGACGTTCACCGGAAGAGTGCAGCAGCTGTCACGAACCACGGAGACACAGTTGGCACAGAGGACGCGCTGAGAACGCTCGAACAGCTCTGTGCGTCCTCCGCGTCCTCTGTGTCTTTGTGGCCCGTGGGCCACGAACCCTACGCGGTCGTCTTGCCCGCGTAGTAGTCCTGCAGCGCGCGCACGTCGAGGGCGCGCGTGCGCAGCGCGCGGATGGCGGCCACCGCGGCGGAGGCGCCGGTGAGCGTCGTGATGCAGGGCACCCCATGCAGCATCGCGACGCGGCGCACGGTGCGATCGTCGAAGAACGACTCGCGGCCGAGCGGCGTGTTGACGATGAGCGCGACCTGCCCGTTCACCACCTGGTCGGCGACGTTCGGCCGTCCCTCGTTCACCTTGTAGACGACTTCCACGTCGAGCCCGTGCGCGCGGAGATACGCGGCCGTGCCACGGGTGGCGACGAGCTGGAACCCGAGCTCCGCCAGGTCGCGCGCAATCGGCAGCACGGTCGGCTTGTCCGTGTTGTTGACGCTGATGAACGCGCGCCCGCGATCCGGCAGCCGCTGCCCCACGGACAGCTGCGCCTTCGCGAACGCCGCGCCGAAGCCGTCGGCGCCCCCCATCACCTCGCCGGTGCTCTTCATCTCGGGTCCGAGCAGCGTGTCGACGCCCGGGAACCGGACGAACGGGAACACCGGGCTCTTGACGAACACGCCCGCGACGTCGAGGTCGCCGTCGATGCCGAGCTCGACCAGCGTCTTGCCCGCCATCACCTTGGCCGCCACCTTCGCGAGCGGCACGCCGGTGGCCTTCGACAGGTACGGCACGGTCCGCGACGCGCGCGGGTTCACCTCGAGCACGTACACGACGTCGTCCTTGATCGCGTACTGGACGTTCATCAGCCCGACCACCTGCAGCGCGCGCGCGATGCGCCGCGTGTAGTCGCGGATGGTGGCCAGGTGGCGCTCGGCGACCATGAAGGGCGGGACGACGCACGAGCTGTCGCCGGAGTGGATGCCGGCCTGCTCGATGTGCTCCATGATGCCGCCGAGGATGACGTCGCCGGTCGCGTCGGCGACGCAGTCGACGTCGAACTCGAAGGCGTCCTCGAGGAACTTGTCGATGAGCACCGGCCGCTCGTGCGAGACGTCGACGGCCCCCGCCATGTAGCGATCCAGGGTCGCGAGGTCGTAGACGATCGCCATGCCGCGGCCGCCGAGCACGTAGGACGGCCGGACGACGACCGGGAAGCCGATCGACGCCGCGACGTCACGGGCCTCGACGCGCGAGGTCGCCGTGCCGCTCGCCGGCTGCGGGATGCCGAGGTCCCAGAGCAGCTTCGAGAACCGCTGCCGGTCCTCCGCCAGGTCGATCGAATCGGGCGACGTGCCCAGCATCGCCACACCCGCCTCCTGCAGCGGCAGGGCGAGCTTGAGCGGCGTCTGGCCGCCGAACTGCACCAGGCACGCCACCTCCGCGCCGGCGCTGCGCTCCTTCTCGATCACCGCCATGACGTCCTCGAACGTCAGCGGCTCGAAGTAGAGGCGATCGGTGGTGTCGTAGTCGGTCGAGACGGTCTCGGGGTTGCAGTTGACCATCACCGTCTCGTAGCCCTGCTCCGCGAGCGCGAAGGCCGCATGGCAGCAGCAGTAGTCGAACTCGATGCCCTGGCCGATGCGGTTGGGCCCGCTCCCGAGGATGACCACCTTCTTCTTCGCGTTCGGCTCGGACTCGCAGAACGGCTCGAACGTGCCGTACATGTACGGCGTGAACGACTCGAACTCGGCGGCGCAGGTGTCGATCCGCTTGTACGCGCGTACCAGGCCTTCTTCGACGCGCCGCGCGCGGATGCTCCGCTCGTCGGTCTCGAAAATGCCGGCGAGCTCCTCGTCGCCAAAGCCGGCGCGCTTGAGCGTCAGCAGCAGGTCGCGCGACATGCCGCGGAAGCCCACGAGCTGGGCTGTCTTCTTCAGCTCGACGAGCTCGGCGAACTGCTGCAGGAACCAGGGATCGATCTTCGTCAGCTCGTGCACGTCCTCGACCGTCCAGCCACGCTCGAGCGCCTCGAACACGGCCCAGATCCGGCGGTCGGTCGGCACCACGAGACGCCGGCGCAGCTCGGCCTCGTCGAACTCCTCGTCGTCGTGCACGGACCCGAACAGCTGCCCCTGGCGCCCCAGCTCGAGCGACCGGATGCCCTTGAGGAAGGCCTCCTTGAACGTCCGGCCGATCGCCATCGCCTCCCCTACCGACTTCATCTGCGTCGTCAGGGTCGGGTCGGCCTCGGGGAACTTCTCGAAGTTCCAGCGCGGAATCTTCACGACGACGTAGTCGATCGTCGGCTCGAAGGAGGCCGGCGTCAGGCGCGTGATGTCGTTGGGAATCTCCGGCAGGAGATACCCGAGCGCCAGCTTCGCGGCGATCTTCGCGATCGGGAACCCGGTCGCCTTCGACGCGAGCGCCGAGGAGCGCGACACGCGCGGGTTCATCTCGATGACGATCATCCGTCCGTCGGCCGGGTTCACCGCGAACTGGATGTTCGAGCCGCCGGTCTCGACGCCGACCCGCCGGATGATCCGGCGCGCGGCGTCGCGCATCCGCTGGTATTCCTTGTCCGACAGCGTGAGGGCCGGCGCCACGGTGATGCTGTCGCCCGTGTGCACCCCCATCGGGTCGACGTTCTCGATCGAGCAGATGACGACGAAGTTGTCCGCCGCGTCGCGCATCACCTCGAGCTCGTATTCCTTCCAGCCGATGACCGACTCCTCGACGAGGATCTCGTGCACCGGGCTGAGGCCGAGCCCGCGCGCCGCCAGCTCGCGGAACTCCTCGATGTTGTAGGCGATGCCGCCGCCGACGCCGCCGAGCGTGAACGACGGCCGGATGATGGCCGGGAAGCCGACCTCGCCGACGATCTCCAGCGCCTCGGGCAGCGAGCGCGCGAGACCGCTGCGCGGCACCTCGCAGCCGATCTCCTGCATCGCGTCGCGGAACAGCAGCCGGTCCTCACCGACCTTGATCGCCTCGATCTGCGCGCCGATCAGTTCGACCCCGTAGCGCTGCAGCGTGCCGTCCTCGTGCAGCGCGACCGCCAGGTTGAGCGCGGTCTGGCCGCCGACCGTCGGCAGGACCGCGTCGGGACGCTCGTGCGCGATGATCTGCGCCGCGATCTCCGGCGTGAGCGGCTCGACGTACGTGCGGTCGGCGAACTCCGGGTCGGTCATGATCGTCGCCGGGTTGCTGTTGATCAGCACGACCTCGAGCCCCTCGGCCTTGAGCGCCTTGCAGGCCTGGGTGCCCGAGTAGTCGAACTCCGACGACTGCCCGATGACGATCGGGCCGGAGCCGATGACGAGGATGCGCTTCAGATCGGTGCGGCGAGGCATGTGCAGTCGGGTGTGGTGGTCAGGAGGCGCGCGGCGCCGGACGCGGCACGCAGTCTACGCTCTCTCGATCTCGTCGAGGAACTGGCGAAACAGGTAGTCGGCGTCGTGCGGCCCGGGCGCGCCCTCGGGATGGTACTGCACGCTGAAGACGCGCCGGTCCGTGTGCCGCAGCCCCTCGACGGTGCCGTCATAGAGATTCAGGTGCGTCACGCGCACGTTCGACGGCAGCGAATCGGGGTCGACGGCGAAGCCGTGGTTCTGCGACGTGATCTCGACCTTGTCCGTCGCGAGATTGCGCACCGGGTGGTTCCCCCCGCGGTGCCCGAACTTCAGCTTGAACGTCCGGCCGCCCATCGCCAGGCCGAGCACCTGGTGCCCCAGGCAGATGCCGAAGACCGGGACGTCGGCCTCGATCAGCCCGCGCGCGTTCTCGACGACGTACGGGAGCGCCGCCGGATCGCCGGGCCCGTTGCTGAGGAAGATGCCGTCCGGCTCGATCGCGAGCAGCTCGCGGAACGGCGTGGACGCGGGGAACACGTGCACGTCGCAGTTGTGCGCGGCGAGCCGGCGCAGGATGTTGTGCTTCATGCCGAGGTCGTAGGCCGCGATCCGCAGCTTCCGCGAGGCGCGGCGCTCCGGCGAGACCACGAACTCCCCCTCGAGCTCCTGCTCGGCGAGCCACACGTACGGCTCGGCGCACGTGACCTCGCGGACCAGGTCGGCCCCCTCCATCTGCCGCACGCCCGCCGCCTTCTGCACGAGCGCGTCCGGATCGACGACGCCCGTCGCGATGACGCCGCGCAGCACGCCGCCGCTGCGCAGCTTCCGCGTGAGCGCGCGCGTGTCGATCTCCGCGATGGCGACGATGCCGTGCTTGACCAGGTACTCGCGCAGCGTCTGGTCGGCGCGCCAGTTGCTCGCCACCGGTGAGGCCTCGCGGACCACGAACCCGGCGACCTGCGGCTTGTGCGACTCGGCGTCGGCGCCGGTCACGCCGTAGTTGCCGACCTGCGACGACGTCATCGTCACGATCTGGCCGGCGTAGGACGGGTCCGTCAGGATTTCCTGATACCCCGTCATGCTCGTGTTGAAGACCACCTCGCCGCCGGTCTCGCCCGGCGCGCCTGCCGAGACGCCCTGGAACCAGGTGCCGTCCTCGAGCGCCAACACTGCGTTCATTCCCGTGTGCCTCCCGGCTCGAGCGAGGCGGCCACGCGCGTCCGGTCGCCGGGCCTCACCTCCGTGGCGGTGATCCAGGGGTTGAAGCCGTTCAGCTCGAGGCGAATGCGATACGTGCCGGGCGCCAGCCCGGGCACCGACAGCGGCGTCACGCCAATCTGGCGATTGTCCAGAAAGACCGCCGCGCCCACCGGCCGCGACTCCACGACGAGCGACCCGGTGCGGGCGGTGGCCGCCGCGCCCTCCCGGGTCAGCTGCGCGTTGATCACGACATGCGGCTGCCCGGCGCTGAGCACGACGCGCCGTTCGTCGGGCGCGTAGCCCGGCTGCGCGACAGTGACCTGCACGGCGCGCAGCGGCAGGTCGGTGATGTTGAGCGGCGTCCGGCCGCGGAGCCGGCCGTCCACCAGCACGCGCGCACCCGGTGGCGTCGATCGGATCGTCAGCCGCCCGGAGACCGCCGCCGGCGCCGGTTGCGCGGGTGCCGTTTCCCGCGGCGGTGCCGCGGCCTGGGTGCGCGGCGCCGGTTCGGTCCTCGCCGGAGCCGGCGGCGCCGGCTGCGCGCCGCGCGCCGGCGCGGATCCCGACCGTGATGTTCCCGCAGCGCCCGCAGCGGTAGTGGGCGGCAGGCCGCGCTCGCCGACCACTTCCGGATCCTCGACCGTCACCGGGCCGTTCGCGCCGGGTGCGGCCCGGTCCGGCGCCGGCGCCGTGCCCGCGTCGGCCACGGCGGCCGGCAGCTCGGTGCCGCCCGCCCCGGCCTGCAGTTCCTGCGATCGCCAGGCCGTCCAGTACCCCCACCCGAACCCCGCGGCGATGCCGACGACGAGCGCCATCAGAATGGGCAGGAACGGCCGGCGCTCGATGGAAGGGGGCGACGCAAGGAGATGCCAGTTCGGTGGCTCCTCGCGCTCCGGCTCGTGCCGAGGCTCCGGCTCGTGCACCGGCTCGCGCGTCATCGCCGGCTCGTCGTCATCCAGCCTGAAGAATCGGGACTGCTCGGCGGTGGCTGCGGTGAGTGGCAGATCGTCCGTCGATGCGCCCGCATCGGGCTCCGGCGCGGAGACCGGGGTCGGCGCCAGAAATCGAGGTACTGCCGAAACCTCAGGCTCCGCCGGCGGCGGCTCGGCAGGCGGCGATGGCGGCGCAGCGGCCGGTTCCTGGACGTCAGCCGGTATCTCCTGCTTTCCGACTGGCCCCTGATCCCTGGCGACTGGCCCCTGCTCCGCCCCTGGCCTCTGCTCCGCCCCTGCCCCCTGATCACTCTCGAGCGGCAACAGTGGTCCGGCAACGACGGGAGCCCCCTTCCGGCGTGCCCCCGGAGTCCTGCGGACCGTGCGGAGCGCGGGCGCGAGCGCGTCGACCAGATCCGCGGCGCTCGGATACCGCTCCGCGGGGTCGACGGCGAGTGCGCGTTCCAGGGCCGTTGCGATCTCGTCGGCGGCCACGTGCGAGAGGACGGGGGAACTGACGGCCGGCCGTCCCGGGCCGGCGAGCCGGCGGCCGGTGATGAGCTCGAACGCAATCGCCCCGAGGGAGTAGATGTCGGCGGCGCCGTCCCAGGCGTCGCGGGTGCGTTCGGGGGCGGAATACGGACGCCGGACCGGCGGGCGGATGTGGCACCGCTCGAGCGCCTGCGCGACGCCGATGTCGATCACGCGGGCATCGCCCCCCTCATCGACCAGGATGTCGCGCGGGTGCAGGACGCCGTGATGGATGCCTTCGCCGGCGGCGCGATCCAGGGCTTCCGCGATTCGCGTCAGCGTGACGAGCGCCTCGGCGGGCGGCGGCGGGCCGAAGCCGCGGAGGACCGCGTCCAGCGCTTCGCCGGGCACGTATTCCTGGGCGAGCCACGCGGTGCTGCCCTCGACGCCGGCGGCGACGGCGGCGGCGATGGCGGGATGACGCGGCTGGTCGGTGACCAGCGTCTCGAGGATGGCGGCCAGCTCGGCCGCGCGTTCCGGAGGCAGGTCGAGCCGGAACGCCTTGACGGCCACGAGCCGTCCTTCAGCCGGATCGTGTGCACGAAACACCGGGCCCAGGCTGCCGGCCCCGACCTGGTGCAACACCCGGAAGGGACCGAAGGCGGCGGGCGGAAATTCGTGCGTGGTACCGTCGTCGATCAGCGGCAGTGCTCCGTCTCGACCGGCTTCTGTTCCCGAAAGAGGCGGTCATCGGATCGTAACATGCCTGCGTAACCGGCTCCAATGCCGCCGGTTGTCTGCCTTGACAGTGCGTTTCGCGCGATGCCAGAGTACCGCCCAGTGCACCCGCCGACCGCACCATCCGACAGCGCGCTCCGTCTGGCCGTGGACCTGCGTCAGCTGCCCGGGCTGCGCCGACTGGCTGTCGACTACGCCCACGACTTCGCCGCGCTCGCCCGCTGGTTCGCCGGCAATCCCGCCGAGCCGGCGGCGTGGCGTGACGCGATCGACCGCGCACGCGCGTACGACCGGCCACGCGCCGCGATTGCCGCGATGCTGGCGGCGCAGCTCGACCGGCGCCGCGCGCCGGCCGCCGCGCGCGCCAACGCCGACGCGCTCGCCTCGGCGGAGACGGTGGCCATCGTCACCGGCCAGCAGGCAGGCCTCTTCGGCGGCCCGATGTACACGCTGCTGAAGGCGATCACCGCCATCCGGCTGGCGCGCCGGCTCGAACAGGAGCACCAGGTCCGCGCGGTGCCCGTGTTCTGGATCGACGCCGAGGACCACGACTGGCCGGAAGTCGCGTCGTGCGCCGTCCTGGACGCCGACGAGCAGCTGCGGCGGCTGACCGTGGACGCGCCCGCCGGCGCCGGCGAGCGATCGGTCGCGGCCCTGCGCTACACCGACGGCATCCGGACCGTGCTCGACGAGCTGGCCGCCGTGCTGCCGCCGACCGAGTTCACGAACGGGCTGATCGAATCCCTGCGTGAGGCCTATCAACCCGGCCGGGGCGTCGCGGAAGCGTTCGGACTCTGGCTGGACACGGTGCTCGGATCGCACGGCCTCGTGGTGTACGACTCGTCGGACCCGGCGGCCAAGCCGTTCGCGGCGCCGGTGTTCCGCGCGGAGCTCGAGCAGGCCGGGCGCACGGCGCGGCTGGCGGCCGAGACCGGACAGGCGCTGGCGGCCAGCGGGTATCACATGCAGGTGACCCCGAACGACGCGGCCGCGGCGCTCTTCGATCTCGAGCAGGGGCGCCGATCGATCAGGCCGGAGGGCGACGCCTTCGTGATCGGCGACGAGCGCGTGAGCCGCGACGCGCTGCTGGCGCGCGCGCGCGAGCGGCCCGAGACCTTCAGCCCCAACGTGCTGCTGCGTCCCGTCGTGCAGGACGTGCTCTTCCCCACCGCGGCCTACGTGGCCGGGCCCAACGAACTCGCGTATCTCGGGCAGCTGCGCGGCGTCTACGACGCCTTCGGCGTGCCGATGCCGCTCATGCAGCCGCGCGCGACCGCGACGATCCTGGATTCGGCGGGCATGCGCTTCCTGACGCGCTATGGGGTCCCGCTGCCGGCGCTCGCGGCGCGCGACGAGCGCCCGCTCAACGACCTCCTGGCGGCGCAGCTGCCCGCCTCGGTCGAGCGCACCCTTCACGAGGCCGAGACCGAAATCCACGCGCGGCTCGAGGCGGTCATTCGCGCCGTCCCCGCGATCGACCCGACGCTCGAAGGGGCAGCGCGCTCGACGCTGGGGAAGATGCAGCACGACCTGAAGACGCTGCGCGGCAAGGTCGTGCAGGCGGCGAAGCGGCGCGACGAGACGCTGCGCCGGCAGTTCCGGCACGTGCAGGCACAGGCCTACCCCGGCGGCGAGCCGCAGGAGCGGACCCTCGGGTTCGTCGCGTTCCTCAACCGCTACGGGACCGCGCTCGTCGAGCGGCTGTCGGCCGAGCTGCCGCTCGATACCGGCGCGCACTGGGTCATCACCATCTGAGACATGGCGCGGGGGACGAGGCGGTCCGGCCGGCGTCAGGGCTTCCGCGGCGTCATCGTCCGCATACCGCGCCGGGTCTGGCTCGGCGGTCTGGCCGTCGCGTTCGCGTCAGCCGTGCTGCTCACGGGCGCGCTGGGCTACTACTGGGTCCAGTTCAGCCGCGAGATCGATACGCGGCTCCACGGCGAGCGCGTCCGGACGGTCCCGCGCATCTACGCGCGCCCTCTCGAGCTCTATACCGGCCAGGCGATCAGCGACCGGCAGCTCGTCGATCGGCTGAACGATCTGGGCTACGCGCATCGCGCGCAGGCCGGCCGTCCCGGCGAGTTCACCATCGAACGCGACACGATCGTGCTCGTGCCGCGCGACGGCACGTACAAGGGACAGACCGTGCGGGTGCGCCTGCAGACGTCGCCGCGGCGCAGCGGCAGCGACGTGGCGGCCTCGCGGATCACGGCGCTGCACGCCGGCAACACGCGCGTGCCGCGCGTGACGCTCGACCCGCCCCTGCTCACGGCGCTCATCAGCAGCGGACGCGAGAAGCGCCGCCGCGTGCCGCTCTCCGCCATCCCGCCGCACATGGTGCAGGCGGTGCTGGCGATCGAGGACCGCCGCTTCTACGACCACCCGGGCATCGATCCGATCCGGATCGTCGGCGCGATCGTCAACAACATCTCGCGCCGGAAACCGTACCTCGAAGGCGCGAGCACGATCACGCAGCAGCTCGCACGCAACTTCTTCCTGACCGACGAGCTCGCCGCCGAGCAGGCCGCCGGACGGCGGTCGCCGAAGCGCAAGCTGCTCGAGCAGTTCATGTCGCTCGTGCTGGAACGGCGCGCGACGAAGGACGAGATCCTCGAGCTCTATCTCAACGACGTCTACCTCGGACAGCGCGGGTCCTTCGCGATTCACGGCGTCGCCGAGGCCGCCCGCCTGTTCTTCGGCAAGGACATCACCAACGTCACGGTCGCCGAGGCGGCGACGATTGCCGGCGTGATCCAGTCGCCGCAGCTGCTCTCCCCGTTCAACAACAACGATCGCTGCCGCGAGCGCCGGAACATCGTCCTTCGCGCCATGGCGGAGGAAGGCTTCCTGACGCCGGATGCGACGGCGAAGGCGTCGGGCGAGCCGGTCAGCGTGGTCGCGCGCGCCCTCGACGCGCAGGCGCCGTACTTCGTCGACCTGGTCGCGCAGAGCCTGGACGAGAACGCGCCGGGCGTGCTCGCGTCCGGCTCGTCGCTCGACGTCTACACGACGCTCGACGTGCACCTGCAGCGGATCGCGCAGGACGCGGTGCGCGAGGGATTGAGCGAGGTGGACCGGCTGCTCGAGCGGCGCCGGCGCGCCGGCAAGGCGCAGGCGGCGCTGATCGCGGTCGATCCCCGCACCGGCGAGGTGCTCGCGCTCGTCGGCGGCCGGTCGTACAACCAGTCCCAGTACAACCGCGCCGTGATGGCGCGCCGCCAGCCGGGCTCCGTGTTCAAGCCGTTCGTCTACCTGGCGGCCTTCGAGCTCGCGGCCGAGGAAGGCCGCGCCGATCTGACGCCGGCGACGCTGGTCGCCGACGAGCCGACGTCGTTCTACACGGACACCGACGAGGAGTGGACGCCCGGCAACTACGAGGGAGAGTACGACGGCGCCATCACGCTGCGGCGCGCCCTCGCGTTCTCGCGCAACGTCGGGACGATCAAGGTGGCCGAGCGCGTCGGCTTCGGACGGGTGGCGGCGCTCTGGGACCGCCTCGGCGTCGGCGCCGACGCGCGCGCCTACCCCTCGATCACGCTCGGCGTGTTCGAAGCGTCGCCGTTCGAGATCGCGACCGCCTACACGATCTTCCCGAACGGCGGCCTGCTGCGGCCGCTGCGCGTGCTCTCGCGCGTGGTGGCCGGCGGCGAGTCGCGCGTCGCGCCGGACCAGCCGCCGCGCCGCGTCGCACGCCCCGACACGGCCTACCTGGTCACGAACATGATGCGCAGCGTGCTGTCGGAAGGCACCGGCGCGTCGGCGCGGGCGCGCGGCTTCGCGCTCGACGCCGCCGGCAAGTCAGGGACGACGAACGACCTGCGCGATGCCTGGTTCGTCGGCTTCACGCCGGAACTGCTGGCCGTGGTGTGGGTCGGGATCGACAGCAACGAGCCGCTCGGACTGAGCGGCAGCCGCGCGGCACTGCCGATCTGGACGGCGTTCATGACCCGCGCGCTCGCCGGTCACCAGGATCAGCGCTTCGACGAGCCCGAAGGCATCGTCCACATCGTGATCGACCGCGACACGGGCCAGCTGGCGACCCCGATCTGCCCGCGCGTGTTCAACGAGGCGTTCCTGAGCGGCACCGAGCCGATGCAGGTCTGCGAGATCCACCGCTGATGCGAGGCGCGGCGTCGGCCGCGCATGCTTCCCCGTTCTTCCGGACACTGCGCCGGCGGATCAGCGCAGGCGCGGGGCCGTCCACCGCAGCGACTGTCCCGTGGGCTGCGAGGTCGCCGCGCGGCCGCGGCGCACCGCGATCAGCTCCGCGGTGATCGCGACCGCAATCTCCTGCGGTGACACGGCGCCGATGTCGAGTCCGATCGGCGCGTGCAGCGTCCGGAGCCAGTCGGCCGACACACCCGCCTCGAGCAGCGCGTCGGTGAGCCGCGCCACCTTGGCGCGGCTGCCGATGAGCCCGACATACCGGAAGGGCCGATCGGCCAGCGCGCGCAACACGTCGAAGTCCTGGCGATGCCCCCGCGTCAGGACGACGACGTAGGCAGTGGGCGGGATGGAGGCGGACTGCACCCACTCGACGAGCGGCGCGGCCTCCACCTCGACGGCCCCGGGGAAACGCTCGCGATTCGCGAACTTCTCGCGGTCGTCGACCACATGGACGCTGAAGCCGACCGTCGGCGCCAGTTGCCCGAGCTCGCCGCCGACATGGCCGGCGCCGAGAATGTAGAGGGACGGCGTCGGCTCGACCGGCTCGATGAAGACGTCCATCTGCCCTCCGCAGATCAGCCCCGACTCCTCGGCGAGGTCGTCGCTGAGCTCGTAGTGGACGAGCTGCGCACGCCCTGCGGCGAGCGCCTCGCGCGCCTTCCAGAACGCGTCGTTCTCGTAGCAGCCGCCGCCGATGGTGCCGACGGTGCGGCCATCGGCGAAGACGAGCATCTTCGCGCCCACCCGCTGCGGCGTCGACCCGTGGGCCCGGACGATGGTGACCAGCGCAACCGGTTCACCGCGTTCGGCGGCGGCGACGAGCTCGCGGTAGACGGCTTCCATGGGACGGATTATAGGGGCGGCGTCCCGGTTCCGGCGCGACCCCGCCCGCCGGAACTCCCGGACCTGCCGAGGATTCCGGCGATGTCCGGTTATAATTGACCCGAAGGTTAGCACTCCTGAAGAGCGACTGCTAATGAGCCGCACACAGCTTCCCCAGCGCTCGAGCCGGATTCTCGCCACGGTGGTTCGCGAGTACATCGCCACCGGGGAGCCGGTGGCGTCGATCGTGATCGCGCGCCGGGGCGCGCTGGGTGTGTCGGCCGCCACGATCCGCAACGTGCTCGCCCGCCTCGAGGAGGACGGGTTCGTCCGGCAGCCGCACACGTCGGCGGGGCGCGTCCCGACGGACCGCGGCTACCGCTACTACGTCGATCTCCTCCTCGAGTCGCGCCGGACGCCGCGGCGCCCGGAGATCGAGGACGCCATCCGCCACGCCGCCTCCGAGGAAGCCTCGCTCGATCCCCTGCTCGCGCGGGTCTCGCGCCTGTTGTCGGCCGAGTCGCGGCACGTCGGCTTCGCGGTCGCGCCGCCGGCCGACGATCAGCGGCTGCGCAAGGTCGAGTTCGTCTCGCTCGAGGGCTCGCGGGTGCTCGTGGTCGCGCTCGACACGAGCGGCCAGATCACGCAGAAGGTCGTCGACACCGGCGAACCGCTGTCGCCCGAGGAACTGCGCCGCGGCGCCGAGTACGTGAACAGCGAGTTCAGCGGCCTCCCCGTCGAACAGGTCGTCTCGACGCTGCTCGCGCGGCTGCAGGAGGCGCGCGGCGTCTACGATCAGCTCATGGCGCGGGCCTACACGCTCGCCCAGCGCGCGCTGGAGGATCGCAGCCGCCAGACCGCCATCTACGTCGAGGGCACCGCGTCGCTGCTGGCCGACGCCTCGGAGCAGCCGTCGGAGCTGCCCCTGGAGACGCTGCGCTCGCTCGTCGCCATAATCGAGGAGAAGCAGCGGCTCGTCCGTCTGCTGGGCGACTACCTGCACGCGCCGGGGCTGGCGGTCGTCATCGGCGCCGAGCACACGATGCCCGACCTGAAGTCGTTCAGCCTGGTGGCCGCCTCGTATCTGGACAACTCCGGGGCCGGCAGCGTCGGGGTCATCGGCCCCACCCGCATGCGCTATTCCCGCGCGATCAGCGTCGTCGAGACCGCTGCGCGCGCGCTGGACGCCGCACTCGGAACCACGAACTGAAAACCCGCGCGCCGGGTGCCGTCGCCCGGCGTTGCCGTTGACGAGAACACGACATCATGAATTCCGATGTGAACGACGTTGACGTACGCCCGGACGAACGGGATGACGCGCGCGAGCAGCCGAAGCCGGACAACGGCGATCCGGACCGGCAGGGATCCCGCGAGGACGCCGGCAACCCCGGTGCGCCTGACGGCGGAACGTCCGGTGCTCCCGCAGCCGACGAGGCGCTCGACGTTGCGGGCCTCCTCCAGGAACGCGAAGCGCTGCGCGACCGCCTGATGCGGACGGCCGCGGAGTTCGACAACTACCGCAAGCGCGTCGAGCGCGAGCGCCGCGAGATGATCGAACGCGCCGCGGAGAGCGTCCTGGCCGATCTGCTGCCCATCGTCGACAACCTCGAGCGTGCCCTGTCGGCCGAGACGGGCCCGGAAGGGGCCGAGGCCTATCGTCAGGGGGTCGAGCTCATTCACCGGCAGCTGCTGGACCTGCTGGCGCAGCGCGGCGTGACGCCGATCGAGGCGCTCGGGTCCGACTTCGATCCGCACCTCCACGAAGCCGTCTCGTCGGAGCCGGCCGACGGCCGTCGTGACGGCGAGATCACCGAGGTCTTCCGCACCGGCTACCGTCTGGGCGATCGGTTGCTGCGCGCGGCGATGGTGAAGGTGGCCAAGGCGTGAACAGGCGCGACTACTACGAAGTTCTCGGGGTGTCGCGCGACGCCCCGGAGGCCGCGCTGAAATCGGCGTACCGGAAGCTCGCGCTCAAGTACCACCCCGATCGCAATCAGGGCAGCAAGGAGGCCGAGGAGAAGTTCAAGGAGGCGGCCGAGGCCTATGCGGTGCTCTCCGACCCGCAGAAGCGGGCGGCGTACGATCGCTTCGGGCATGCCGGCCTCGGCGCGCAGGGGGGCGCCGGATTCGACCCGAGCACGTTCACCGGCTTCGAGGACATCTTCTCGGGCCTCGGCGACATGTTCGGGTTCGGCGAGTTCTTCGGCGGCGGAGGACGCCGGCGCGCGGGGCCGCAGCAGGGAGCGCATCTCCGCTACGACCTCGAGATCTCGTTCGAGGAGGCGGCGCGCGGCACGGAGACGACGATCCAGTTTCCGCGGGCGGAGCGCTGCGAGACGTGCCAGGGCAGCGGCGCCGCTCCCGGCACCGGCCCCACCACCTGCCCGACCTGCCATGGACGCGGCCAGCTCCGATACCAGCAGGGCTTCTTCACCGTCGCCCGCACCTGCGGCCAGTGCCGCGGCACGGGGACGATCATCGCCACGCCCTGCTCCACCTGCCGCGGCGAGGGGCGCGTCGCGAAGACGCGGAAACTCACCGTCAAGATTCCGGCCGGCATCGCGACCGGCCAGCGGCTCAGGCTCCAGGGCGAAGGGGAACCCGGCGTGCTCGGCGGCCCCGCCGGCGACCTCTTCGTCGTCGTGCAGGTCCAGGAGCACGAGTTCTTCCGGCGGGATGGCAACGATCTCTTCTGCGAGATCCCGGTGAACTTCACGACGCTGGCCCTGGGCGG
This sequence comes from uncultured Bifidobacteriaceae bacterium, assembly GCA_964446605.1. Taxonomy (GTDB): domain Bacteria; phylum Acidobacteriota; class Vicinamibacteria; order Vicinamibacterales; family JAENWD01; genus JAENWD01. Next base: position 12,118 of record CAYUPN010000039.1, on the reverse strand, counting down.
CGAGATCCGGATTCCGTCGGTCCTGGGCGAGCCCGAAACCTTCAAGGTGCCCGAAGGCAGCCCGACCGGATCAACCTTCCGGCTGCGCGGCAAGGGCATGCCTGACGTGTCCGGCCGCGGACGCGGCGACCTCCTCGTCACCGTGCAGGCCAGCGTCCCGCGCAAGCTGACCAGGGAGCAGCGCCGGCTGCTCGAGGAGCTGTCGCGCGTGCTGCCGCCGGAGAAGTTCGAGCCGCGGCCCGCCGAGCGCGACGAGGACGACCGCAACCTGTTCGAGCGCGTGAAGGACATCTTCGGCTGAGCACGTGCCGCGCCGCATCCCGGTCCTCGACCTCCACTTCCCCGGCCCCGATCCCGCGTCCGATCTCCTCGATCGCGCTGCGCTCGCGCTCGACGACGCCGCCCCCTCGGCCGTCCACGAGATGGACGATGACGCGGGACTCGTCTGGCGCGTGTTCTTCGCCGACGCCGCCTCCACGGGCGAGGCGCGTGCGCGGCTGGACGCGGCGCTCTCGCGATTCGGCGTCGACGTCCGCGCGACCGAGATCGAGGACGAGGACTGGGCGGCACGCTCGCAGGCGGGGCTGCGGCGGATCACCATCGGGCGCGTCACCATCGCGCCACCATGGGATGTCCCCGACGCGCCGGACGGCGCGCTCGTCATCGTTCATCCCTCGACCGGCTTCGGTACCGGCCACCACGAGACGACGCGGCTCTGCCTGACCCTGCTGCAGGAGGTTCCCTTGTCCGGCCGGCGCGTGCTCGATCTGGGCACGGGGTCGGGCGTGCTGGCGCTCGCCGCGCTGCGGCTCGGCGCCGCGGAGGTCGAGGCGATCGACTTCGATCCGGAAGCCCTCCGGAACGCGGAAGAGAACGCACGGTTGAACGGCATTGCCGGCGGCCTCACCATCCGGCAGGCCGATCTCGCCGCCGACCCGTTCGTGCCCGCAGACGTCGTCGTCGCGAACCTCACGGGCGCGCTGCTGCAGCGCGAGGCCTCCCGGATTGCCGATCTGGTGCGCCCGGACGGCGCGCTGATCGTCAGCGGCATTCTCGCCGGCGAGCTCGACGACGTGCTGACCGCGTTCTCGTCCAGGCTCGAGGCGACGGAAACGCGCGACGAGGGCGAGTGGCGCGCGGCACGGCTGACGCCGAAGAATGCCGGTTGAGAGTAGCGGCAAGCCGCGGGCACGCCGGGCCTGAAGTGCCCCCGCGCCAATAGCTGTCAGACGCCAGACTGCCAGCTGCCAGCCGCCAGCTGCCTGCTGCCTGCTGCCTGCTACAGAATTCACCTATGCATCGCTTCCACGCGCCCGACCTCGCGCCCCCCGGCGACCTCGTCGAGCTCCCGGACGACGAGGCGCGCCACCTCGTTCAGGTGCTGCGGCTGCAGCCGGGTGACGAGGTGCGGGTGTTCGACGGACGCGGACGCGAACACATCGCGCGCGTCGAGCACGCCGCGCGAGGGCGTGCGTCGCTGCGTGTCGGCCCCGCCGTACCCGCCGCGCCGGAAGCGGCGGTGCAGGTGACGCTCGCGGCCGCGCTGATCAAGGGAGATCGCTTCGACGATGTCGTGCGCGATGCGACCATGCTGGGCGCGGCGGCGATTCAGCCGATCGTGACGGCGCGGACGGAGATCGCCGCACGGCGCGGCGACCCGGATCGCCGTGTCGAGCGATGGCGCCGCATCGCGGTCAGCTCCGCGAAGCAGTGCGGCCGCGCGGTCGTGCCGTCCATCGCACCGCCAAAGCCTTTCGCGGACGCCCTGCGGGACCTGCCACGTCCGCTGCTGCTGGCCGTCGAACCTGCGGCGGCCTCCGGCGGCGGCATCCCGGACGGCGCGCCGCAGGCGGCCTCGCTGCTCATTGGCCCCGAAGGTGGCTGGGCCCCCGAGGAGCTCGAAACCGCACGCGCCGCCGGCGCCTGCCCCATCTCATTCGGACGGCGGACACTGCGCGCCGATGCGGCGCCGCTCGTGGCGCTGACGGTCATCATGCACAAGTGGGGCTCACTGTGATGCAGGCGCTCACCGTGATCGGACCCGATCGGACCTGATCAGACCTGATCCGCGCCGAAGCCCGCGGCGAGATCGACGCGGGCAAGGCGCGAGACCTGATCAGACCTGATCAGACCCGATCAGACCTGATCCGACCTGATCCGACCTGATCCTGACCTATACTTCCGCTCGTGTTCTTCCGGGGCCAGGCTGTCGGCAAGTACAAAATCCTCGCGCCGCTCGGCAGCGGAGGATTCGGCACCGTCTACCTCGCGCAGGACACGTGGCTGGACAAGAAGGTCGCCATCAAGGTCCCCCACCGGCAGCAGAACCTCGATCTCGGCGAGCTGCTGCACGAGCCGCGGCTGCTCGGCAGCCTCAGTCATCCCAACATCGTCTCGGTGCTGACGGCGGAGAAGCAGGACGGCGTCTTCTTCATCGTCATGGAGTACGTCGCCGGCGAGACCCTCGAGACGATCATCGCGCGGGAGGGGGCGCTCGAACTGACGCGGGCCCTCGACGTCACCGTGCAGATCGCCAACGCCGTCGATTACGCGCACCGGCAGAACGTCATCCACCGCGATCTGCGGCCCGGCAACGTGCTCGTCAACGAGCAGGGGCTCGTGAAAGTCGCCGACTTCGGCACGTCGCGGGTGCTCGAAATCGCCGCGCACGGCACGACCGTCATCGGCAGTCCGCCCTACATGGCGCCCGAGCAGTTCCACGGCAAGGCCGTCTTCGCGTCGGACCTCTACTCGCTCGGCGTGACCATGTACCAGATGCTCACGGGGAACCTGCCCTACGAGACGCCGTCGCCGGCGGACCTGGCGCGGCTCATGACCGGCGAGCTGGTCGCCCCGCCCCGCGCCCGGAACCCGAAGCTGCCGAAGCCCGTGAACGACATCGTCATGCGGGCCCTGGCCCCCGACGTCGGCGCCCGGTACCAGCGGGCATCCGATCTCCTCGGGGACGTGCTGGCGCTCGGCCGGGACGGCCGCCGGCGGGCGGCGCGGGCCGGCACGGCGGAGGCGGCCCCCCCGGGGGGCGGGTCGCCGCAGCTGCAGGAGATCCACAGCCGGCTGCGCGCGCGCGAGACCCCGCCGGCCCGTTTCTGCTGGCACTGCCGCAAGCCGCTGCACGCCCGCTCCGACCGCTGCCCCTTTTGTGGGGAGTCGCAGTAGTACGCTAATCTGACCGTTACCGCGTTGAGTGGCCACCCGTCCGGATGCCGGACCGGGTTGCAGTTGCCAACCGACCCCACGTCCGCAGGCAGCTCCAATCCCCTCCGTTCCGCCGTCCGCGCGGCACCGGCCCGCAGGAAGGAGCAGCCATGAGCTTCGGAACGGGCAAAATCTGGATGAACGGCTCGCTGGTGGACTGGGCCGATGCGAAGATCCACGTCGCGTCCCACGTCGTCCACTACGGCACGGGCGTCTTCGAAGGGGCCCGCTGCTACAGCACGCCGAAGGGCTCGGCGGCGTTCCGGCTCGACACCCACATCACCCGGCTTCTGGACTCCGCCAAGATCTACCGGATGGACTCGCCGCTCGATGCCGCCGGGTGGGAGCAGGCGGTCCTCGAGACCATCCGCGCCAACGAGCTGAAGGCCTGCTACATCCGGCCGCTGCTCTATCGCGGCTACAACCAGCTGGGCGTCAACCCGATGTCGTGTCCGGTCGAGGCCGCGGTGCTCGTGTGGGAATGGGGCGCCTATCTGGGCGCCGACGCGCTCGAGCAGGGCGTCGACGTCCGTGTCAGCTCGTGGAACCGCAGCGCGCCGAACACCTTCCCCGCGCTGGCGAAGGCGACGGCCAACTATGCCAACTCGACGCTGATCAAGATGGAGGCCGTGCTCGACGGCTATGCCGAAGGGATCGCGCTCGACGTCGGTGGCAACGTCAGCGAGGGCTCCGGCCAGAACCTGTTCCTCGTGCGCAACAACGTACTCTTCACGCCGCCGATCGAGTCGTCCATCCTCGGCGGCATCACGCGCGACTCGGTGATCACCATCGCGCGCGGGCTCGGGTACGAGGTCAGGGAGGCGGTGATTCCGCGCGAGGCGCTCTACCTGGCGGACGAGGCGTTCTTCTGCGGCACGGCCGTCGAAGTCACGCCGATCCGCAGCATCGACCGGATCCAGATCGGGACCGGCGCGCGCCCGGTCACCGAAGCCATCCGGAACACCTTCTTCGACATCGTCAACGGCGTGCTGCCCGACACGCACGGCTGGCTGACGTACGTGTACGAGGAGGAGTCGCGCCTGCGCGATGGCGCGCGGGTGGCGTCGGCACGCTAGTCCTCCCCCGCACACCGGACGGGGGGCGCCCGACGGGCGCCCCCCGCGCCCTTCATCCCGCCCCGGTAAACTCCGCTCCCCTTCCTGCCGACATCCTGTGGGAGGGGACCCTTCCGGGATGCACGTCAACGACCTGCTCAAGATCGCCGTCGACGCCGGCGCGTCGGACCTCCACCTGAAGGTCGGCAGCTATCCGATGATGCGCGTGCGCGGCGCGCTGGTGCCCGCCACCGAGAACAAGCGGCTCGACCACGAGGACACGGTCAGCATGGCCGCGGCGGTCATGTCGACGCAGCAGCGCCAGAAGTTCAAGGACAGCCTCGAGATCGACCTCGCCTACAGCGTGCCGGGCCTCGGCCGGTTCCGCTGCAACGTCTTCCAGCAGCGCGGCACCATCGGCCTCGTCCTGCGCATCATCCCGATCGGCGTCCGGACGGTCGACGACCTCGGGCTGCCGCAGGTCCTGAAGTCGATCGCGGCCGAGGAGCGCGGGCTCGTCCTCGTCACCGGCACCACCGGCAGCGGCAAGTCGACGACGCTCGCCGCCATGGTCGATCACGTGAACGCGACCCGCTGTGCGCACGTCGTGACGGTCGAGGACCCGATCGAGTTCCTGCACCGGGACAACCGGTCGATCGTCAACCAGCGCGAGGTCTCGGTGGACACGCGGTCGTTCGCGCACGCGCTGCGCAGCGCGCTGCGCCAGGACCCGGACGTCATCCTCGTCGGCGAGATGCGCGACCACGAGACGATCGAGACCGCGCTGCTCGCGTCGGAGACCGGCCACCTGGTCTTCTCCACCCTGCACACACTCGACGCGACGGAGACGATCAACCGCATCATCGCGGTGTTCCCGCCGCACCAGCAGAAGCAGATCCGCATGCAGCTGGCCAGCGTGCTGAAGGCGGTCATCTCGCAGCGTCTGCTCCCGCGCGCCGACTCGGTCGGCCGCGTCGCGGCGGTCGAGGTCATGATCACCACCCCGTTCATCCGCGACTGCATCGTCGACAAGGAGAAGACGCACCTGATTCACGGCGCGATCGCGGCAGGCACGTCGCAGTACGGCATGCAGACGTTCGACCAGGCGATCTTCGCGCTGTACGAGCAGAAGCTCGTGACCTATGACGAAGCGATGCGCTGGGCCTCGAACAAGGACGAGTTCAAGCTCAGGGTCCAGGGCATCTCGACGACCGCCGACGAGTCGCGCGACCAGATGGCGCGCAGCGCCTCCGGCGGTGCCTCCCAGATCACCCGCTTCGGGCGCGGCTAGTCCGGACGCCCGGCGGGGCGCGGCCTCGGTCGGTTGCCACCCGTGATCGCGGGACTGTTGACTCCGGACGGCGGCCGCCCCAGAGTGAGAGCGTGCGCGTTCCCTCCGCTCCCCCCGATCCGACGCCGGCCGGCGCGCGCGCCCTCGCGCTGCGCTGGCTCGCCGCCCGCGAGCTGACCGCCGCGCAGGTGCGGCTCCGGCTGCGCCGCCGCCAGTTCCCCCAGGAGGCCATTGACGAGGCGATCGCCGGACTGCAGGCCGACGGCCTGCTGGACGACCGGCGGGCGGCCGAGGCCCGGGCGCGTCACGAGACGTCGATCCGGCGCCGCGGCCGCCGTCGCGTCCTGCGGCAACTCCAGGCCATCGGCGTCGATCCCGAGACCGCCGAGCGTGCGGTCGCCGGCGTGTTCGCCGACGTGGACGAGGATCGCCAGGTTGCCGATGCCATCGCCCGGCGGCTGCGCGGGTCGCCGTTCCCCACCGACCCCCGCGGCCGCGCCCGCCTCGCCCGCTGGCTGCTCGCCCAGGGATTCGATGGCGACCGGATCCGGCGTGCGCTCGAAGGGCACCGACGGGCGGGACGCTAGAATGTACGGATCATGACCTCGTCCGAGCTCCGCCAGTCGTTCCTCCGCTTCTTCGAGCGCCACGGCCACCGCATCGTCCCCAGCTCGCCGCTGGTCCCGCATGGCGACCCGACGCTGCTGTTCACGAACGCGGGGATGAACCAGTTCAAGGACGTGTTCCTCGGCCGCGAGACGCGCCCGTACACGCGGGCGACGAGCTCGCAGAAGTGCATGCGCGTGAGCGGGAAGCACAACGACCTCGACAACGTGGGGCCGTCACTGCGGCACCACACGTTCTTCGAGATGCTCGGGAACTTCTCCTTCGGCGACTACTTCAAGCACGACGCCATCGGGTTCGCGTGGACGCTGCTGACCGGGGAGTGGGGTCTGCCGGCCGACCGGCTGCACGCGACGATCTTCAAGGGCGAGGACGGGATCCCGCGAGACGACGAGGCGGCGGCGCGGTGGCGGGACTTCCTGCCGGCCGAGCGGATCGCCGAGCTCGGCGCCGCGGACAACTTCTGGTCGATGGGCGACACCGGCCCGTGCGGCCGCTGCTCGGAGATCCACTACTTCCGCGGCGACGATCTCCCCTGCTCCGCGCCGGTCTGCCTGGGTCCGGCCTGCGACTGCGACCGGTTCGTCGAGATCTGGAACAACGTCTTCATGGAGTTCGACCGGCAGCCCGACGGCTCCCTGCAGCCGCTGCCGAAGCCGTCGATCGACACGGGCATGGGGCTCGAGCGCATCGCGGCCGTGATGCGCGGCACGCTGTCGAACTACGACACCGACGTCTTCGCGCCGCTGCTGGCCGCCATCGAGCGTGAGGCGGGCGGCCAGGACACGCCAGAGTCGCTGGCACGTGAGATGACGCCGCACGCGATCTCGACGCGGGTCGTCGCCGACCACCTGCGCGCGATGACCTTCCTCATCGCCGACGGCGTGCTGCCGAGCAACGAGTGGCGCGGCTACGTGCTGCGGAAGATCATGCGCCGGGCGATGCGGCACGGACGGCGGCTCGGCCTGACCGAGCCGTTCCTGTACCGACTCGCCAACGTGCTCGTCGAGCACATGGGCGACGCCTATCCCGAGCTGCGCTCGGGCCGCGACACGATCGTGCAGGTGATCCGGGCCGAGGAGGCGCGCTTCGACGCGGTGCTCACCGGCGGGCTGCCCCGCCTCGAGGAGCTGCTCGACACGGCCGCCGCGTCCGGAGGGGTCGTTCCGGGTGAGGACGCGTTCCGTCTCTACGACACCTGGGGGCTGCCGCTGGACTTCATCGAGGATCTCGCGAGCGAGCGACGGCTCGCGTTCGACCGTGAGGGCTTCGACCGCGCGATGGAAGCGCAGCGCGACAAGGCGCGCGCGAAGAGCGCGTTCGCCGCTGTGTCTGGCTATGCCTTCCACTTCCGGCAGGGGACGGAGGCCAAACTCCGCAAGACCGGCGATGTCTTCAAGGGCTACAAGCAAACCTGGTTGAAAACAGCCGTGCTCGCACTGTTCGATGCGGATCGGTTTCAGACCAAACTGCTTCAGCCTGACGCCGAAGGCTATGTCGTGCTCAAGCAAACCCCGTTCTACCTCGAATCAGGTGGTCAAGTTTCAGACCGCGGGACGCTTCGAGACGAAGGAGGTGTAATCGCCGATGTCGAGGATGTCGTCCGTCTCGGTCCCGGGCTACCGCGTGCACACAAGGTAGCCGCGCGTGGTCTGATCAAGGAGAGACAGCGTGTTATTGCGCAAGTGGACGAGGGACTGCGTGACGCGACCCGGCGGAACCACACCGCCACGCACCTGCTGCATGCCGCGCTGCGTCAGGTGCTCGGGCCACACGTCAAGCAGGCGGGATCGCTCGTCGCTCCGGACCGGCTGCGCTTCGATTTCACGCACTTCGCGCCGCTCACCGACGCGCAGCTGCGCGAGATCGAGCGGCTCGTCAACGAGCAGATCCTGCGCAACGCCGCCGTGGACACGGAAGTCAAGCCGCTCGAGGAAGCGATGGCGGCCGGCGCGATGGCGCTCTTCGGCGAGAAGTACGGGGACCGGGTCCGCGTCGTGTCGATTCCCGGCTTCAGCATGGAGCTGTGCGGCGGCACGCACACCCGCGCCACGGGCGACATCGGCCTGTTCACGATCGTCCATGAAGGCGGCGTCGCCGCCGGGGTGCGGCGGATCGAGGCGCTGACCGGCGAAGGCGCCATCGCCACGGCCCAGCGGCAGCGCGAGACGCTGGAATCGGCCACCCGGGCGTTGAACGTCAGCGAGAGCCAGCTGCCCGACGCGATCGCGCGGCTGCAGCAGGATGCGCGCCGGCTCGCCCGCGAGGTCCAGGAGCTGAAGGTGCGCCTGGCGGCCGGGGGCGGCGGGCGCGGCGCCGCTGCCAACGGGGACACCGTGGACATCAACGGCGTGAAGGCCGTGTTCCGGTCGGTGGCGGGGCTCGACAAGAAGGCGCTGCGCGACCTGTCCGACACGCTCAAGCAGCAGATCCGATCCGGCATCGTCGTGCTCGCCTCCGACAGTGGCGAGGGCAAGGTCGCCATCGTCGCGGCCGTGACGCCGGATCTGAAGGGCCGTGTGCACGCGGGCAACATCGTGAAGGCGCTCGCCCCCATCGTCGGCGGCGGCGGCGGAGGACGGCCGGACTTCGCCGAGGCCGGCGGCCGCGACGCGTCGAAGATCGACGCCATGCTCGCGGAGGGCCGCACCGTCGTCGAGAAGATGCTCGCCGCGTCATAAGGCCCGCCCGCCCCGCCGTACCCAAGCGGGCGGGCCGACCTGATCAGACCTGATCCGCCCGCCCGCGCCGAAGGCGCCCGGGCGGGCGCCGCCGGAGCCGCGCTCCGGTTCGCCGGCAAAGGCGGGACCTGATCAGACCTGATCAGACCCGATCCGACCCGATCCGACCTGATCCGACCTGATCCCTGGCACCCAATCTGCCGATAGGTACCGCAGCGGGCGACGTCCGTACACGGACGCGTCGCGCTTTCCAGCGGGTAACCTCGTGACTCCACGGCTCTTCGGCATCGCAATCGCGGTCGGCGTGCTCCTGCAGGCTGTCTCGGCCCGGGCAGACATCTACGCCTGGCGAGACGCAAGCGGCAGACTCGTGATCTCCGACCGCCCCGCCCGGGGTGGCCACACGGACGTGAGCTATGCGGTCGGCCGCAACGACGCCATCCGCACCACGGTCCGGGCCGGCGGCGTCCACCCGGCCACGCGCGCCGCCATCGAGGCCATCGTCGAACGCCAGGCCGAGCGGCACGCCATCAACCCGGATCTGGTCCGCGCGGTCATCCAGGTGGAATCGGCCTGGAACCCGCGCGCCGTGTCGTCGAAAGGGGCGATCGGGCTGATGCAGCTGATGCCGGCGACCGCCCGCGAGCTGGGCGTCACCGATCCCTTCGACCCCGCACAGAACATCCGCGGCGGCGTGCGGTATCTGAAGCGGTTGCTGGAGCGCTACGACGGGAACGCGGAGCTCGCACTCGCCGCCTACAACGCGGGGCCGGGTGCGGTGGATCGCTACGGACGCATCCCGCCCTACCGCGAGACACAGAATTACGTGCGGAAGATCAAATCCGTCACGGAAATCCGTGTGGGGCCGCGGCGCGTCATCTACAAGGTGGTCGAGGTCATCGACGGCCGCGAGGTGCCGCGCTACTCCGACCGCAGACCTGAAGGGGATTACGACGTCGTCACGCGGCGATAGCCGCGGAACGGCAGCAGCCCGTCGAGATTCACCGCGCCTGCGGGCCTGTCCGGCAGCGCGAGCTCGACGCCGCGCCCGTCGGGCGCCTCGCCCGGCTCAAGCGCACACCCCATCAGCGCGATCACGGCCGCGGGACAGAAGCGCCGGCCCGCCTCGCGCGCAAGCGCCATCCGGGCGCTCTCGACCGACAACGGCACCTGATACTCACGCGGCCGCGTCAGCTCGTCGAACGCGTGCGCCACGGCCAGCAGCCGGGCCGCCAGCGGCGCGTGGCGATAGCTGGCATACGGGCGCGCGGCATACCAGAGGATGTCGGCGACGTCCTCCGAGAGCCCGCACCACGCGTCGATGCCCGGGAGATCGGCGGTGACGTCCTCACCTCCCCCGACGAGTGCCCCGGCCTCGTGAATCAGCGCGGCCTGCACGAGCACGGAGAGCTCCTCGCCCGGGAGTCCGACGAAGACCCCCAGCTGCCTCGCGTACGCCGCCACACGGCGGCTGTGGGCGGCCACGGCGGGCCGGCGCAGGTCCAGCGTCTCGAGGAGCACGTCGAGCGATCCGACGGGTACCGAGTGCGTCACGCCTTCCGGATGAGCAACCGCCATGCCACGTCCCGCCGGCCCTGGACGCGCCCCTCCGGAGCCTCCGGAGGTCACACGCTTCAGGACGTGTCACCCTGCGGCTGCACCCGGCCCGGGCGCGGGTTCCGTGACACGTCGTAGAGCCGGACTTCCAATCCGGCCATCAGCGGCTGTCGCAGGGGCTTTCGCAGCACGATCTTGCGGGACCCCCCGAGCGTCGTCAGGCCGGACTCCAATCCGGCCGGCGTCGAGGTCTGTTTTCCGTGATAAGATGAGTAGTTCTGTTGGGGCGGGGAGCCGCCCGCATCCCGGCCATCCGAGGCCGGCACGTTCGAGGGACTACCCGAGTGGCTACGAAGAGGAAGGTTTCGTCGGCCGAGAAGGCCCACCGTCAGAGCTTGAAGCGCCGGGCGCACAATCGCCAGCTGCGCAGCCGTCTGCGAACGTCGCTGAAGCGGATTCGCACCGCCATCGACGCCCGGACCGGCGATGCCGCGGCCGGCCTGAAGGAAGCGTTCTCGCTGGTGGACAAGATGGCCAACAAGGGCATCATCCACCGGAACACCGCCGCCCGCTACAAGTCGCGGCTGGTGAAGCGTCTGACCCAGAGCCAGACGGCCGCCTGACGTCCCGCCGGATGCCCGGCGCGTCCACGCGCCGGGCTCACCCGCACAGCTCCATGATCAGCCGCTCGAGCAGCACGCGCGGCTCCCCCGCCGACGTCTTGAGCGCGATATCCGTCCGCAGCAGCGCGTCCACGGCGGCCGGCACCCGGCGGGCGGGAAACCGCCCGCGCGGCGGCGGCGTCCGGATCGCATAGCCAATCTGCCCGAGAATCTGATACGGCACGCCGTCGGCGTCCAGCGCGGCCTGCAGCTCGCGCAGCGCTTTCGCGGCATCCCCCTGCTCGATGGCCCGCACGAGCGCCCAGTCATCGCCGTGATGGACCGGGGTGCCGGCCACGGCAGCCACGTGTTCGGCCGTGAGGCGCCCGGCGCCCTGCGCGAACAGGACGAGCCTGGCCACCACGGCCCGCAGCCGCCCCGGATCCCCACCGGTGACCTGCAGGATCTTCGACACCACCGCCCGGTCGACCGACAGCCCGGCGGCCTCCGCCTGCGATGCGATCCAGCGCGCCGGATCCTTCCCTCCATCCAGACCGCTGCACAGCACCACGGTGGCGGCCTTCAGCAGGGCCTTCGTAATGCGCAGATTCCGCTGCAGCGGCAGCTCGTCGGGACGGCCCGACTCGGGCGTGGAGAAGACGAACAGCAGCGAGGTCGACGGTGACGGGGACTCGAGATAGGCGATGAGCGGCTCCAGCCCGCCCCCCTCTCCCCCGTCCTCCTCCTCGCTTCCCCGCTTCCGCCTCGGACTCAGCAGCCGCTCGGCCTGGAGGACGACGACCACGCGTCGCGGCGCGAGCATGGGCAGCGTGCTTGCCGCTTCCGCCACGGCCATCGGCGTCACCGCCTTGTCGGTCGGGTACAGCCGCTCGACGTTGAACGCCCGCAGATCGGGCTCCACCATCTCGCCGAGCGCCAGCGCCAGCGCCGACTTCTCGTGGTCATCGTCGCCGGCGAGCACGTACACGGGGTCCGTGTTGCCGGCGGCGATCTGGCTGCGGAACTGCTCGATCGAGATCTGGCGCACGAAAGGACGACCGCCGGCGCGGGGAATTTCCCGGCCGGCTCTAG
>CAYUPN010000038.1:4584-37365 GCA_964446605.1 uncultured Bifidobacteriaceae bacterium | reverse complement strand
GTGGACGGTGCTGCGGTCGCCGCACGTCGACAAGAAGTCGCGCGAGCAGTTCGAGATCCGGACGCACAAGCGTCTGATCGACATCTTCGAGCCGACCTCGCAGACGGTCGACGCGCTGATGAAGCTCGATCTCCCGGCCGGCGTGGACGTCGAAATCAAGGCGTTCGGGAAAGAGCACAAGTAGGGAGCAGAGGCCGGAGGCCAGGGCCAGGGCCGGCGGGCGAGGTCGGACGCCGGGATGCATCCGGGCGCCGGCTCTGACGACCCGGCCCCTGACCCCTTCAAGGATCAACGATGGTGACTGGAATCATCGGCAGGAAGGTCGGCATGACGCAGCTCTTCGACGCCGACGGCACGGTGCAGCCCGCGACGGTGATCAAGGCGGGGCCGTGCGTGGTCGTGCAGGCGAAGACGTCGCAGGCCGACGGCTATGAGGCCGTGCAGCTCGGGCTGGTCGAGGAGCGGACGCCGAAGGTCAACAAGGCCATCGCGGGGCACTACCGCAAGGCCAATGTGCCGCCCACGCGCGTGCGGCGCGAGGTCGCGATCGCCAGCGGGGCCGAGGCGCCGAAGGCGGGAGACCAGGTCCTCGTCGGGTCGGTCTTCGCGGCGGGCGAGCGCGTGGACGTCATCGCCACGAGCCGCGGCATGGGCTTCCAGGGCGTCATGAAGCGGCACAACTTCGGCGGCGGCCGCGCGACGCACGGCTCGATGTTCCACCGGGCGCCCGGGTCGATCGGCGCCAGCTCGTATCCCTCGCGGGTCATCAAGGGGATGCGCGCGGCGGGGCAGATGGGCAGCAGGCGCGTGACGACGCGCAACCTGCGCGTGGTGCAGGTGGACGCGGAGAACAACCTGCTGATCGTGCGCGGGGCGGTGCCGGGCGCGGCGGGCGGCTACGTGCTGATCCGCAAGGCGGTGGCGGCCAAGCCCGAGCCGAAGCCGCAGGTCGAGGCGCCGTCGAAGGGCCGGGCGAAGGGCAGGAAGTAGACCATGACCGTTGATGTAGTCAACGCGCAGAACCAGAAGGTCGGCTCGATCGACGTGCGCGACGACGTGTTCGGCGGGCGCGTGAAGGTCGACCTGATCTGGGAGTCGGTCACGCGGCAGAACGCCGCCGAGCGGCGGGGGACGCACGCGACGAAGAACCGCGCGGAGGTGAGCGGCAGCGGCCGCAAGCCCTGGCGGCAGAAGGGGACGGGCCGCGCCCGCGTCGGCGAGATCCGGAACCCGCTGTGGCGCAAGGGGGGCACGGTCTTCGGGCCGCAGCCGCGCAGCTACGACTATGCGCTGCCGAAGAAGGTCGAGCGCGGCGCGCTGCGCGCGGCGCTGACGCAGAAGCTGCGCGACGGGGCCGTGATCGTCGTGGACGCGCTGACGGTGAGCGAGCCGAAGACGCGCGAGGCGGCGGCGCTGTTCCGCGCGCTCGGGGCGACCGACCGCACGCTGGCGATCGACGTCCGGCTCGACGAGACGTTCGCGCTGGCGGCGCGGAACCTGGCGGGCGTGCGGCTGGTGCCGAGCAACCGGCTCACGGCCCGCGACGTCATGGACACGAAGCGGATCGTCGCCACGCGCGCGGCCCTCGAGCGGCTGCAGGAGGTGCTGTCGTGAGGCTGACGCAGGTCATCCGCCGCCCGCTGGTGACGGAGAAGACGACCATCCTCCGCGAGGACGGCCGGACGCTGGTGCTGCAGGTCGCGATGGACGCCAACAAGGTCGAGATCCGTCGCGCCGTCGAGCAGCTGTTCGGCGCGAAGGTCGCCGAGGTCCGCACCTCGACGATGCGCGGGAAGATCAAGCGGCAGGGGCGCTTCGCGGGACGCCGGCCGGACTGGAAGAAGGCCTACGTCCGGCTGCGCGACGGCGAGAGGATGCCGGAGTTCATCGAAGGCGCCTAGGGGATAGACGACATGCCGATTCGGAGCTACAAGCCGACGTCGTCCGGGCGGCGCTTCCAGACCGTCCAGGTGTTCGACGAGATCACGGCGACGGAGCCGTACAAGCCGCTGACCGAGCCGCTGAAGAAGTCGGGCGGCCGGAACAACCGCGGGGAGCTGACCTCGTGGTGGCGGGGCGGCGGCCACAAGCGGCTCTACCGGGTGATCGACTTCAAGCGCGACAAGAAGGACATTCCGGGGAAGGTGTCGACGATCGAGTACGACCCGAACCGGTCGGCCCGCATCGCGCTGATCACGTACGCCGACGGCGAAAAGCGCTACATCCTGCAGCCGCTCGGGCTGAAGGTGGGCGACACGGTCGTCGCGGGGACGAACGTCGACATCCTGCCGGGCAACACGCTGCCGCTCAAGAACATCCCGCTCGGCACGCAGCTGCACAATGTGGAGCTGAAGCCGGGCAAGGGGGGGCAGATCGCCCGCTCCGCCGGATCGAGCGTGCAGCTGGTGGCGAAGGAAGGCGAGTACGCCTCGGTGAAGATGCCGTCGGGCGAGATCCGCAAGATCCTGCTCGAGTGCGTGGCCACCGTCGGCCAGGTCGGCAACGTCGATCACGAGAACGTCAAGATCGGCAAGGCCGGCCGGAGCCGCTGGCTCGGCCGCCGGCCGCACGTGCGCGGCGTCGCGATGAACCCGGTGGACCATCCGCTGGGCGGCGGCGAGGGGCGCACGAGCGGCGGCCGGCACCCGGTGAGCCCGTGGGGGCAGCCGACGAAGGGCTTCAAGACGCGGACGAACAAGTCGAGCGACAAGTTCATCGTGACGAGGCGGAAGAAGTAGCGGCGGACCGCGGGCTGCGGGCGGCGGCCCGCTGCAAGGATCAGGAATGAGCAGATCACTCAAGAAGGGCCCCTTCATCGAGACGTCGCTGCTCGAGAAGGTGGAGACGATGAACCGGGCGAACGAGCGGAAGGTCATCAAGACCTGGTCGCGGCGGTCGACCGTCGTGCCCGAGATGGTGGGCCACACGCTGGCCGTGCACAACGGGCGCAAGTTCATCCCGGTGTACGTGACCGAGAACATGGTGGGCCACAAGCTCGGCGAGTTCGCGCCGACGCGCACGTTCAAGGGACACGCCGCGAAGGCGGAGAAGTCCTCGGGTCCGGGCCGGTAGCGGACGGAGGCGCGGGCCCCGGGCCCGCGACGTGGAGATCGACATGGTGCAGGCGGAAGCGACAGCGCGGTATGTCCGCACGTCGGCGCAGAAGGCGGGGCTGGTCCTCGATCTGATTCGCGGCCGTGCGGTGCCGCAGGCGCTGGCGACGCTCCAGTTCGCGCGCAAGGGCGTCGCGAAGGACATCGAGAAGGTGCTGCGGTCGGCGATCGCCAACGCGCAGCAGAAGGACGGCTTCGGTGGCGACGTCGACCGGCTCTACGTCGCGGCGGCGTACGCCAACCAGGGCCCGTCGCTCAAGCGTGTGCGTCCGGCGCCGATGGGCCGGGCGTTCCGGATCGTGAAGCGCACGACGCACCTGACCGTCGCCGTGGCCGAGCGGCCCGTGAAGGCGGTGCGCACGCCGGCGGGCGGCGGCGGCCGGAAGAAGGCGGCGTCCGCGAAGGCGGCGAAAGCCGGACAGGCCGGCAAGGAGTAGCGCGTGGGTCAGAAGGTTCACCCGTACGGGTTCCGGCTCGGGTTCAACAAGACCTGGCGTTCGCGGTGGTACTCGGATCGCGACTACGCGAAGCTGCTGCACGAGGACCTGCAGCTCCGGCGGATGCTGAAGCGGCGGTTCCAGCACGCGGGCGTGTCGAAGATCGAGACCGAGCGCGCGGCGAACAAGCTGAAGATCGACATCTACACCAGCCGGCCGGGCATCATCATCGGCCGGAAGGGGACCGAGGTCGACAAGCTGAAGCAGGAGGTCCAGCGGCGGACCCAGCGCGAGGTCTTCATCAACATCCAGGAAGTGCAGAAGCCGGAGCTGGACAGCCAGCTGATCGCCGAGTCGGTGGCCATGCAGCTCGAGAAGCGCGTGGCGTTCCGCCGGGCGATGCGCAAGGCGGTCGAGTCGGCGCTGCGCTTCGGCGCGCGGGGCATCAAGGTGCGCGTGTCGGGGCGCCTGAACGGCGCCGAGATCGCCCGCTCGGAGTGGTACCTCCACGGGCAGCTCCCGCTGCAGACGCTCCGCGCGGACATCGACTACGGGTTCGCCGAGGCCAACACGACCTACGGACAGATCGGCGTGAAGGTCTGGCTGTACAAGGGCGAGCGGCTGCGGCCGCGGATGGGACGCGAGGAAGAGTACCGCGAGCGTCCGCCGCGGCGGCCCGCGCGGGTCTGATCGCGGAGGCCGGGGCGCGGCGGGCGGATGACGGACATCCGCGCCGCGCGCCGGTCTCCGCCGTGCGCAAGGTGGAGAGTGCATCATGTTGATGCCGAAGAAGGTCAAGTACCGGAAGCAGCAGCGCGGCCGGATGGCGGGCAAGGCCTGGCGCGGGTCCGACGTGTCGTTCGGCGACTACGGGCTCAAGGCGCTGGAGCCGTGCTGGCTGACGGACCGGCAGATCGAGGCGGCACGCGTGGCGATGACGCGGTTCATCAAGCGCGGCGGCAAGATCTGGGTGCGCGTCTTCCCCGACAAGCCGATCACGAAGAAGCCGCAGGAGACGCGCATGGGCAAGGGCAAGGGCTCGCCCGAGCAGTGGGTGTGCGTCGTGCGGCCCGGGCGCGTGATGTTCGAGATGGAGGGGGTCAGCGAGGCGGACGCGCGCGAGGCCATGCGCCTGGCGGCGGCCAAGCTGCCCATCCGGACGAAGTTCGCGAGCCGGTTCGCGCAGGAGCAGGCGTGATGGCGACGAAGATGGACGAGCTGCGGGAGCTGAGCGTCACGGACCTCCGCCAGCGGGAGCAGGAACTGGACGACCAGCTGTTCCGGCTGCGCATCCAGAAGTCGATGGGCCAGCTCGACGTGCCGCTGCGGCTGCGGACGGTCCGCCGCGACCTGGCCAGGGTGAAGACCCTGTTGCGCCAGAAGAACGGGTAGTGACGGAGCGCCGCCGGCTGCCGGCGGCAGGGACCACGCGATGAGTGTGAAAGCAGAGAAGCTGGGGACGGTGGTGAGCGACCGGATGGCGAAGACCGTCGTGGTCGCCGTCGAGCGCCTCGTGCGACACCGGATTTACGGGAAGGCGCAGCGCCGCACCGCCAAGTTCGTCGCGCACGACGAGCAGGGGGCGAAGATGGGCGACCAGGTCGCCATCGTCGAGAGCCGCCCGCTCAGCCGGCGCAAGCGGTGGGTCGTGACGCGCATCGTGCGCCGCGCCGTCGGAGTCTAGGGAGGACGCCATGATCCAGATGCGATCCATCCTCGACGTCGCCGACAACTCGGGCGCGCGCAAGATCGCCGTGATCAATCCGGTCGGCGGCGCCGCCGGACGCTACGCGCGGCTCGGCGACATCGTCACGGCGTCGGTGAAGGAAGCCACGCCGGACGGCAACGTGAAGAAGGGGCAGGTGGTCAAGGCGGTCATCGTCCGGACCCGCAAGGAGCACCGCCGCCGGGACGGCAGCTACATCCGGTTCGATCGCAACGCCGCCGTCCTCGTCAACGACCAGGGGGAGCCGATCGGCACGCGCGTCTTCGGCCCGGTGGCCCGGGAGCTGCGCGAGCGCCGGTTCATGAAGATCATCTCGCTCGCCCCGGAGGTGCTGTAGTCATGTCTCGTCTCCAGACCCCTGTCCGGCGGAACGACACCGTCGTGGTGATCGCGGGGAAGGACCGCGGCAAGCGCGGGCGGGTGCTGCAGGTGCAGCCGGACCGCAACCGCCTCGTGGTCGAGGGCGTGAACCTCATCAAGCGGCACACGCGCCCGAACCCGCAGCGCAACATCAAGGGGGGCATCGTCACGCGCGAGGCCTCGCTGCACGCGAGCAACGTCCAGCTCGTCTGCCCCGAGTGCGGCGCGCAGACGCGCGTCGGCCGCCGCGTGCTCGAGGACGGCCGCAAGGTGCGGGTGTGCCGCAAGTGCGAGGGAGTGGTCGACAAATGAGCCGTCTCCGCGACAAGTACCAGAAGGAGGTCCTGCCGACCCTGCAGAAGGAGTTCGGCTATCCCAACGTGATGGCGATCCCGAAGATCACGAAGGTCGTCGTCAACATGGGCCTCGGCGAGGCGACCGCCAACGCGAAGGTGATCGACGCGGCCATGGACGACCTCGCCCGCATCACCGGCCAGCGGGCCGCGGTGCGCCGCGCCACCAAGTCGATCGCGCAGTTCAAGGTCCGCCAGGGCCAGCCGATCGGCGCGATGGTGACGCTGCGCGGTGCGCGGATGTACGAGTTCCTCGACCGGCTGGTGAGCATCGCGCTGCCGCGCGTGCGCGACTTCCGCGGCATCTCGTCGCGCGGGTTCGACGGGCGCGGCAACTACACTCTGGGGCTCCGGGACCAGATCATCTTCCCGGAGATCGACTACATGAAGGTCGACAAGCCCCGCGGCATGAACGTGTCGGTGGTGACGACGGCGAAGACCGACGAGGAGGCCCGCAAGCTGCTGCAGCTGATCGGCCTGCCGTTCCGGAGCAACTGATGGCGACGACAGCGAAGATCGCTCGGGAGAGCAAGACGCTCAAGTACGCGACGCGGCATCGCAACCGGTGCCGGGTCTGCGGCCGCCCCCGCGGCTACCTGCGGAAGTTCGCGCTGTGCCGGCTCTGCTTCCGGCGCCTCGCGCTCGAGGGCGACGTCACGGGCGTGACGAAGAGCAGCTGGTAGGCCGTCGTGTGTGGTGGCGGGGCGACCCCCCGCCGGAGGACGCGGCCCCTGGGGCCGCCGCCACGGGACTGAAGATATGACAGATCCGATTGCTGACATGCTGACGCGCATCCGGAACGGCGTCAACGCGAAGCACGCGAAGATCGACGTGCCGGCGTCGAAGCTGAAGACCGAGATCGCGCGCATCCTCGCCGACGAGGGGTACATCCACGGCTTCAAGCTCGTGGACGAGGACGGGAGCGGCCGCACGCCGCAGAAGGTGATCCGCATCTTCCTGAAGTACGGCCCCCACGGCGAGCGCGTCATCACCGGGCTCCAGCGCGTGAGCCGCCCGGGGCGGCGCGTCTACTTCGGACGCGACGAGGTGCCGCAGGTGCTCGGCGGGCTGGGCACGAGCATCCTCACCACCTCCCGCGGCGTGATGAGCGGCCGCGAGGCCGTGAAGGTCGGCGTCGGCGGCGAAGTGCTCTGCAACGTCTGGTAGTGAGATCGTCGGGACCAGGAACCAGGGGGCCGGCGGGCCCGCGGTCGACTGGGCGGGACGCGGTCCCGATCACCTGGCTGCTGACCCCTGCAAGGATTGAGAAGATGTCTCGTATCGGCAAGAAGCCCATCCCCGTGCCGAAGGGCGTGACCATCCAGGTCAGCGACGACGCGGTGTCGGTGAAGGGGCCCAAGGGAGAGCTGCGGCAGCCGCTGCCGCAGGGGATCCGGTTCGAGCTGACGGACGGCCAGCTCCTGGCGCACCCCGTGCGGGAGGACGACAAGTCGCTCCGGAAGTTCCACGGGCTCGCGCGGACGCTGGTCGCCAACGCCGTCGCCGGCGTCACCGACGGCTTCCGCAAGGACCTCGACATCGTCGGCGTCGGCTACCGGGCGGAGCAGAAGGGGCGCCAGATCGTGTTCGCCCTCGGCTACTCGCACCCGATCGTGTTCGACGTGCCGGCCGGCGTGGACGTCACCGTGACCAACCAGACCCACATCACGGTGACCGGGGTCGACCGGCAGCTGGTCGGGCAGGTGGCCGCCAACATCCGGCGGATGCGCCAGCCCGATCCGTACAAGCAGAAGGGCGTCCGGTACACGGGCGAAGTGCTGAAGAAGAAGGTGGGCAAGACCGGCGCGTAGGGCGCCGGGCGGTCTCGCTGGTAACGGCGGCAGGCCGGGTCCCAGCGGCGGGAACCGACGATGAGAATTCGAACGAAGGACGATCGGCGCAAGCGCATCAAGCTGCGCCTCCGCAAGCGGATCAGCGGCACGCCGGAGCGCCCGCGGCTCTCGGTGTTCCGCAGCGTGTCGCACATCTACGTGCAGGTGATCGACGACCGGGCGGGACGCACGCTCGCCTCGGCCTCGACGCTGGATCCGGCGGTGAAGGCGGCGCTCGCCAACGGCGCGCACGCCGGCAACGCCGGCGGCGCGACGGTGGTGGGCCGCACGATCGCGGAGCGGCTGAAGGCGCAGGGCATCACCCGGGTCGTCTTCGACCGGAACGGGTTCCTCTATCACGGACGGATCAAGGCCGTTGCCGAGGCGGCGCGCCAGGCGGGGCTGGAGTTTTAGGCGATGAGAACGCGCGAACGGATTGACGCGTCGCAGCTCGACCTGCGCGATACGGTGGTGGCGATCAACCGCGTCACCAAGGTCGTCAAGGGGGGCAAGAATCTGAGCTTCAGCGCCCTCGTCATCGTCGGGGACGGCCACGGCGTGGTCGGCTTCGGCATCGGCAAGGCGAAGGAAGTGCCCTCGGCGATCCGGAAGGGCATCGAGGCGGCGAAGAAGGCGCTCATCCGGGTGCCGCTGCAGGGGACGACCATCCCCCACGCCGTCGTCGGGCGGTTCGGGTCGGGCAGCGTGCTGCTGAAGCCGGCGCCGGACGGCACCGGCATCATCGCGGGGGGCGCGGTGCGCGCGGTGGTCGAATCCGCGGGCATCCAGAACGTGCTGACCAAGAGCCTGGGGACCGCCAATCCGCACAACGTCGTCCGCGCGACGTTCGCCGGGCTGGAGGACCTGAAGGACCCGGTCACGGTCGCGCGGCTGCGCGGCAAGAATCTGGAAGAGCTGGAAGCGGCGGCCGCCGGCCGGTAGGCCGCCGGCCCGGGCGCGACGCCGGGGGCGGGATACTGACATGAGTGAACAGAAGACGCTCAGGATTACGCTCGTGCGGAGCACCATCGGCTGCAACGAGAAGCAGGTGAAGGTGGTCGAGAGCCTGGGGCTGCGCCGGATCCGCCACACCGTGCGGCGGCCGGATCGGCCCGAGACGCGCGGGGCGATTCACAAGGTGCGTCACCTCGTGACGGTGGAAGAGGAGTAAGCCGTGAATCTGAGCAACCTGAAGCCGGCCGAGGGCTCGCGCC
Source organism: uncultured Bifidobacteriaceae bacterium (assembly GCA_964446605.1). Taxonomy (GTDB): domain Bacteria; phylum Acidobacteriota; class Vicinamibacteria; order Vicinamibacterales; family JAENWD01; genus JAENWD01. The sequence continues at coordinate 28,330 of CAYUPN010000038.1, read as the reverse complement.
GGAAGCGCTTCCGCGTCGGGCGGGGCCAGGGCAGCGGCAACGGGAAGACCGCGGGCCGCGGCCACAAGGGGGCCCAGTCGCGGTCCGGCTGGAAGTCGAAGCGCGGCTTCGAAGGGGGGCAGATGCCGCTGCATCGGCGCCTGCCGAAGCGCGGCTTCACCAACATCTTCCGGCGGGAGTACGCGGTCGTGAACGTCGACCGGATCGCCGAGGTGTTCGAGGCGGGCACGGTCGTCACGCCCGAGCTGCTGCGCGAGCGCGGCCTCGTCTCGCTGGGCGACGCGCCGGTCAAGATCCTGGCGCGTGGCGACGTCACGAAGGCGCTGACCATCCGCGCCCACCGCTTCAGCGGACAGGCGGCGGCCAAGATCGCGGCCGCGGGCGGATCGGCGGAGACCCTGTAAGCCCGGCCCTCGGGCCTTTGTGACGCCGGGGCGCCGGCCCCGCGCCGGCGCCACGGTACGGACGAATGATCGAAAGCCTTCGCAACATCTTCCAGGTCGGCGACCTCCGGACCCGGGTGCTCTTCACGCTCGGGATGCTGGCCGTGTATCGCGTCGGCAGCCACATCGTGGTGCCGGGCGTGAACACCGAGGCGCTGGCGCTGCTGGCCGATCAGGTGTCGAACACCATGTTCGGCCTCTACGACATGTTCTCGGGGCAGAACCTGTCGAACATGACGATCTTCGCGCTGGGCATCATGCCCTACATCAGCGCGTCGATCATCCTGCAGCTGCTGACCGTCGTCTCGCCGCACCTGGAGCGGCTCTCCCGCGAAGGGGAGCTCGGCCGGCGCAAGATCACGCAGTACACGCGCTACGGCACGATCGCCCTGGCCATCATCCAGGCGGCGAGCATCGCCGTGTTCCTCGAGCGCCAGACCGACGCCGTCGGCGGGCTTCCGCTCGTGTACGAGGGCGGCTGGGGCTTCCGGCTCATGACGGTCCTGACCCTGACCACGGGCACGGGGCTGGTGATGTGGGTGGGCGAGCAGATCACCGAGCGCGGCATCGGCAACGGCATGTCGCTCATCATCTTCGCCGGCATCATCGTCGGGCTGCCGAGCGCGGTGATCACGACGTTCGAACAGCTCAGCACGGGGCAGATGAGCCTGCTGCGGCTGATTCTGCTGATCGTGCTGATGATCGTGGTCATCGCCGCGATCGTGTTCATCGAACGCGGCCAGCGCCGCGTGCCGGTCCAGTACGCGAAGCGGCTCGTCGGGCGCCGGATGTACGGCGGGACGAGCACGCACATCCCGCTGAAGGTGAACACCGGCGGCGTCATCCCGGTCATCTTCGCGAGCTCGCTGCTGGCCCTGCCGGCCACCATCGCCGCGATGTTCCCGACGGGGAGCTGGGGGGAGACGATCGTCACCCAGCTGTCGTACACGATGCCGCTCTACAACCTGCTGTACGTGGCGGGCATCATCTTCTTCGCGTACTTCTACACGGCCATCATCTTCAACCCGGACGACGTGGCCGAGAACATGCGGAAGTACGGCGGCTTCGTGCCCGGGATCCGGCCGGGGAAGCGGACGGCGGAGTACATCGACACGATCCTGACGCGCATCACGGCCGTCGGCGCGGTGTACCTGGCGCTCGTCGCGATCCTCCCGGAGTTCCTGATGGCGGGCTTCAAGGTCGCGCCGATCCCGTTCGTGGGCGAGTGGCTCGACACGAACCTGCCCGAGTGGTTCACGCAGGGCATGAACGTCACGTTCTACTTCGGCGGCACGTCGCTGCTCATCATCGTCGGCGTGTCGATGGACACCGTGCAGCAGGTCGAGTCGCAGCTCATCATGCGGCACTACGATGGCTTCATGAAGAAGACGCGCGTCCGCGGCCGCCGGGGGTAGGGGTGTGCGCCGGCGGTCGCCGCCGGCGCCGGGCCCGTTGAGCTGATGGCGCTGAACCTCGTGATGATCGGCCCGCCGGGCGCGGGCAAGGGGACACAGGCCGCGCGCCTGGTCCGTCTGCATGGCATCCCCAAGATCTCGACGGGGGACATGCTCCGTGAGGCGGTGGCGGCGAAGACGCCGCTCGGCCTCCTGGTGAAGGATACGATTGGCGCGGGCCGGCTGGTCGGCGACGAGGTGATGATCGAGGTCGTGCGCGAGCGGCTCGCCAAGCCGGACGTCGCCAACGGCTTCGTGCTCGACGGGTTTCCGCGCACCGTCGGGCAGGCCCGGGCCCTCGACGCGATGCTCGAAGGCCGCGGACCGCTCGTCGTCGTCGTCCTCGAGGTGCCGGAGCAGGAGCTGCTCCGCCGCCTGACGTGGCGCCGGGTGTGCGGCGACTGCGGGCGGACGTACGGCGGCGTCGACGTGCCGGAGCTCACGGGCGAGCGCGGGGCGGAGGGGCCGGTCGAGTCGGGACGGTGCCGCAAGTGCGGCGGCCCGCTCGTGCAGCGCGCGGACGACAACGCGGCGGTGATTCAGGATCGCCTCAAGGTCTTCGCGAACCAGACGGCGCCGCTGGTGGATTTCTACAAGGACCGTCCGACGTTCAGCCGGATCGACGGGCTGCAGTCGCCGGATCAGGTCACGGCGGATCTCAACCGCGCGATCGAGTCGGCGCTCGACGCCACACGCGCGGAGGATCGGAACCGGGCACGCGCGTGATTGTCTGCAAGTCTCCGGCGGAACTCGAGCTGATGAGGGCGGCCAATGCGCTGGTCGCCGACATTCTGACCGAGCTGCGCGCGGCGGTCGCTCCCGGCGTCACGACGGCGGACCTGGACGCATTTGCCGAGGAGCGCGTGCGGGCGGGCGGCGCGGAGCCGGCGTTCAAGGGGTATCACGGATACCCGGCGACGATCTGCGCGTCGGTGAACGAGGAGGTCGTCCACGGCATTCCGTCGGGACGGGCCCTGGTCGAGGGGGACATTCTCTCCGTCGACCTCGGCGTGCGGCTGGAGGGGTTCTACGGCGATGCGGCGGTCACCCTGCCGGTCGGCACCGTGAGCGACGAGGCGGCCGCGCTGCTGCGCGTGACGGAGGAGGCGCTGCACCGGGCGATTGCCCGGGCACGCATCGGGTCCAGGATCTCGGACCTCGGACATGCGGTGCAGACGCACGTCGAGGCGCACGGGTTCAGCGTGGTCCGCGAGTTCGTGGGGCACGGCATCGGCCGGAAGCTGCACGAGGACCCGCAGATTCCGAACTATGGGCCGCCCGGGCGCGGACCGCGGTTGACCGAGGGGATGGTGCTGGCCATCGAGCCGATGGTGAACGCCGGCAAGCCGCCGGTGAAGGTGCTGTCCGACGGCTGGACGGCGGTCACCCGGGACGGCAGCCTCTCGGCGCATTTCGAGCACACCGTGGCGGTCACGGCCGACGGGCCGCTGGTGCTGACCGCCCCGGGCGGTGCGGAGGTCGCCGACGACGAGGGCCGCTGGCCCTCGCTCCAGACGGCCGGAATGTGAGAAGATGGAGGGTTCCCCGGCGGACCCGCGGCGGGTCGAAGGGGTCGTGACCGCGCAGCTCCCGAGCGCGCTCTACCGGGTGCAGCTGGATGGCGGCGGTGAGATCACGGCCCATGTGAGCGGGGACCCCAGGCGGAATTTCATCCGCGTGCTCGTCGGGGATCGCGTCGCCGTGGCGCTGTCGCCGGCCGACCTGACGCGGGGGCGGATTCTGGGGAAGGTTTAGGGGCCAGGGGCCAGGGGCCAGGAGCCAGGGGCCAAGGGCCAAGGGCCAAGGGCCAGGGGGCCAGGGCGGGTCCGGAGACACAGCGATGAAGGTCAGAGCGTCGGTCAAGCGGATGTGCGACAAGTGCAAGATCGTCCGCCGCGCGGGTGTCGTGCGGGTGATTTGCGTGAACCCGAAGCACAAGCAGCGGCAGGGATAGGGTGAGACGGTAGCCGGCAGCGGGCAGCTGGCAGCCGGCAGCAGGGTGCAGCCTCGCGGCGGGTCTGGCAGGTGCCAGCCGCCAGCCGCCTGCTGCCTACGACAAGGATTCAGCAATGGCACGAATCGCAGGCGTCGATCTTCCGCGCACGAAGCGGATTGAAATCGGGCTGACCTATATCTACGGCATCGGGCGCTTCCGCTCGAACGAGATCCTGAAGTCGGCGGGGGTGAGCCCCGACGTCCGCGTCAAGGATCTGTCGGACGACGACGTGCGGAAGATCAGCCGCGTGCTCGAGGAGCAGGGGCGCGTCGAGGGGGATCTCCGCAAGGAGATCTCGCTCAACATCAAGCGGCTGATGGAGATCGGCTGCTACCGGGGACTGCGGCATCGCCGCGGGCTGCCGGCGCGCGGTCAGCGCACGCGCACGAACGCGAGAACGCGGAAGGGCCCGCGCCGGGGCGCGGTCGCCAAGAAGAAGACGGTGTAGTCCATGGCCAAAGCAGAGGGCGCCGGCAAGGCCGGCCGCAAGAAGACGTTCAAGAAGCGCGGCGAGAAGCGCGTGGTCCACGCCGGGCTCGCCCACATCCAGGCGTCGTTCAACAACACCATCGTGACGATCACCGACACGGAGGGGAACGTCATCGCCTGGTCGAGCGCCGGCGGGATCGGGTTCAAGGGCTCGCGCAAGGGGACGCCGTTTGCCGCGACCCAGGCGGCGATGACCGCCGGGAACACGGCGAAGGCCATGGGGCTGCGCAGCGTGGAGGTGCGGGTGACCGGTCCGGGGTCCGGGCGCGAGTCCGCCATCCGCGCGCTGCAGACGATCGGGATCGAGGTCAAGTCGATTCGCGACGTCACGCCGATCCCCCACAACGGCTGCCGCCCCCCGAAGCGGCGCCGCGTCTGAGCCGCGGGCTGCGGTTCGAGCGGATGGCAGGATTGCTGAGAGGCTGAAGATCACATGGCGCGATACACGGGGCCCGTCTGCCGGCTGTGCCGCCGCGAGGGCATGAAGCTGTTCCTGAAGGGCGAGCGCTGCTACACGGAGAAGTGCGCGATCGAGCGGCGCAACTTCCCGCCGGGGCAGCACGGAAAGACGCGGAGAGCGAAGCTGGCCGGCTACGGCGTGCAGCTGCGCGAGAAGCAGAAGGTCAAGCGCATCTACGGGGTGCTGGAGGATCAGTTCCGCCGCTACTTCGAGACGGCGGACCGGACGCGCGGCATCACCGGCGAGACGCTGCTGCAGCTGCTCGAGCGGCGGCTGGACAACGTGATCTACCGGCTCGGCCTGGCGACGTCGCGGCCGCAGGCGCGGCAGCTGGTGCGCCACGGGCACTTCCAGATCAACGGGAAGAAGGTCGACATCCCGTCCTACTCGCTGCGCGCGGGTGACGTCGTGACCGTGCGGCCGTCGAGCCAGAAGAATCCCTCGATCGTGCACGCGATGGAGGAAGTGAAGGGGCGCGGCATCCCCGGCTGGCTGTCGTTCGACGGCGCCTCGGGCCGCGTCGTCGCGCTGCCGACGCGCGAGCAGATCAACCTGCCCGTGCAGGAGCAGCTGATCGTCGAGCTCTACTCGAAGTAGTGGCGGCGGGCGGCCCCGCCGCCCGCGCGCCCGTTCGCACCCACCGGCCCAGCAGCCTTGCAGACCTGCGGCGGGCGGCCGGTGGGCTGAAACCCAGCAGGTCTGGAGGCCGGAGCTGCCGGCCCGTCAGCGAAAGGAACCACGATGCTCTGGAAAGGCTTTCAGCGTCCCAAGCGGCTCGAGATCGATCGCGAGACCCTGACCGATCGGTTCGGGCGCTTCTCCGCGCAGCCGTTCGAGCGCGGCTTCGGCACGACCATCGGCAACGCGCTGCGCCGCGTGCTGCTGTCCTCGATCGAGGGGGCGGCCGTGACGGCGGTCAAGATCGACGGCGTGCTGCACGAGTTCTCGCCGATTCCCGGCGTGGTCGAGGACGCGACCGACATCATCCTCAACCTGAAGCAGCTTCCCCTGAAGCTGCACGTCGACTACACGAAGACGCTCTACCTGCGCGTGGACAAGGCGGGTGACGTCCGGGCGCGCGACATCGAGGCGGACGCCGACGTCGAGATCCTCGAGCCCGACGCGCACATCGCGACCGTCGCCGACGGCGGCAAGCTCCATATGGAGCTGCGGCTGAAGCGCGGGCGCGGCTACGTGTCCGCCGACAAGAACTTCGACGAGGATCTCGGGATCGGCTGGATCCCGGTCGACTCGGTGCACTCGCCGATCCGCAAGGTCAACTACCTCGTCGAGGCCGCGCGCCTGGGCCAGACGACCGACTACGACAAGCTGACGCTCGACGTGTGGACGAACGGGTCGATCAGCCCGCGCGACGCGGTGTCGCTGGCGGCCAAGCTGGTGCGCGACCACCTGAACATCTTCATCAACCTCGAGGAGTCGCTCGAGCAGTCGGGCGACCCGCAGGCGGAGACCGCCCGGGCGGGGGCGCTCAACGAGCACCTCGACAAGAGCGTCGAGGAGCTGGAGCTGTCGGTCAGGTCGTACAACTGCCTGAAGAACGCGAACATCCGCACCATTCGGGAGCTCGTGGCCAAGACCGAGGCCGAGATGCTCAAGACGAAGAACTTCGGGCGCAAGTCGCTGAACGAGATCAAGGAGATCCTGCAGAGCATGGGGCTGAGCCTCGGGATGCGGCTCGATCAGCCCACGGCAGCGGAGTAGCGCCGGGCCCCACTGAGAGCAGATCATGCGTCACAAGGTTGCACATCGGAAGCTGGGCCGCGTGACGGAGCACCGCATCGCGCTGCTCCGGAACCAGGCCACGGCGCTGCTCCGGCACGAGCGGATCCAGACCACCGTGCCCAAGGCCAAGGAGCTGCGGCCCTTCGTCGAGCGCCTCATCACGATCGCCAAGCGCGGGCTCGCGAGCGGAGACGGCAACGTCCGGCTGCTCACCGCGCGGCGGCTGGTGCTCCAGGACATCCAGGACCGCCGGGTCGTCGGCAAGCTGTTCGACGAGATCGCGCCGCGTTTCGCGGAGCGGCCCGGCGGCTACACGCGGCTGCTGCGGGTCGGCTATCGCCGGGGCGACAGCGCCGAGGTCGCGCAGGTGGAGCTGGTCGGGAGCGAGTACGACCCGGCCGCGGATACCGGCGGCGGATCGGATGAGAAGCCGGCGGCCCGCAAGGGCGTGGGGCAGCGGCTGAGGGCAGCCGCCGAGCGCGTGCGCGGCAAGAAGGACGATGCCGAGAAGGCGCCGAAGGCGCCGAAGGCGCAGACCCGCGCGGCCGGTACGCGCAAGGTCAACGCGCCGCGCAAGGCCGGCGGCAGCTAGGCCGGACCTGCACGGGAGTCTCGAGGGCGCGGCACGGAATCCCCGTCGCCGCGCCCGTCGTGTGTACGGCGGAGCGACGCCATCCCTCGGCCCCCGGGCTGTGCGAAGATCCGGGCCGATGCCGCCTGCCCTTCGCGTGCTGCTCTGCGCCGTCGTGCTGACGGCGGGCGTCGGCGTGCGCGCACGGGAGCCTGCGCCGGAGCGCGGCTGGATCGGCCTGTACACGCCGGCGCTGGCCGGGTGGCTCGAGAACGCGAACCGGCTGGACGCGTTGTGCCCGCAGCGCGCCCACAGCCTGGAATGGCACGCCTGCCGTGACGAGACGCTCGGGCCACGCGTGCTGCACATCCCGGTGAGGGAGGCGCCGTCGGCCGGCGCGCCCGTTGCCGGCTCCATCATCGTCGTCGCCCTGCCCGGCGTCCGTGTGAGCGCGCTGGCCGTGAACGGGCCGGCGGGCGAAGGGGAGCCGTTCGTGCCGGACGAGCACGACGTGGACTGGGGATACGGCCCGTACTTCCACCAGACCTTCCTCGAGCGCCGTGGGACATGGTTCCGGCTTCCGGCGCGCCCCTTCCCGCACAGTGTCTGGGTGGACGTCTCGGAATGGGGCGTGTCCGGGGTGTCGTTTCCGGACGTGCGCGCGGTGGAACCGGGCAGCATCTACGAGAGCCCGCATGGCGACGTGTTCGTCGTCCGCGTGGAACCCGGGGGGCTCGTCGTCCGTCCCGAGCAGGAGGGTGACGTGTGGTGCCGCGCGGGGGAGCCGCCGCCGACGGCTCCTGCCCCGGAGCGGCGCCTGTCGTGGCAGGACGTGTCGGATGCCGAGGGACATCTGTTGCTGCATCTGAAGTACAAGCGCGGCTGCTGACGGGCCGGCCGCCCGGCGCGGACGCGGTTGCACGACGGACGAACGGACATGGCAGGCACAACGCCCCTGCAGTACGGGTGTCTGACACCCGTACCAGTACGGTACCGGTGTCAGACACCCGCACGGTAGAGCAGCTGCGGCGCGCCATCGAGTCGGGCGCCGCTCCGGTCGTGCTCGACGTCCGGTCGCGGCGGGAGTTCGTGAACGGGCACGTGCCGGGCGCGCGGCACGTGCCGTTCTGGCAGGCCTGGTTCCGCCCCGTGCCTCGGCCCCGTGACGGCGGACCGGTCGTGGTGTACTGTGGGCACGGGCCGCGGGCGCGAATCGCCGCGGCCCTGCTGCGGCTGCGCGGCGTTCCCGTCGCGCTCCTGACCGGGCACATGGCGCGCTGGCGCCGCGAGCACGGCGCCGAGGAGCGCGGCGAGCCCGTGGAGCCGCCCTCCGTCTGATGGACACCGCTGCCGCCCCCCCATCTCTTCCCCAGCCTGCCGTCGCGGACGGCCGCGAGCACCGCCTCGATCCCCGCATCATGCGCGTGGACCGCATTGGCGGGTGGATCACCACGGCCCTGACCGCCGGTCCGGCCGGCGTGGCGCTGATTCCATTCCTGCTCACGTCCGGCCCGCCCGCCTGGCTGAAGGCGCTCCTGACCATCCTCTGGGCGGGGCTGTCGATCCTGCTCGGCTGGTGGCTCTACCGTTACCCCGAACTGGCGTACAACCACGCCTCCTACCGGATCGACGAGGACGTGATCGAGATCCGCCGCGGCGTGGTCTTCCGGCGGGTCATCAGCGTGCCGCGCACCCGCGTGCAGCACACCGACGTCTCACAGGGGCCGATCGAGCGCGTGCACGGGCTCGGCACGCTCGTCATCTACACGGCCGGGACGGAGCACGCGCGCGTGCATCTGTCCGGGCTCGAGCACGGGCGCGCGCTCGCCATCCGCGATCACCTGCTGCCGCGCGGAGGCGGGGATGCCGTCTGAGCGCCGGCTCCATCCGCTCTCGATTGTCTTCGCGCTGGGCGACCAGGTCCGCGCCTTCGCCCTGCCGGCGATCGCCCTTTTCTTCACGGCCGAGTCGAAAGGCTGGGGGTGGGAGATCTGGATGCTCCCGCTGCTCATCCCCTCGGTTGCCGCCGCGGTGCTGCGTTACGTCTCCTTCCACTACCGGTACGAGCCCGGTGAGATGGTGATCCGCAGCGGGATTCTCTTCCGCAACGAGCGACACGTCCCCTACGCGCGCATCCAGAACCTCGATGCCGTCCAGAACGTCGTGCACCGGCTGTTCGGGGTGGTCGAGGTCCGCGTCGAAACGGGATCCGGCACCGAGCCCGAGGCGCGGATGCGCGTGCTGCCGCTGTCGGCGCTCGAGGAGATGCGCGCGCACGTCTTCGGCGCCCGCGAGCGGAGTGATGCTGGAGCTCCCGGGGCGGCGGAGGCGTCCCCGGCGCCGGCGGTCCGCACGCTGCTGCACCTCGCGCCGCGCGAGCTGGCGATCTGCGGGCTCATCCAGAACAAGGGCGGCGTGCTGCTGGCCGCCGGATTCGGCCTCCTCTGGGAGTGGAACGTCGCCGACCGCATGTTCGGCTGGATTCCAATCCCGGCAGACTGGCGCCCACGAGTTCCCGGGGAACTGGATCCCGATCGGATCGAGGCGGTCGGGCGCGGTGCGCTGCACGATGCGTTCGTCGCGGTCGGCGGAGCGGATTCGCTGGCGCTCGCCGTGCTCGCCGCCGCGCTCTTCGTGCTCGCGCTCCTGACGCTCGTCCGGCTGCTCTCGGTCGTCTGGACGCTCGTGCAGCTCTACGACTTCCGTCTCACGCGCACCGGCGAGGACCTCCGGACGGAATACGGCCTGCTGACGCGCGTCGCCGCGACGGTGCCGCTCCGGCGGGTCCAGACGCTGACGATCCGCGAAGGCGTCCTGCACCGCCTGTTCGGCTGCACGTCCGTGCGCGTCGACTCGGCCGGGGGAGACGGCGGGGAGACCGCGGCAAACCGCGCGTGGATCGCGCCGATTGTCCGGCGCGACTCCCTGCCCGCGCTCGTCCACGAGGTCCTCCCCGGCGTGGACGTCGACGCGCTCGACTGGCAGCCGGTCCATCCTCGCGCGTTCGCGCGGCGGCTGCGCCGATCGGTCCTGCTCTCCGCGCCCGTGCTGACGACCGCCATCCCGCTGGGGTGGTGGGCGGTGCCGCTCTTCGGGGCCGCCGCAGCCGCGGGCGCGCTGCACGCCCGGGGGTGGATTGCGTGGCTGGGCTGGACCGGCACGGACCACATCGTGGCCCTGCGCAGCGGATGGCTGTGGCGCCAGGTCACGATTGCGCCGCTCAACAAGCTGCAGGTGATCAGCACCCACGCGACGCCTTTCGATCGTCGCGCCGGCATGGCGACGCTTCGCGCCGACACCGCAGGCGCGAAGGACGCCACGCATCGCATCGTCGTGCCCTATCTGCCGGCCGATACCGCGGCGGGGCTCCAGGCGGTGCTGACGCGCCATGCCGCGACCACGGAGTTCGCGTGGTGACGCGGCCATGACGCCGCGACGGGCCGCCGCCGCGCGCGTGCTGGCGCTGTTCCTCGTCGCACAGCTCGCGTCGTTCGCCGTCGTCCAGCGAGGGTGCTCCGAGTATTCGCGCACCGAGTTGTGGACGTACGGCGTCGCCGGTCCATTGACGGGCGTGAAGGCCATTCGGACTTTCCAGTACCACCCGTTCCCGGCCAATGCCGGGTTCGTGCTGTTCACGCTGCTGCTGCTGGTCGCCCCGGCCGTGCACGTCCTCTGGCCCCGCCGGGCGACGCTCCCCCTGAGCGCCCTGGCGATGGTCCTCTGGATCCTGTTCGGCATGGGCATGTCGATCGACCACATGTAGGCGCGCCATGACGATCGTCGGTGTGATCTCGGATACGCACGGGCTGCTTCGGCCGGAAGCCGCCGAGGCGCTCGCGGGCAGCGACCTGATCGTCCATGCGGGCGACGTCGGCGATCCCGCGATTCTCGACGCCCTCGGCGCGATTGCGCCGGTGCGCGCCGTGCGCGGCAACGTGGATGTCGGGGCCTGGGCGGCATCGCTGCCGGCCATCGACGTGGTCGAGGCCGCCGGGCAGCATCTCTACGTGCTGCATCGGATCGAGGACCTGGACCTCGACCCGGCAGCCGCAGGCTTCGCCGCGGTGATCTGCGGCCACTCGCACCGGCCGTCGGCCGAGCGGCGCGGCGGCGTGCTCTTCCTGAACCCGGGCAGCGCCGGTCCCGTCCGCTTCCGCCTGCCCGTGAGCCTCGCGCGGCTGACCATCGGCCCCGGCGGGCTGCGCCACGAGTTCGTGACGCTCGATCGCTGACGAGCCGGCCGCTCCTGCGTTATGCTGCGCGGCATGACCCCGGCGGATCTCCGGACTCTTCTCGACTATCACTACTGGGCGCGCGACCGGGTGCTGGCCGCGGCGGAATCGCTGACGCCGGAGCAGTACACGCGCGATCTCGGCAGCAGCTTCAAATCGGTCCGCGACACGCTCGTGCACACCTATTCGGCGGAGTGGGCGTGGCACTCCCGCTGGCACGGCGTGTCGCCAACCGTGGCGCTCTCGCCGGACGACTATCCCGACCTGCCGGTGCTGCGGCAGGCGTGGCAGGAACTGCAGGAGCAGGTCTACGGGTTCCTGGACGCCATCGGCACCGATGTCGATCGGATGTTCGAGTACCGTTCGCTCAGCGGGATCGAGTCGCGCTCGTCGTTCTCGCAGATGGTGCAGCACGTCGTGAACCACGGGTCGTATCATCGCGGCCAGGTGACGACGATGCTGCGGCAGGTCGGCGCGAAGCCGCCGGCGGCCATGGATCTGATCGCGTTCTACCGGCAGCGGGGCTGATGTGCCCGGGCGCGGGCACGTTCGACGTCCCGTGCCCGGCGCTCGAGCGGACTCCGTGGAACACGGACGTCCTGATCATCGACCCGTTCGGTATCAAAGCCTGGCTCGAGGAACGATCGCAGGCCTGAGCTCAATCGGGAGGGGGAGCGGAATGAGAAGCTGCAGAATCGGCGCCGGCCTCTGCATGGCGGCCATTGCTGTCTGGATCTCGGCGGGAGTCGAGGCACGCCGCGTTCAGGACCGGAAGTCGAATCAGCTCGTGTACGCGGACTTCGAGCGTGTCGAGGACGGGCGCGTGGTCAGCAACAACGGCGGGCTGGTGTACCTGCACGCGTACGCCGAGAACCAGACGATGCTGCCGGAATTCAAGGGAATCGAGGGGCTCGACCCGCCGGGACCGGAGCTCGTCCGCGTCAAGCCGGACGACCCGAACCGCCTCGCGAAGTTCGACTACGCCATCAAGCCGCCGAACCAGTACGCGGGCATCGTCCTCGAGGTCGTCGGGCATCCGCAGGCGGCCGACGGCACGTACGTCACCGACGATGTGAGCGGGTACAAGAACCTGGCGGTCCAGGTGTACGCCACCGGGATCGAGACCATGCGCCTCGAGGTGAAGAGCCGCGGCTACGGCATGGATCGGCCGCTGGACCAGGGCTGGCCGCAGGTCAGCTTCAAGCCGACGCCCGGTTTGAACACCTACCGGATTCCGCTCCGGACGTTCGGCCAGCCGTCCTGGGTCACCGACACGCGCTACGACCCGAAGGACCTGCTGAAGAAGCTGACCTCCGTGGCGGTCACCGCCTACTGCGACGATTGCCGCCACTTCAACGGCATGGTCATCATCGACAACGTCGTGTTCGACAAATAGCGCGCTACGCCTCTTCGACCTCGACGCCCGCCCGCTCGGCCTTCGCGGCGGCGATGATCTTCTGCTGGAGGTGCGCCGGCACCTCCTCGTAGTGCGAGTACTCCATGTGGTACGAGCCGCGCCCGCCGGTGACCGAGGTGAGGTGCTGCTCGTACGTCAGCATCTCGGCCATCGGCACCTGGGCGCGGATCAGCGTCATCGTCCCGCGGCTCTCCATGCCCGAGATGCGTCCGCGGCGGCCGTTCAGGTCGCCCATGAGGTCCCCGGCGTAGTCGCTCGGGGCGGCGATTTCCACCGACATCACCGGTTCGAGGATTGTCGGCCGGGCCCGTGACATCCCGTCCTTGAAGGCCAGCGAGCCGGCGAGCTTGAACGAGAGCTCGTTGCTGTCGACCGGGTGGAAGGACCCGTCGTAGACGGTGACCCTGAAATCCACGACCGGATAGCCGGCGAGGAACCCGCGCATGCGCGCGTCCTGGATGCCCTTCTCGACGGCGGGCACGAACTGCCGCGGGATCGCGCCCCCGAAGATGTCGTCCGCGAACTCGAAGTCGGCGCCGCGGGGCAGCGGCTCCATCCGGATCTTGCAGTCGCCGAACTGGCCGTGGCCGCCGGTCTGCTTCTTGTGCCGCCCGTGGGCCTCGACCGGTGCCGTGATCGTCTCGCGGTAGGGAATGCGCGGCGGCTTGAGGTTCACCTCGACGCCGAAGCGCCGCTTCAGCTTCGCGACCGTGACCTCGATGTGGAGCTGCCCCTGGCCGGACAGCAGCAGCTCGTTCGTCTGCTGATCGCGCCCGTACCGGATTGTCGGATCCTCCTCCTCGAGCCGGTGCATCGACGTGCTGATCTTGTCCTCGTCGCCCCGGCTGCGCGGCTCGATGGCGTAGGAGAGCACCGGCTCCGGGAATGGAATCGGCGCGAAGCGGAGGCCGCCCCGGTCCGCCAGCGTGTCGTTGGTCAGCGTGTCCTTCAGCTTCGCGACCGCGCCGATGTCGCCGGCACGGAGCTCCGGCACGTTGGTCGTCGCCTTCCCCTGGAGCACCGTCAGGTGGCCCAGGCGCTCACTGCTGCCCCGGGTGAGGTTGTGCACCGTCGCGTCCGAGCGGAGCGTGCCCGTCATCACCCGCAGCAGCGAGATGCGCCCCGCGAACGGATCGGCCATGGTCTTCCAGACGAATGCCGCGTACGGCGCGGCGGGATTCGGCGTCTGCGTGACCTCGTTGTCGCCGGCATCGATCGCCGTGAACGGCCGCGCGTCGGGCGGCGGCACGTACGTGACCAGCGCGTCGAGCAGCGGCGTCGCGCCGACGTTGGGAAGCGCCGCGGCGCAGAGCAGCGGCGCCACGCGCCCCGAGCGGACGGCCGCGCTCAGCCCGGCCACGAGCTCGTCCTGCGTGAGCGTGCCCGCCTCGAAGAAGCGCTCCATCAGCGCGTCGTCGGCTTCGGCCACCATCTCGATGAGCTGCTCGCGGGCCGTCTGCGCCGCGTCGGCGAGTTCTGCCGGCACGTCCGCTTCGGTCATCCGGCCGGAGTCGTCCGCCGGGGCCATCCAGGCCTTCATCGACACGAGGTCGACGACGCCCGAGAAGTCGCGCTCCTCGCCGATGGGCAGCTGGATCGGAATGACCGTGCGGCTGAGGCCGTCGCGGACCGACGCCAGCGCGCGATCGAAGCTCGCCCGCTCGCGGTCCAGCCGGTTGAGCACGACGAGGCGGGGCAGCCGGAGCGACTCGGCCTCCGCCCAGGTCTTCTCGGTCTGCACTTCGACGCCGGAGGTCGCTTCGACGACGACGAGGGCGGCGTCGGCGACGCGCAGGCCGGCCCGCGCGTCGGCCAGGAAGTTCCCCATCCCCGGCGTGTCGATGACGTTCACCTTGACCCTGTTCCACTCGAGCCAGGCGAGACTCGCCGAGAGCGTGTGCTTCCGCGCGATGGCTTCTTCGTCGTGATCCGTGACGGTGGTGCCGTCGTCCACGCGTCCGAGGCGGGGTGTGGCGCCGGCGGCGAAGAGGAGGGCGGCAATCAGCTGGGTCTTGCCGGCGCCGCTGTGTCCGACGACAGCGACGTTGCGGATGCTCCCAGTGTCGTATGCCTTCATAGGGGCTATCCTCCGCGCCCGGGCTTCCGGTCCCGGGTGCCGTTGAGTGAAGACGTTCCGGACGGGATGAGGAGAGCTGGTCCGACCTGTTGCCTGGCGGCGATCTTATCAGGCACGCGGGCGACCGGGCACCACGAGCCCGAGCGGCAAGGCCGCCCGGGGGAGCGGGACGCCGGGCGGCCGGACGCCTCGTGCGCCGGTGCGGCTGGCGCGATATGATGTCGATGAACAATACTTCTGATTACATCAGAATCGCTAATACATGAGGTGGGTCATGAACCAGGTACCCGGCCCCACGGTCCCCGCCGCCGACACCGACGTCTACGCGAATCCGCCGGACATCGCGGAGCTCGAGCTCGAGCCGGGCCATCCGGGGCTCGGTGACGACGCGTATATCGCGCGCCGGAAGGAGCTGTTCGCGCGCTGCCGCGAGCACCGGCTGAAGGAGCTCGGACCTCCGCTCATCGACTACACGGAGGAGGAGCAGCGGATCTGGCGGGAGGTCTCGCCACAGCTCGATGCGCTCCATCGGCAGCACGCCAGCGCCATTTACCTCGACGCGAAGCAGCGGCTCGGCATCAGCGCGCGCGGAATCCCGCAGCTTCGCCATCTGAGCGACCAGCTCCGCTCGCTCAGCGGGATGCACCTGGTGCCGGCCGAGGGCCCGATCCCGTACCGCACGTTCTACTCGTACATCGCCAGGCGCGGCTTCCCGGTGACCCAGTTCATCCGGCACGGATCGCGGCCCGAGTTCACGCCGGAGCCGGACATGATCCACGACTGCCTCGGGCACGTCCCGCCACTGGTGAACCACGACTACGCGGAGTTGCTCACCCTCATCGGCAAGGCCGCCGTGACCGTGGACAGCGGCGACAAGGTGCTCGCGCTGAAGCGGCTGAGCTGGTTCTCGATCGAGTTCGGGCTGATCGAGGAGGAGGGGCGGACGAAGATCTTCGGCGCCGGCATCCTCTCGTCGACCGGCGAAATTCCGTTCTCGCTGTCGGAGCAGGTCGAGCGCCGGCCGTTCGTGACCGACGAGGTGATCGCGACCGACTACGATCCGTCGCGGATGCAGGAACTGCTGTTCGTCATCCCGTCGTTCGGGTTCCTGCGGAGCGAGGTCGAACGGCTGGCGCAGCGTTTTGGCGTCACCGTGTAGGGGCCGTCTGCAACGGGTGTCTGACACCCGTACCGGTACCAGTACGGGTGTCAGACACCGGTACGGGGGCTACTCGTATCTGAGCGCGTCGATCGGATCCAGACGCGACGCCTTGAACGCCGGCCACATCCCGAAGAAGATGCCGACGGTCGCCGAGAACCCGATGCCGATGGCGAACGACCACCACGGCAGCGAGACGGGGAAGTCGGTGAGCACGTGCACGAGCAGGCCGATGCCGCTGCCGAGCGCGATGCCCAGCAGCCCGCCGATGGATGTCAGGAAGATCGCTTCCAGCATGAACTGCACGAGGATCTCGCGCCGGCGCGCGCCGAGCGCCTTGCGCACGCCGATCTCGCGCGTGCGCTCGGTGACGGAGATGGTCATGATCGCCATCACGCCGATGCCGCCGACCATCAGGGCAATCGAGGAGATCACGACCAGCGCCAGCGACACCGCCTGCGTGAACTGATCGAAGATCCGCATCAGCACGTCCGAGGTCAGGATGTCGAAGTCGTTCTCTTCATCCACCTTCAGGCGGTGCCGGCTGCGCATCACCTGCTCGACCTCCGAGACCAGCTGCTCACGCGGCACGCCATCGTAGGGCACGACCGCGATCACCATGAACCGCAGCTTGATGCCGCGCAGGCGCGGCGGATCGTACAACTTGTCGTACGTCGTGTAGGGGATCACGACGAACTCGTCCGGGTTCCCGCCGAGCAGCCCCGGGCGCTTGCCGAGCACCCCGACCACGGTGAACTCCTCGGTGCCGATGCGGATCTTCTTGCCGATCGGATCGGTCAGCGGGAACAGCGTCTCCGCCGGGGCCGCGCCGAGGACGACGACGTTGCGCCGGTGCCTGACCTCGTACTCGTTGTAGAACCGCCCGAGGGGCAGCTCCATGTAGTTCGTCTCGGGGAAGTTCGCCGTGGTGCCGAGCACCTGCATCGACTTCGTGGACTGGCCGCGATACGTGATCCGCTGCGCCTGCGATCCCGGACCGCCCCCGAGCTGCATGCCCACGAGACGGGCAGCCGGCACGCCCAGGCCGATCGCCGCCGCGTCGTCCTCGTTGAGATCCGGGCGACGCATGACGTCCCAGAAGTCCTTGCCGCTGGCGAAGCTGCTGATGCTGAACTTCGCGACGTAGATGGTGTTCGCCCCCATCGTGCGGATCATCGCCTCGAACTGGTCGCCGAACCCGCGGATGAGGGAGGTCATGCCGACGATCGAGGTCACGCCGATGACGACGCCGAGCACGGTCAGGGCGGAGCGCAGCTTGTTCGTGCGCAGCGTCTCCACCGCCATCCGCAGGACCTCGCCGAGCAGCCCGACGTTGATCCGCGCCATCATTCCCTCCGCAGCGCCTCGATGGGATCGAGGCTGGCGGCGCGCAACGCCGGGTAGAGGCCGAAGAAGAGGCCGACGCCGGCGGTCATCCCGAGACCGAGCGGGATCGACCAGGGCTCGATGGTCGCCGGCAGCGGCGACACCGCGGCGATGATCATCGCCAGGAAGAAGCCGAGCAGCGTCCCCATGAGCCCGCCGACCATCGACAGCGTCGTCGACTCCGTCAGGACCTGCCAGACGATGTCGCGCTTCTTCGCGCCGAGCGCCTTGCGCAGGCCGATCTCGCGCGTGCGCTCGGACACGACCATGAGCATGATGTTCATGATCACCACGCCGCCGACGACCAGCGAGAGTGAGACGACGCCGATCAGGATCGCGAAGATTCCGCTGCTGAAGCTGCTCCAGAAGTCCAGCAGCGCCTCGGACGTCACGAACCCGAAGTTGTCCTCCTGGATCGGACGGAGGTGCCGCTCGACGCGCAGCGCCACGCGCGCCTCGTCCATCGCCGCCTGCACGTTGTCCGGATCCGCGGCCTTGACGGTCAGGTCGAGGCTGCGGCGCGAGCCGAAGAGCCGCTGGAACGCGCGCAGCGGGATCACGACGAACTCGTCCTGCGAATTGCCGAACATCGAGCCCTTCTTCTCGCTGACCCCGACGACGCGGAAGTGCATCCCGTTGATCTGGAACGCCGCGTCGACGGGATTGCGACCCTTGAACAGCTTGTCCGCCGTCTCCCAGCCGAGCAGCGCGACCGGCTGGCCGCGCTCGACCTCGAGCCGGCTGGGCAGGCGGCCCCGCTCGGCGGCGTAGCCCGAGAACTCCTCGTACTCCGGCGAGACGCCGCGCACGCGCGTGTTCTCCAGGGTGGTGTCGCGGAACGTGAGGTTGGCGCCGGCCGACGATTCGGCCATCACCGAGGCGATGGCGGGGCTCCAGGTCCGGACCGCCCGCGCGTCGAACAGCGTGACGTTCGGGCGCGTCTGCCACGCCCGCCGCTCCTCCTCCTCGTCGGTGATGAAGCCGACCCGCTCGATCCGGAACGACCCGATGCCGATGTCGCGCATGATCGCGTCGGTGACGTACGAATTCATGCCCTGGATGAGCGACACCACCGCGATGATCGAGGTCACCGCGACGATGTTGCCGAGCACCATCATCAGCGACCGGATCTTGTTCGCCCAGATCGAGTTGAGCGCCAGCCGGATTGCGTCGAGAATCTGGATCACGCGCGTTTACCGCTGTCGTCCAGGCGGCGCCTGGATCTTCACCTCGTCGCCGTCACGCAGGTTGCGCACGTTGTTGAAAGGCCCGGTGATCACCTGGTCGCCGGGCTGCAGACCCGAGAGGACCTCGAAGTACCGGTCGCCGGCGATGCCGACCTTCACGGGCACGAACTCCGCGCGGCCGTCCCGGATGACGAACACCCCTTCGGTCTCCTTGCGCGTCTGTCCGGGCTCGAGCTCCGCGGCCGCCGCCGTCGGCTCGACGCTGGGCCCGCCGCGACGGCGCTCCTCCCGCGGCTGACGGACGATGTTGCCCTCCTCGTCGTAGACCAGCTCGCGCACGGCCATCGCCTGGATCGGCACGGCCGCCACGTTCTGGCGCGTGGCGGTCGTGATCTCCGCGGAGCAGGTGAAGCCGGGACGGGCTTCGGGGATCTCCCCGTCGAGCGTGACCGTCACCTTGAAGTTCGTGGCCTGCTGCCCGGCCTGCGCCGTCTGGCCGGCCACCTGGATCGGGCTGTTGCCGATCTCCGTCACCTTGCCGGTGAAGGTCCGGTCCGGCAGCGCGTCGATGGTGATCGTGGCCGGCTGCCCGAGCTGGACGCTCGGGATTTCCGTCTCGTCGACCTCGACCTCCGCCTCGATGACCGACATGTCGGCGATGGTCAGCAGCTGCGTCCCGGGATTGTTCATCGTCCCGACGACGACGTTCTCGCCCTCCTCGATGTTGCGGCGGGTGACGATGCCGTCGAAGGGGGCGATGAGCGTGACCTGGTCGAGGTTGTACCGGTTCGTGTCGAGCTGCGCGAGCTCCTGGCGGATCATCTGCTCGCGCGAGGCGACCTCCGCCTCGCGCGCCCGGAGCTCGGTTTCGCGCACCTTCAGCTCGCTCTCCGCCCGATCGAGGTCCTGCCGGGTGGTCAGCCCCTGCTGCCACAGCTCGCGCTGGCGGCGCGCCTCGTCGCGCGCGAGCGCGAGGTTCGCACGCGCCGTCTCGACGTTGACCCGCGCCTGCTGCAGCCCGGCCCGGGCCGCCTCGACGGCCGCCTCGCTCCGCTGCACCGTGCCGCGCAGGGTGTTCGGGTCGATCTGGAGCAGGAACTGCCCCTTCGTCACGCGGTCCCCTTCCTCCACGCCGAGCCGGGTGACGCGCCCCATTTGCACGGCGCTCATGTTGACGAAGCGGCTCGCCTGGATGGTGCCCGAGGCAGTGACGAGGGAGCGGAGATCACGGGTGCGCACGGCCTCGGCGGTGACTTCGGTGGCGTCGCTGCGCCTGAAGTAGAGGTTCGCCGCGACGACCGCCGCCGCGACGAGCAGCACGAGAACCGCAATCACCCATTTTTTCCGAAACAAGGCTAGGCTCCTCCCATCGCGCGCATGACGAGGGCGATGACGAGCGCGATGACGACATAAATGCCCATGAACGACCAGAACACGGCGGACACGCGCTTCCGGTAAATCACACTCAGGCCGATGGCCAGCACGGCCAGCCACCAGATGATGAACAGGTCGATGGCGCCCAGGAACCGGGACACGAAGTGCCCCTCGTCCAGGAACGGCACGAAGATGGCCAGGTTCGTCGCCCCCGAGAGCGACTCTCGCGCGTAGTTCAGCGGCGCCAGGAACAGCTGCTGCAGGATCGACACCGCGCCGCTGTGGGTCACGACCGCCGCGACCTGCCGGAACGTGGCCCCGCCGCCGAGCACGGTGAAGACGCCATACAGGAGCCCGGCCAGCCCCATCGTGACGATCGGGATCATCACCAGCGGCCCGATGCCGCCGAACAGGACGGCCATGCCGATGTTCCGCTGCATTTCATCGTACGCTGCCCCGGAAACCGTCATCCCGAAGCTCTCCATCTGCCGGACCTGCTGATCCAGCAGGGCCACCCGGCCGACCTCCGTCTGGAGAAAGGCATAGTTCACGGCGGCCACGACCAGCGTCACCACCGCGAGGGCGCCGAACCACGTCGGACGCCCGGCGATGCGCTCGAAGGTCTGCTGCGGCGACAATAGAACCCCGACCAGTCGTGCGGGCAGGCCCGGTTGCGGACTGGCCGTCGACGCAGCAGGGGTGGCTCCGGTGGCAGAAGTGGGGATGCTCATGGGGCCTCGTGCAGAGCAGCGGACGCTCGGGCGGCCGGCCGACGGTCTGCTGGTCGGACGCGGGGTCGTGCTCTAGATACGCCGGCCGAGCCGGTCGGGTTCCCGAAATCGGACACTGGACGCAACGGAATGGTATCGGAACGTTTGACACAATTCTGCCGGTCACTTCGCCTGGCGCTGCTCGCCGCCGGGCTTGCGCTGGCCCCCTCGGCTGCGGCGGGGCAGCCGTTCGAGCTGGCCGGGGCCCGCGCCCGCGGCATGGCCGGCGCGTTCGTCGCGGTCGCCGACGACGCCTCCGCGACCTGGTGGAACCCCGCGGGTCTGCCCGGCTCCCTGTTGGTGGACGTGGTCGTCGACGGCCAGGGGACGCTCATGGGCGATTTGGACGCGCCGATTGAGGATCTGGCGGCCGCCGGGAAGGCGCGTGCAGCCGGCGTGGCGGTCGCGCTGCCGGTCACGGGGCTGAGCTACGCACGCTGGCAGCAGTGGCGGCTGCTCCCGGGCTCTGCAGCCCCGGGCGGCGGCGGCCGACAAGATGACCGAACAGCCCAGACCGCGCAGCGGCTGGGGGCCCACGCGTTCGGGTTCTCGCTGGCCCAGTCGGTCGGCGACGCCCTGGTGGTCGGCGTCACGGCGCGCCTGATCAGGGGCACGGTGGTGGGCGGGGGAGTTGTCCCGGGCGACACGGCCGAACGGGTCTTCGATCGGCTGTCCGACGCCGACGGCCGCACGGTCACCCGCGGCGACCTGGATGCCGGCGCGCTGCTGCGGGCCGGCCGCTGGCGGTTCGGGGTGAGCGGCCGCAACCTCGCCGCGCCGCGGTTCGAGGACGGGTCCGCCGGGGAGGTCCGGCTCGCGCGCCGCGCGCGCGCGGGCGTGGCGTTCGTCGCCGACGCCGATCGCGCCGGCCGGCAGCCGTGGGTCGTCTCGTTCGACGCGGATCTGACGCGCGACGAGGACGTGCCCGGCACGTGGCGGGGCGTGGCCCTCGGCGCGGAGCGGCGGCTGACCGGGCGCGTGACGGTGCGTGGCGGCGTGCAGGCCAGCACGTCGGGAGCCGCGCGGCCGGCGGCGGCCGGCGGGCTCGGCCTGGCGTTGCCGGGCGGTTTGTGGATCGAGGCGGCCGCCCAGGGTGGCGGCGAGGCGTCGCGCCGGGGCTGGACCCTGGCCGCGCACCTGATGTTCTAGCGGACGGCACGCTCTCCGGGTCCGGAGCGGGTCGTGGACGAAACCGGGCCCGCAGCGGCACAACGGATCCGACCCGCGCTCATGCCCGTCCGTCTAGGCGAACTGCTTCTCAAGGAGAAGCGCATCACCCCTGAACAGCTGCAGGAGGTGCTGGCCTATCAGAAGGCCAACGGGGGCAAGCTCGGGCTGAACCTCGTCAAGCTGGGCTTCGTCAAGGACGAGGACATCACCGCGCTCCTCAGCAAGCAGTACGGCGTTCCCTCCATCAATCTCTCCCAGTTCGAGATCGACCCTGCCGTCATCCGCCTGATCCCGGGAGAGACCGCGCACAAGTACCAGGTCGTCCCGCTGTCGCGCGCCGGCGCGACGCTGACGATCGCGATGACCGATCCGACCAACGTGTTCGCCATGGACGACATCAAGTTCATGACGGGCTACAACGTCGAACCGGTCGTCGCGTCGGAGGGAGCCGTCGCCGACGCGCTCGACAAGTACTACCCGACGCAGGCGAAGAAGCCGGAGATGCCGGCACAGAGCGCGCTGGAGATGGCCACGAAGGCGCTCGAGGAGATGCCGCAGCTCGACGACGCCGGCGACGTCGAGGTGCTGGCCGAGCTGGAGGAGATCAGCGCCGAGGCGCTCCAGCGGCAGGGCGAGGAAGCGCCCGTCATCAAGCTGGTGAACGTCATCCTGATGTCGGCCATCCAGAAAGGCGCCAGCGACATCCACATCGAGCCGTACGAGAAGGAGCTGCGGGTCCGGTACCGCATCGACGGGATTCTCTACAACATCATGAGCCCGCCGATGAAGTTCCGGGACGCGATCAGCTCCCGCATCAAGATCATGTCGAAGCTCGACATCGCGGAGAAGCGGCTGCCGCAGGACGGCCGCATCAAGATCCGCTTCGCGGACAACGGCATCACCCGCGACATCGACTTCCGCGTCAGCTGTCTGCCGACCCTCTTCGGCGAGAAGATCGTCCTCCGTCTGCTCGACAAGGACAAGCTGATGCTCGACATGACGAAGCTCGGCTTCGAGTCCGAGTCGCTCGGCAGGTTCGAGACCGCGATCCAGAAGCCGTGGGGGATGGTGCTCGTCACCGGGCCGACCGGCAGCGGGAAGACGAACACGCTCTATTCGTCCATCGCGCGCATCAACACGCCCGAGACCAACATCATGACCGCGGAGGACCCGGTCGAGTTCAACCTGCCGGGCATCAACCAGGTCCAGGTCCGGGAGAACATCGGCCTGAACTTCGCGGCGGCGCTGCGGGCCTTCCTGCGCCAGGACCCCAACATCATCCTGGTCGGCGAGATCCGCGACTTCGAGACGGCCGAAATCGCCGTCAAGGCCGCGCTCACCGGGCATCTCGTGCTCTCGACCCTGCACACCAACGACGCGCCGAGCACGGTCAACCGCCTGATGAACATGGGCATCGAGCCGTTCCTGGTCGCCAGTTCCGTGAACCTGATCTGCGCCCAGCGGCTCGTGCGCCGCATCTGCGCCCACTGCAAGGAGCCGCATCCGACCCCGCCGCCGGCGCTGGTGCAGGCCGGCTTCACGCCGGAGGAGGCCGAGTCGGTCACGCCGATGCGCGGGAAAGGGTGCGACAGGTGCAACGGCACCGGGTATCGCGGCCGCGTCGGCCTCTACGAGGTCATGGAAGTGACCGAGGAGTTGCGCGAGCTGGTGCTCGTCGGCGCGTCCGGCCTCGAACTGCGCCGCAAGGCCATCGAGGAGGGCATGCTCACGCTCCGCCGCAGCGGCCTGCGCAAGGTCATGGACGGTGTCACC
Organism: uncultured Bifidobacteriaceae bacterium; assembly: GCA_964446605.1. Classification (GTDB taxonomy): domain Bacteria; phylum Acidobacteriota; class Vicinamibacteria; order Vicinamibacterales; family JAENWD01; genus JAENWD01. The sequence goes on along the minus strand of CAYUPN010000038.1, from coordinate 4,629 downwards.
ACGATCGAGGAGGTGGCGCGCGAAACCGTCAAGTGAGTCGTGTCG
>CAYUPN010000038.1:0-4484 GCA_964446605.1 uncultured Bifidobacteriaceae bacterium | reverse complement strand
ATTGCGGATTGCGGATTGATTGCGGATGGGGACTGACGCCTGATCGATTGCGGATTCCTGCGGATGGCGTTGCGGCTTGCAATTGTGGATTGCTGCGGATTGCCGACGATTGCCGCGTACCGCACGACGGGCGAGCGAAGCGACGCCCGCACAGCCGCTCCCGACATCCGCAATCAATCCGCAATCCGCAGTCCGCAATCGACAAGGCTGCTGCCTTCGTCGCGCGCGGCCGATAGGTCCCGAGACGTTCCCTGTACATCCCATTGACGTGAGCCGACCATGACGCTGCCCGAACTGCTGAAGACGACCGTGGATCTCGGAGGATCGGATCTGCACCTCACGACGGCGACCCCGCCGCAGGTCCGGGTCAACGGCACCCTCCAGCGGCTGCCGCTGTCGGAGCTCTCGCCGGCCGAGACGAAGCAGCTGGCCTACAGCGTGCTGACCGACGCGCAGAAGAAGCGCTTCGAGGAGACGCTGGAGCTCGACTTCTCCTTCGGCATCCGCGGGCTGGCCCGCTTCCGCTGCAACATGTTCAACCAGCGCGGCGCCGTCGCGGCGGTCTACCGGCTCATTCCGGAGCGGATCCGCAGCTTCCAGGAGCTCGGGCTGCCTTCCGTGCTCGCAAAGCTGGCCGAGCGGCCCCGCGGGCTGGTGCTGGTCACCGGCCCGACCGGCAGCGGCAAGTCGACCACGCTCGCCGCGATGATCGACAAGATCAACATGGAGCGGCAGGAGCACATCCTCACCATCGAGGACCCGATCGAGTACATCCACCCGCACAAGAGCTGCCTGGTGAACCAGCGCGAGGTGCACAGCGACACGCAGAGCTTCTCGCTCGCCCTGCGCGCCGCGCTGCGCGAGGACCCCGACGTGGTCCTCATCGGCGAGATGCGCGACCTCGAGACGATCGAATCGGCGCTGCGGATCGCGGAGACCGGGCACCTGACGCTCGCGACGCTGCACACGAACTCCGCGGCGCAGACGATCAACCGCATCATCGACGTCTTTCCGTCGCACCAGCAGGGCCAGATCCGGACGCAGCTCTCCCTCGTGCTCGAGGGCATCGTCTGTCAGGCGCTGCTGCCGAAGATCGGCGGGGGACGCGTGGTGTCGCTCGAGATCCTCGTGCCGACGCCGGCCATCCGGAACCTGATTCGCGAGGACAAGATTCACCAGATCTACTCGGCGATGCAGACCGGCCAGGAGAAGGCCGGCATGCAGACCGCCAACCAGTCGCTCGCCAGCCTCTATCTCTCGAAGCAGGTCACGCTCGAGACGGCGCTCAACGCCAGCTCGAACAAGGACGAGCTGCAGGAGATGATCAACCGCGGCGTCGGGGTCGTCCCCGGCGCCGGCATGCAGGGCCGGCTCGGGCCGCGTCCGATGGGCACGCCGCTCAAGCGCTGAAGCGGCGTGCAGATCCGCGATACGCGCCCGGCCGCGTCGTGCCGATAAGCCCGGCGAGCAGCCCGCGGTGACGCGGGCCGGTCCGGTCCGCCGCGCGGGCCGCCGAGCACGCCCGAGGATCAGGAATGCCGACGTTTGCCTTCACCGGCCGCACCCGCAGCGGCGAGACCATCTCCGGCGAGCGCGTCGCCGAGACCATGGACGCGGTGGTGTCCATGCTCCGGCGCGAGCAGGTGCTCGTGACGAAGGTCACGCCGGTCAAGGAGCAGGCCCAGGCGAAGGCCAAGGGAAAGCTGGGCAAGGGGGTCGCGGCGAAGAACCTCGCGATCTTCACGCGCCAGTTCTCCGTGATGATCGACGCCGGCCTGCCGCTCGTGCAGTGTCTCGACATCCTGGGCAACCAGGAGGAGGACAGGAACTTCTCGGCGACGATCCTCCAGACGCGCGCCGACGTCGAGAACGGCCAGTCGCTCGCCGACGCGATGCGCAAGCATCCGAAGACCTTCGACCCGCTGTTCACCAACATGGTGGCGGCCGGCGAGGCGGGCGGCATCCTCGACACGATCCTCAAGCGGCTGGCGACCTACATCGAGAAGGCGGTCCGGCTGAAGGGGCAGGTGAAGTCGGCGATGGTCTATCCCGTCGCCGTCATCGTCATCGCGACGCTCGTCGTGGCGGCGATCCTCTGGAAGGTCATCCCGACCTTCGCCGCGATGTTCTCCAGCATGGGCGCCGAGCTCCCGCTGCCGACCCGCGTCGTCATCGCGATGAGCAACGGCCTCGTGCGCTACGGCTGGGTCCTGATCATCATCCTGGGCGCGGCCGGCTGGGCCTTCCGGCAGTACTACGCGACCGAGCGTGGGCGGCTGGCCGTCGACGGCCTCACGCTGAAGCTGCCGATCCTCGGCGTGATCATGCAGAAGATCGCCGTCGCGCGCTTCTGCCGCACGCTGTCGACCCTCATCAGCTCCGGCGTGCCGATCCTCGACGGCCTGGAAATCACGGCGCACACCTCGGGCAACGCGGTCATCGAGCAGGCCATCCTCTCGACGCGGAAGAGCATCGAGGGGGGCAATACCATCGCGGCTCCGCTGAGGGAGTCCGACGTGTTCCCGGGCATGGTGGTGCAGATGATCGGGGTCGGCGAGACCACCGGCGCCCTCGACGCGATGCTGACGAAGATCGCGGACTTCTACGAGGAGGAGGTCGACACCGCCGTGGCGGGCATGCTGACGCTGCTCGAGCCGGTGATGATCGCGTTCCTCGGCGTCGTCGTCGGCGGCATCGTGATCGCGATGTACATGCCGATCTTCGACATGATCAGCAAGCTGACCTGAGATTGCGCCGGCGCGCGCACGGCGGCGCGCCGGCCGCCCCGTCTGTCGAGTGACCCCCGAATACCGACGCCGGCTCGTCTGGCTCATCGCCGCGCGCCTCGTCGTCTCGACGCTGCTGCTCGGGTCGGCGGTCGTCTTCCAGATCGCCGCGCCCGGATCGCTGCCGATCGACCCGTTCTTCTTCCTGATCGGCCTGACGTACTGCCTCAGCATCGTCTACGCCGTGACGATGCCGTACGTCGTGCGCCATCCGTGGCTGGTGTCGGCGCAGTTCGTCGGCGACGCGCTGATCGTCACCGCGTTCATCCACTTCACCGGCGGGATCACGAGCTACTTCCAGCTGCTCTACGTCCTGCCCGTCGTGGGCGCCGGCTCGACGGCCCGGCGGCGCGAAGCGCTCCGCATCGCCGTGCTGAGCGGCGCGCTCTACGGCGCGCTCGTCCTGTTCCAATACGCCACCGGGCACGGGTACTTCGGCGGCCTGCGCCTCGCCGACATGCGGCCGTTCCTCCCGCAGGTGCGCCTCGCCGCCTTCACCGTCGTCACGAACGGGATCGCGCTGGTCGCCGTCGCGGTCCTGGCGGCCTCGCTGGCCGAGCGGCTGCACCGCGCCGACGCGCGGCTGGCGGTGGCCTCGAGCGCGCTGGCCGACCTGCAGGCCTTCAGCCAGCACGTGATCGACAGCCTCACCAGCGGGCTCGCGACGACGGATCAGCAGGGGAGGATTCTGACGTTCAACCGGGCGGCGCAGACGATCACGGGCCGGCAGGCCGCCGAGGTGCTCGGCCGCGACGCCGCGGAGGTCCTGCAGTTCCCGCGGGAGTTCGCGGACATCCTCGCCGCCGGTCTCGGCGGCGCCGTCGCCCGGCGCGCCGACTACGGCTACCGGACGCCATCCGGCGTCAGCCGCGACCTCGGCCTCAGCGCCGCCCATCTGGTGACGCCCGACGGCGTCACCGGCTATCTCCTGACGTTCCAGGACGTGACCGAGGTCCGGCGGCTCGAGCGCGAGGCGCGGCACCGGCAGCGGCTGGCCGCCGTGGGCGAGATGGCGGCCGGGATCGCACACGAGATCCGCAATCCGCTCGCCTCGATGCGCGGCTCGATCCAGGTGCTCCGCTCCGAGCTCGAGCTCTCCGACGAACAGTCCGATCTCATGGACATCGTGCTGCGGGAGTCGGACCGCCTGAACGAGACCATCCGGTCATTCCTCGCGTACGCCCGCCCGCAGGCCGGTGTCCGGGCGTCCGTCGACCTCGCCCGCCTGGTCGACGACGCCGCGACCCTCCTCCGCAACAGCCCGGAGCTCCGCCGGGATCACCAGGTCCTCGTCGACCGGCCGCCCGACGGCCTGGAGATCGAAGCCGACGAGAACCAGATCCGGCAGGTCATCTGGAACCTCGCCACCAACGGCCTCAAGGCCATGCCCGCCGGCGGTGCCCTCCGCCTGACCGTCCGGTCCGCCGGGGACCACGACGCCGCCCTCCTCGAAGTGTCCGACGAAGGCGTCGGGATCCCTCCCGAACAGCTCGATCGCCTCTTCCAGCCGTTCCACGGCCGCTTCACCCACGGCTCCGGCCTCGGCCTCGCCATCGTCCACCGCATCGTCTCGGATCACCGCGGCGAGATCGCCGTCGAATCGGAGGCGGGGAAGGGGACGAGGGTGAAAGTGAGGGTGCCGAGGAGTGACGGGGGATAGGGGGCAGGGGCCAGGGGCCAGGGGTCAGGGGTCAGGGG
>CAYUPN010000037.1:0-37579 GCA_964446605.1 uncultured Bifidobacteriaceae bacterium | reverse complement strand
GGTCGGATCAGGTCGGATCAGGTCGGATCAGGTCGGATCAGGTCTCGCCTTCGCCCGCGTCTTCAACGCGGGCTTCGGCGCGGCCCACTGCCAGCTGCCAGCCGCCAGCCGCCAGCTACACAATTCAGCAGTCCGTTGTAGGATGGCGCCGATGCGCCGCGCTTCCCTCGGGCTGTCCCTCGTGGCGGCCGCGACGCTCGCCCTTCCGGTCCAGGGGCTGCGGCTCCAGTCCCCCGCGCCGGCCCCGGCGCCGGCGGATGCCGGGCCGGCTCCGGCTCTCTCGCCCCGTAACGCCAACTACTCGATCGACGTCGAGCTCGATCCCGAAGCGCGCACGCTGTCCGGCCGCGCCGTGATCGCGTGGCGGAACATCACCCGGCGGCCCACGTCGGAGCTGCGCATCCACCTGTACTGGAACGCGTGGCGCAACACGCACTCCACCTGGATGCGCGAGCAGATCCGCGGGCGGCAGCGCCGTCACTCGATGCTCTTCGACGCGACGGGGAACCGCCCGGCCGGCGACTGGGCCTCCATCGACGTCACCGCGCTGCGCCTGCTCGGCTCGGGCGAGGCGGCGCTCGTCGACCTGACGGATGCGGGACGATTCATCGCGCCGGACGATGGGAATGACGACGACCGGACGCTGATGGCGGTGCCGTTGCCGGAGCCGGTCGGCCCCGGGGAAACCGTCACCCTGGAAGTCGCCTGGACGTCCCGCGTGCCGCGCACGTTCGCGCGCACGGGCCGGGTCGGCGACTACTATTTCATCGGGCACTGGTTCCCGAAGATTGGCGTGCTGGGCGACGAGGGGTGGCAGGCTCACCAGTTCCACTCGGGCACCGAGTTCTTCGCCGACTTCGGCGTCTACGACGTCCGCATCACCGTGCCGCGCGGTTGGGTGGTCGGCGCCACCGGACGTGAACGCGAGCGGCGCGACACGGCCGCCGGGCGCACCGTGCACCGCTACGTGCAGGAAGACGTCCATGACTTCGCCTGGACGGCGAGCCCCGATTACATCGAGCACCGCGAGACCTTCAGGCACCCGGGGCTGCCGCCGGTCGAGATGCGCCTGCTGCTCATGCCCGAGCACGCCGGCCAGGAGGCCCGGCACTTCGCCGCGACGGCGCTCGCCCTGCGCAAGTACGGCGAGTGGTTCGGCCCCTACCCGTACGGCCATCTCACCATCGTCGACCCGGCGTGGCAGAGCGGCGCCGGCGGCATGGAGTATCCGACCCTGTTCACCGCCGGGACCCGCTGGCTCGCGCCCGACGGCACGGGGGACCCAGAAGGCGTGACCGTCCACGAGGCCGGCCACCAGTTCTTCTACGGCATTGTCGCGAGCAATGAGGTCGAGCACGCCTGGCTCGACGAAGGGATCAACTCCTGGGCCGAGGCGAAGGCGATGTTCGAGGCGTACCCCGAACAGGCGCTGACGCTGCGCCTCTTCGGCGGGTTCGTGCCGTGGGTGATCCGGGATGCGCGGCTGACGCGCGAGGTGCACGGCAACGGGATGCCGGGCTACCGGATGTTCGCGACGAGCGACGTCCCCTCGACGCCGACCTGGCGCTATTTCCCCGGCTCGGGTACGCGCATCACGTACAGCAAGACGGCCCTCTGGCTCAACACGCTCGAACGGCACATCGGCTGGGAACGCATGCAGCGGGGGCTGTCGCGGTACTTCGAGCGGCACCGCTTCTCGCATCCGGGGCCGGACGACTTCTTCGCCGCGATGAACGAGGCGGCCGGCCGGAACCTCACCCCGTTCTTCGACCAGGTGTACCGCTCATCGCGCGTGTTCGACTACGCCATCGGCCAGCTGACGACCACGCAGTCGGGGCCGCGGGGGATCGTCGGGGACGGAGACGCCGCGGCGTTCTCGAGCGGCGAACGCGGCGATGGCGCCTGGCGCACCGAAGTCGTGGTGAAGCGGCTCGGCGACGGCGTGTTCCCGGTGGACGTCCTCGTGACCTTCGAGGACGGAACCACCGCGCGTGAGCGATGGGACGGCCGCGACCGCTGGACGCTGTTCGTCTTCGAGCGCCCGTCGCCGGCGATCTCGGGGGTGGTCGATCCCGATCACGTGCTGCTGCTCGACGTGGATCTCACGAACAACAGCGAGACGCGCCGGCCGCAGGCGGCAAAGGCGGCGCGCCAATGGGCGGGCCGCTGGTGGATCTGGCTGCAGGATTTCGCGCTGACCTATGGCTTCTTCCTCTGACGCCACCGGACGTCCGTCGCCGCCACCGGCGGTCACGGTCCGCGCCGCGGTGGCCGGCGGCTGGCGACGCGCGGCCGGCGCGTGGCTGACGATTGCCGGCATCGTCGCGGCGACCGCCCTGGCCACGCTCCCGGCGACGCTGCTGCTCGCGCGCGCGATCGAGACGGACCTCGGCGCCAGCCTCGTGGCGGAGCGCGCCGCGGCCGGAACCGACATGGTCTGGTGGGACGAGTTCCGCTACCGCGGCGCGCCGCCGTCGTTCACGCCGGGCATCGTCGGCGGCGCCGCGCCGCTGAGCACGTACGCCGGACTCCTCGACGGCGCGATGCCCCCTGCCGACGCGCTGGCCGCCGCGGCGGCCGCGGGCGCCCTCTGGCTCTTCCTGAGCGGCGGCCTGCTCGAACGGCTCGCCCGCCGCCGGCGGCTGGGCACACGGGGGTTCCTCGCCGGCTGCGGCGCCCTGTTCTTCCGTCTGCTGCGGCTTGCCGTGATCGCAGGGCTGCTTTATGCACTGCTGCTCGGTCCCGTGCACGGCTGGTTGTTCGACGGCCTGTATCCGTGGCTCACGCGCGAGACGACCGTCGAACGCACGGCGGCATTCTGGCGCGCGGCGCTCTACCTGCTCTGGCTCGCGCCGCTCCTGGCGGTGAACCTGCTCGCCGACTACGCGAAAGTGCGCCTCGTGATCGAAGATCGCCGCAGCGTGCTCGGCGCGCTGGCCGCCGCCGCGCGGTTCCTCCGGCGCCACGCCGGCAGCGCCGTGGCCGTCTACGCCGTCAATGCCGCCGCCGCGGGACTCGTGCTGCTGCTCTACCTGGTCCTCGCGCCCGGCGGAACCGGAGGCGACTGGCGCCTGCTCGCCGTTCTGGCCGCCGGCTTCGGCTATCTGGCCGCGCGCCTGTTCGTCCGGGCGGCGTTCCTGGGCGGCGCCATGACGCTGTTCGAGGGACGGCTCGCCCACGCCGCCTTCACCGCCCCGCCCGCCCCGATCTGGCCCGATTCGCCGGCAGCGGAAGCCATCGACAACGCGGCGAGCGCCTGACGCGTTCGCCCCCCCTCGGACGAACGCCCGATGCCGGCATCGGGCGTTGGGCGGGTACGGTAGGCGTCGCGGCTCCGGGCCTGTAAGATCGACGGATCGTGGTCGGCTCCACCGTCCAGCACTACCGCATCCGCGAACGCCTCGGACAGGGAGGCATGGGCGAGGTCTACCTTGCCGAGGACACACGTCTCGGCCGTGACGTCGCCCTCAAGTTCCTGTCCGCGGCCGCGCAGTCCGACCCCGAGCGCCGATCCAGGCTCCTGACCGAGGCGCGCGCCGCCTCGGCGCTCCGGTCGGCCAACATCGCGGCGATCTACGACATCGGCCAGCACGAGGGGACCGACTTCCTCGTCATGGAATATGCCGAGGGCGAGGTCCTCTCGTCACGGATCGCGCGCGGGCCGCTGCCGGTGCGCGACGCCGTCGACGTCGCGGTGCAGGTGGCCGACGCGCTCGCCGAGGCGCATGCCCGCGGCGTCGTCCACCGCGACATCAAGAGCGCCAACATCGTCGTCAACGCGCGCGGACAGGTGAAGGTGCTCGATTTCGGGCTGGCGAAGTTCGTCCGCGGCGCCGGCGACGCGCTGGACACGGCCATGACGCTGCCGCCCGACACCATGGCCGGTACGGTGCTGGGCACCGTCTCCTACATGGCCCCCGAGCAGGCGCTGGGCCGCCCGACCGACCCGCGCGCCGATCTCTTCTCGCTCGGCGTCGTGCTCTACGAGATGCTGACAGGCCGCCTGCCGTTCGAAGGGCGGTCGTTCGGCGAGGTGGTGGACGCGATCCTGCACCAGGTGCCGCCGGCGCTGGCACGCTTCAACTACGGGGTCACGCCCGACCTCGACGCGGTGGTGCGGCGCGCGCTCGAGAAGTCGCCCGAACTGCGCTACCAGGACGCGCGGGCGATGTACATGGACCTCGCCCGCGTGCGCGACATGCTCGACGAGGCCGTGCGCCACGGCGTGCGCGCGTCGTCGGGCGCCCGGACCCCGAGCGGGCTGTCTCCCCTGTCGTTCCCGCGCGAGAACTCGATCGCGGTCATGACCTTCGCGAACATCACGCGCGATCCGGGCGACGCCTGGATCGGCTCGGGCATCGCCGAGACCGTGACGGCGGACCTGAAGAACGTCCAGGGACTGACGGTCATCGGCCGCGAGCGCGTCTTCGACGCGCTGCGCAATCTCGAGCCCGGACAGGACGAGTCGGCGCACGACGACCGGTTCGCGATCGAGATCGGCCGCGGCCTCGGCGCGCGCTGGATTGTCGGCGGCGCGTATCAGCGGCTCGGTCCGAACATCCGCATCACCGCGCGCTTCGTCGAGGTCGACACCGGCGCGGTGCTGCGCAACGTGAAGATCGACGGGCGGCTGGACGACATCTTCGCGCTCCAGGATCGGATCGTCTTCGAGCTGACCCAGGGCCTCAGGCTGCGGCTCGAGCCGTCGGACATCGATCAGATCAGCGAGCCCGAGACGCGGTCGCTGGAGGCCTACGAGCTCTTCTCGCGCGGCATGCTGGCGCTGCGGATGGCGACGCGCGACGCCCCCGATCGCGCCATCGCCCTGTTCGAGCGCGCGCTCGCGCTCGACCGCGACTACGCGGAGGCGTGGGCCGGCCTCGGCGCCGCCTACCAGGTGAAGGGCAGCTTCCTCGCGATTCCCGAGATGCTCGACCGGGCCGTCGACGCGGCGCGGCAGGCGGTGCGGCTGGCGCCACGGCTCGCCGAGGCGCACGTGACGCTCGGCAGCGCGCAGCTCGCGCTCGGCCGGTACGACGAGGCGCTGCACGCCCTCGCCGAGGCGGTGTCGCTCGATCCGCGCCACGCGCGGGCGCATGCGACGCTCGCCCGGGTGCACTGGATCGGCCGCGGCGACCTGGCCGCCGGCATCAGCGAGCTCGAACGCGCGGTCGCCATCAACCCGCAGTTCGGGTACGCGCACCTCCAGCTCGCCTGGCTCCACACCGAGGCGGGCGACTTCGCGCGCGCCGAGAGCGCCGCGCGGCGCGCGGTCGATCTGCAGGAGCAGTACATCTCCGGCGAGGAGGGCTTCCTCATCGTCGGCGCGCACACACGCCTCGGCTATGCCTTCTACCGCCAGGGGCGCTACGACGAGGCGCTGAAGGAATACCAGACGGAGCTGGTGTTCCTCTCGTCCAGCGACAACGTGCTCCGGGATCGCAGCCTGATCGAGCTGCACCAGAAGCTCGGCGCGGCGTATTTCCGGCTCGGCCGTGACGAGGAGGCGCAGCGCCACCTGCGCCTCTGCATCCGGATGTACGAGGAGCGGGCCGCCAGCGGCGTCTCGGAGCCGGCGACGATGTACTACGTCGGCGCCGCGTACGCGCTGCTCGACGACGCGGAGATGGCGGTGCGGTATCTGGAGACGGCGATCACCTCGCGCTCGCTGAACCGGCGCCGGGCCACGCGCGACCCGGACCTCGAGTCGGTACGCGCCGCCCTCGGCGCGCTGACGCTGCTCGACAGCGCCCCGGTCTGATCGGCCAGCCCGGCCATTCCGTGCAAACGATTCCCGTGACCGGTATTGTCGTGTTCCCCACGGCGGCGGTAGGATTGTCGCCCCGTCATGGCGCATCCACGACACATCCGCGACATGGAGCGCGGCACTCGCCTGGATTCGTGGAAGGAAATCGCCAGCTATCTGCGTCGTGACGTCACCACCGTCCAGCGGTGGGAGAAGCGCGAGGGGCTGCCGGTCCATCGCCACCAGCACGACCGGCAGGGCACCGTCTTCGCCTACGCGCACGAGCTCGACGCGTGGCTGCGCCGCCGGCTGCAATCACCGGCGCCGGCGCCGACGGCCGATCCCCGTCAACCGCCAGAGCGGACGGGCGCGTCCTGGTTGCTGCCGGCGCTGGCGAGCGCCCTGGCCGCGGCGCTCGCGACACTGGCTGTCGTGCTGGTGCGCGACGCGGGCGCTCCGGTCCCGGGCGATGGACTCCATCCGCGGTTCCGGATCTACCCGCCCCCGCTCGAGAGCTTCAACTCCCTCGCGGTCTCGCCGGACGGCCGTGCGATCGTGTACGGCAGCGGGCCGCTGCTCAACGTCCGGCAGCTCGAGTCGGTCGAATCGCGCCCGGTTCCCGGCACGCAGGGCGCGTACGATCCGTTCTTCTCGCCCGACGGAACCGAGATCGCGTACTTCGCCGGGCAGGATCTGAAGCGCGTGGCGGTCACCGGCGGCAGGCCCGCCACGCTGGCGCCCGCACGCCGCGCGCGCGGCGGAACGTGGAGCCGGAGCGGCGCCATCGTCTTCGCCGCCGAGCGTGGCGAAGTGCTGATGCGGGTGCCGGCCACCGGCGGTGAGCCGCAGCCGATACGCCGGGCCGGCGAGCGATCGGGCTGGAAGGCGGTGCGGTGGCCGGCAGCCCTCCCGGACGGCGAGCGCTTCCTCTACTTCGTCCGGAGCGACGACCCCGACGTCCAGGGTGTCTACGTCGGTGACCTGCGGCGGACCGATGCCTCCCGCGACACCCGCGTGCTCGCCGCCGATTCGAACGTGTTCTTCGGAGCCGGACACCTGGCCTTCGTGCGCCGGGGCGAGCTGTTCGCGCAGCCGTTCGACCTCGCGTCCGGCCGCACGAAGGGGACGGCCTTCCCTGTCGTCGAGCGAATCGATCAGGACCCGTACGACGACGGCTTCGCGATCTTCGCGCTCTCGCCGAACGGCGTGCTGGTCTATCGCGGCGGCGTGACGCCGGATCGGCAGCTGCGCTGGTTCGATCGCGCGGGGCGGCAGACTGGCGCGGTCGACGGGCCCGGCGAATTCCGGGATCTCGCCATCTCCCGCGACGGACGGCGTCTGGCCATCGAGCGGATGGACGAGCGCCACGGCACACGGGACATCTGGGTTCACGAGGTCGATCGTCCGGCGCGCCTGCGACTGACCTTCACCTCCGACGAGGACGGCGCACCGGTCTGGGCGCCGGACGCGGACTCACTCGTGTTCGCGGGGCTGCGCGAACGCACCGTGCGGCTGCTGCAGGTGCCGGCGGCCGGTGGCGCCGAGACCGTGCTGCTCGACGTCCTCGGCGTCCCGGTCGACTGGTCGCCGGACGGCAGCCGGATCGCGATGGAGGTCGAGGTGCCGGGCGAGGGCGTGAACCTCGTGTTCTTCGAGACGGCGAGCCGGCGGCTCACGCCGTATCTCGCGACCCCCTCCATGGAGCGCGAAGCGCAGTTCTCTCCCGACGGACGCTTCGTGGCGTACTCGTCGAGCGAGTCGGGACAGCGGGAGATCTACGTGGAGCCGGTCCCGCGCGACGGGCGGCGGTGGAAGGTGTCGGACGACTTCGGCCGCGAGCCCCGCTGGCGCGGCGACGGTCGCGAACTGTTCTACCTGGGGCGTGAGAACACCCTGATGGCGGTGCCGGTGGCGGCGTCAGGCCGCGACCTGCGCTTCGGCCGGCCGGAGGGGCTGTTCGTGCTGCGCATCCGCGGATCCGACGTGCGCTTCCACTACGCCGCCGCGCCCGCCGGCGATCGCTTTCTCGTCGCCACCGTCGTCGAAGACGTGCCGGGCACGCCGCTCAACGTGTGGGAGCGGTGGCTCAGGGGGAGATAGGAAACGGGAAACGGGAAGCGGGAAACGGGAAGGGCGCGCACGCGCGCGTGAATCGCCGGCGCGCGTGCGCGCGGGCTTCCGCTCAGGAGGCAGGTCGCGGAAGCCTGCCGCTCGCGTGTTGCCGCTAGGCGGTGATGCCCATCGCGGCGACCTGGATTCCCGGATCGTCCTCTTCGCTGCGCGCGATGACGGCGCGCACGGCGTCGGCGTCGAGCGACTCGACCTGCAGCAGTTCCTCGGCGAGCGCCGCGACCGCGGCCCGGTTGCGCGCGACGATCTGCCGCGCGGTCTCGTAGCCCTTCATCACCAGGTCGCGGATCTCGTCGTCGACGCGGCGCGCCGTCGCCTCGCTGTAGCCGACGCCGCGGTCGTCGTCCCAGGGACCGGGACGGCGGAACGCGATCGGGCCGAACGACGACATCCCGAACTCGCAGACCATCCGGCGCGCGATCTCGGTCGCCCGCTCGATGTCGTTGCCGGCGCCGCTGGTGATCCGCCCCGTGAAGACCTCTTCGGCGACCCGCCCGCCCATGAGAATCGCGAGCTGTCCCTCGAGGTACGCCTTCGAGTGCGTGTGCCGGTCGAACTCCGGCAGCTGCATCGTCACGCCGAGCGCGCGGCCCCGCGGGATGATGGTGACCTTGTGGATCGGATCGGCCTGCGGCAGCAGGGCGGCAACCACGGCATGGCCCGCCTCGTGGTACGCCGTCGTCCGCCGCTCGTCATCGGTCATCACGAGCGACCGGCGCTCCACGCCCATCAGCACCTTGTCGCGCGCCATCTCGAGATCGTGGTTCCCGATGGACTGCCGTCCCTCGCGGGCGGCGATGAGCGCCGCCTCGTTCACGAGGTTCGCGAGGTCGGCGCCCGAGAAGCCGGGCGTGCCGCGCGCCACCGCGCGCAGATCGACGTCGGGGCCGAGCGGCACCCGGCGTGCGTGGATCTTCAGGATCTGCTCCCGCCCCGTGAGGTCCGGATTCCCGACCGTCACCTGCCGATCGAAGCGCCCGGGCCGGAGCAGCGCCTTGTCGAGGATGTCGGGCCGGTTGGTCGCCGCGATGACGACGATGCCCTGATTCGGCGCGAAGCCGTCCATCTCGACGAGCAGCTGGTTCAGCGTCTGCTCACGCTCCTCGTGGCTGAGCGACTGGCTGCCGCGTGCCCGGCCGACCGCGTCGAGCTCGTCGATGAAGACGATGCACGCGGGATGGCGGCGCGCTTCCTTGAACAGCTTGCGCACGCGCGACGCGCCCACGCCGGCGAACATCTCGACGAAATCCGAGCCGCTCGCGAAGAGGAACGGCACGCCCGCCTCGCCCGCGATCGACCGCGCCAGCAGCGTCTTGCCGGTTCCCGGCGGGCCCACGAGCAGGACCCCCTTGGGAATGCGGCCGCCGACCGCGCCGAACCGCGCCGGCTCGCGGAGGAACTGGACGATCTCCTGGACCTCCTCCTTCGCTTCGTCGACGCCGGCGACGTCCGCGAACGTGACCCGCACGTCATCGCGGCTGGCCATCCGCGACTCGTGCTCGACCGACGGCAGCCGCCCCGGCGCGAGCCGGTAGAGCGCGAAGCCGAGCAGCCCGAGCAGCGACAGCGTGACGACGAGCGCGCCGATGCTGAACATCGACGTCCCGCCCGACCGGACCTCGACGCGCACTCCGCGCTCCATCAGGTCCGGGATGAACGTCGGGCTCGCCGCGGCGTACCCGGGGGGCACGGCCGCGCGCAGCGGCGCGCCGTCACGATCGACCGCCGCGATGCCGTCGGTCTCGACGACGACCTGGACGATCCGGTCGGCCTCGATCGCGGACAGCAGTTCGGAGAACGCGATCTCGCGGACGGTGGGACGGCTGCTCTTCACGCCGATCAGGACGAGCACGGCGAGCACGAGCAGGCCCGCCGCGACGAACAGGGCAGTACGACGATGCTTGGGGGAGATGCGCAACGTGAGCTCCGGTCTAACTGGCACGCCGGAACGAATCCGGCCGTTGTTATCGGCCCGGCGGCCGCGTCGATGCACGGTCGCCTGCCCTCCTGCAACTGCAATGGCGGGTCCGGCGCGCGACATCGCGAAAACCTGTGAAATCTGGCACAAGCCCTGTTGCTGAGCGTCGGTTTCCCGGCAGAACGGGAGATCCGGCGACGGGTTGTCGACAGAGCCGCGCCAGCAGCTGACGGGCTTACGCGCGGCGAATGCGCGCCTTCGCCTGACGGACGGTCTCGCGCAGCAGCGGATCGCCGACGTCGAGCGAGTCGAGCGCCGGCAGCAGCTCGCGCAGCCCGAGCGCGCCCACCGCATACGCGCCGCACGACTGCAGCCACTCGTCGTCGCTGAGCAGCAGCAGGCGGACGGCTTCGGTCTCGTCGACCACGCCCGCGCCGAGCACGCGCGTCGCCAGCTCGATGCGCCGCGCGATCGGCACGCGGCCGTCGATGAGCGGCAGCAGCAGCGTGCGCAGCTGGGGTTGCAGCACGTTCTCGAGGAACTCGAGGGCGTTGTCGTGAACGACCGGGTTGGCCGACTGCACGCCGACGTAGGCGCTGTGCAGGTCCTGCGTCGGGAACAGCAGCTTCATCAGGCGGAAGATGCGCTCCAGCTCCCGGTCCATCGCGTCGCGCAGCGGCGCGATGACCGGCGACGGATCGTCGAGCGCGGTGGAGAGCGTGCCGAGCACCTGGTAGGAACGCAGGTGCCCGGTGATTTCCGCGCCGAGCACCGTCTCGATCATCCGCTGATCGAGCGGCCAGCCCGGATGCAGATCCTGCAGCTTGTTCAGGGCGCTGATCACACGATACCGCACTTCGGTGTCCGCATCGAGGAGGGACTCGCCCAGCGCCTGGAACGCGGCGTGGCTCCCGATGGCGGCGAGCACGCCGGGCAGCTCGCGCCGGATCGCCGCCGGCGTGTCCGCGTCGGTGAGCACATCGCGCAGCGTGCCGACGATGCGATCGCCGAACGCGGCGAGCGCGGCCGCGACCTCGGCGCCGAGCTCGGGGCTGCCGAGGCGTTCGACGAGGTACGGGACGAGCGACCGTTTGCGCAGCGCGCCGACGGCGCGGATGCCGTGGCGGACCTGCTCGGGGTCGCTGTCGCGGAGCACCGTGCGCAGCTGCTCGTCGAACTCGTCGGGCAGCAGTTCGAGCAGGCGCGCCGCCTCGCGCCGCGTGCGCGGGTCGGGGTCGGACAGCATGCCGTCGAGCAGCATCCGGGCCGCCTCGAGGTTCATCGTCGCGCCGGGCTGCGCGAGGAAGCTCACCATCGCGGCGCGGATCGAGAAGTCCTCGAACTCTCCGAGCTCCTCGATCCGGTCCAGCGGGTCGATGCGGGCGTGATGGGCGACGTAGAGCAGCGCCTGGGTCCGCACGGCGAGGTCGGGGTCGTAGAGCAGCTTCTCGATCGCCGACTTCGCGCCGGCGTCCCCGGCGGCGTCGAGCACGCGGATGGCTTCCGCCCGGACCGTCGGGGAGGGATGCTGGAGCAGGCCCCGCACCGCGGGGTGACCCGCGTGGCGGCCGCCCGTCGCCAGCAGCCGGAGCGCGTACACCACCTCGTTCGGGTCGTCGCCGGACAGCTTGCCGGCGAGCAGCTCCGCGGCGTTCCGATCGAGCCCCGTCGTCAGCGCCCGCTCGGCGTCCAGGCGGTAGGTGTGGATGCTGTCGCGCAGGTTGACCAGGTACTCCCGCCGCGCCAGCACCGCCGCGCCGATCCAGCCGCCCAGCAGCACGAGCACGATCCAGGACATGCCGACCGGACCCACGCCGAGCACCGACGCGAACACCAGGATCGACAGGCCCGCGAGCCCGTCGCCGAGCCGCCAGACGATCGTGTCGATGAACGACTTCACCGGCAGCGTCTGCTCGGACGGCACCGGAAGGTAGAGCAGCTCCACGGTCGGCTTGTCGATCGCGTACCGCAGCACCTGATCGGTGCCCCGCAGCGCGATGACGGAGGCGAGCGTCCGGAAGACCAGCACGCCGATCGTCCCGAGCGCGAGCGCCGTGGGGACGACGAAGAGCGTGAAGCCGATGCCGGCGCGCCGCAGCAGGCGGCCGGTCAGGACCCACTGCAACGCGAACGACAGCAGCCCCGCGTAGAAGTTGAACGTGCCGAAGAAGGCCGCGAGGCGGTCGCGGCCGCCGATCTCATCGCCCGAGATCGCCTTGAACTGCCAGCCCGCCACCGCGGTCGCCGCCGACGAGAGCAGGATGACGGCGGCGATGGCGAGCAGGTATCGCGAGCCGGCAATCAGGCGGACGCTCTGCTGCAGCCCGCTCTGGGCGCCGCTCTCCGGGAGCTCCGGCTCGTCCCGTCCCGGGCGGCGGGCCCAGGCCGCGCGCACGACGACGGCCGCCAGGGCGAGGGCGGCCGCCATCCCGAGCAGCGTCGCCTCGGCTCCGAACCGGGGTGCGGCCAGGCTGGTCAGGTAGCCGCCGACGATCCAGCCGGCCGTCGCGCCGCTGCCGACGAACCCGAACAGCCGCCGCGCCTCACGCGTCGTGACGACGTAGTTCGCCAGCGTCCAGACCTGGGTCGGCGCGATCACGCCGAACATGCCGACCCAGACGTACAGCACCGGGGTCAGCCAGGGCGCCGGGGCCGCCACCGAGAGGTACCAGAAGACGAGGGAGTTGGCGGCGAAGAACCAGAGGCTGCCCGTCAGCAGGCGGCGCAGGGGAATGCGTCGCGACAGCCGGAGGTAGATCGAGACCCAGACGCCGACCAGGGCCGCCACCGCGATGTCGGCGTACGGCAGGAGCAGGGCGCCGAGCTCGTCGATGAACAGCGCGTCCCGGACCGCCTTGCCGACGGTGAAGCTGGCGATGACCAGGAACAGGCAGGCGAAGAGCAGGGCGCCCCGGGCCAGTTCGCCTGGCCGGAGGTCGAGAGCCCGCTCCAGTCGCCGCCGCACGTCCCTTACTGTAGTGCGAACCGCGGCGTTCCATGCACCGGTCGGGGCCCCAGAGGGTGCCCGGCCCGCGCCAGGCCCGGGGAGGACGCCGGGAGCCGGCTGCGATAAGATGCCGGACGCGCATGCCTGCCGTCCTGCGGAAGCTGCTGTCGCCGGTGGTGGAACTCCGGGAGCGCGAGCTGACCACCGCCGCGATGATGTTCGGCTACTCCTTCCTCGTGATGACGGCGTACACGTCACTGAAGCCGGTGACGCGCTCGCAGTTCATCCGCGACCTGGGCGCCGACAACCTCCCCTTCGTCCAGTTCGCGTTCGGCGTCCTCATCGGCCTGATCATGCAGGGCTACGCGGCGATCGTGGGACGCCTCCCCCGCCGCTGGGCGCTGCCCATCACGCTCGGTGGCCTCGTCGCGCTGCTCGTGGCGTTCTGGGCCTGGTTCCAGAGCGGCTCCGACTGGGCGTCCACCGGCTTCTACTTCTTCGGGCTGATTCTCGGCATCCTCGTCATCAGCCAGTTCTGGACGCTGGCCAACGAGGTGTACGACCCGCGCCAGGCCAAGCGCGTCTTCGGCTTCATCGGCGGGGGCGCGTCGCTCGGCGGCATCGCCGGATCGTCGCTGACGCTGCAGGCCGAGACCATCGGCACGACGAACCTGCTGTTGATCGCGGCAGCGCTGATGGCCGTCTGCCTCGTGCTCGTCGTCGCGATCATCCGCCGCGAGCGCCCCGAGATTCGCGGGTCGCTGACCGGGGGCGAGGAGGAGGGGGTGGGCGCGGGCGAGGCGCTGCGCCTGCTGCGCGACAGCCGCCACCTCCAGATCATCTCGCTCATCATCGCCTTCGCCGCCATCGGCGCCGCCATCGTCGAGCAGCAGCTCAACATGGCGACGGAGGCGGCCAAGGGACAGGCGAACGTCGATTCGATCACGAGCTTCCTGGGCGAGGTGCAGCTCTACACCTCGATCATCGGCTTCATCATCCAGGTCTGGCTCACGAGCAAGATCCAGCGGTATCTGGGCATCGGCTTCGCCCTGCTGATCCTCCCGGCGAGCCTCGGCATCACCGGCACGATCATGCTGCTCAACGGCGCGCTGTGGGCGCCGGCGCTGGCGCGCGTGATCGACACGTCGCTCCGCTACACGATCGACAAGACCACGCGCGAGATCCTGTTCCTGCCGCTGCCGAACGAGCTGAAGGCGCAGGCCAAGCCGTTCATCGACGTCACGGTCGACCGGTTCGCGAAGGGCATCGGCGCGCTGCTGGTGCTCGTGCTGATCAAGGACTGGGGACTCGGGCTCTCCTGGCAGCAACTGAGCTGGGCGAGCCTGACGATGATCGTGCTCTGGGTGTTCGCCGCGGTCCGCGCGAAGCGCGAGTACCAGTCGGTGTTCCGGCGCACGCTGGAGCGGCAGGACGTCGCGCCGGACCTGCTGCGGCTGAACGAGGCCGACCTGTCGACCATCGAGACGCTCGTCGAGGAGCAGGGGCATCCCGATCCGCGGCACGTCAACTATGCCGTCGACATGCTGGAGTCGCTGAACAAGCGGCACCTCATCTCGCCGCTGCTGCTGAACCACGAGTCGCCGGCCGTGCGCGCCCGGGCGCTCGCGGTGCTCGACGGCGCCCCCGAGCAGGTCCGGCAGCGCTGGGCCACCGGCGTGGAGCGTGCGCTGACCGATCCGGCGCCGGAAGTGCGCGCCGCCGCGGTCGGCGCGCTCGCGCTGGTGCGCGGCGGCGAGGCGGCCTCGCTCATGCGCCCGCACCTCGAGGCGCGCGACCCGCGCCTGGTCGTGACGGCGGCCGCGGCGCTCGCCTCGAGCCTGCAGCCCGCCGACGCGGAGGCCGCGCGCGCGACGCTCGAGCGGATGTCGGCCGACATGCGGCCGGGGTCCGCGGATGCCCGCCGCGAGGTCGCCCAGGCGCTCGGCACGATCGACAACCCCGAATTCCGCCGCCTGCTGATCCCGCTGATGTACGACCCGCAGCGGGAGGTGGCGCTCGAGGCCATCCGCTCGGCCGGCCGGCTGGGCGGCGGGGACTACATGTTCGTGCCGCCTCTCGTCTCGCTGCTCCGGAACCGGCTGCTGAAGCAGGCGGCGCGCGAGGTGCTGGTCGGCTACGGTCCGGGAGTCGTGCCGGCCCTCGCCTACTTCATGCGCGATCGGGACGAGGACATCTGGGTGCGGCGCCACATTCCGTCGACGCTCGCGCAGATTCCCTCGCAGGCGTCGGCCGACGCGCTCGTCGCGGCGCTGGAGGACCCGGACGGCTTCCTGCGCTTCAAGGCCATCTCCGCGCTGCTCCGCCTCAAGCAGTCGCATCCGGGGCTCGCGATCCCCGCCGAGGCGGTGCAGCGCCTCATCGTCCGCGAGTCGAACCGGTATCTGAGCTACCTGAGCCTCCGCTACAACCTCGTGCGCGAAGACCGGTCCGCGGCCGACTCGCTGCTGGCGCGCGCGCTCGGCGAGAAGCTGGCGCGCACGCTGGATCGCCTGTACCGCCTGCTCGGACTCCTCCACGACTGGAAGGACATCAGCGCGGCGCGCTGGTCGCTCGAGCACGGCGACGCGCGCATGAAGGCGAGCGCCGCGGAATACCTGGACACGATGCTCGAGGGCGCCGTCCGCCGCCACGTGATGCCCATCCTCGAGGACCTGCCGATCGAGGAGAAGGTCCGCCGCGGGAACAGCCTGCTCAAGACCCGGATCCGCGACGCCGAGGACAGCCTGGCGCAGCTGATCCACGACGAGGACCAGGTCGTCGCCGCGACGGCAATCCAGTTCGTCGAGCGGCGCGGGCTCTGGGCGCTCGCCGACGACCTCGAATACGCGCTCGCGCACCGCAATCCCGGCGACTGGTACGTCTTCGAGGCCGCCTCCTGGGCGCTCGCCGCCCGCCGGCTCTCGCCTGCCGAGCGGCAGCGCCGCTGGCTCGAGCCGCTTCCGGCCGTGGAGATCGCCGACCGCATCGCCTCGCTGCCGCTGTTCCTCCTCGCGCCGGTCGACGAACTGTTCCGCATCGCGGGAACCGGCCGCCAGGTCCGTCACGAGCGCGGCCGCATCATCTACGAGGCCGGCTACCGCTCCTCCGAGTTCCAGTTCCTCCTCGACGGCACCGTGAGCCGGGTCCAGGTGTCGGACAGCGGTACCGAGGAAACCGGGATGGTGACCGCGCCGGCGGCGCTCGGCTTCGACGAAGTGTTCGAGGGAGTGCCGCAGCGCGCGACGATGAAGTCCGACGGCACCGCCATCTGCCTCTCGCTGCTCGACGAGCAGTTCCTCGGACTGCTGTCGGACAGCGAGGACCTGGCGCAGGGGGTCTTCCGCATGCTGCTCGACACGCACGGCGGCGAGGCCTGGGCGCGCGTGGTGCCCGGCGTCGTCCACCCGCCGCCGCCGGAGCGGCTGCGCGACGGCCTCCAGCTGATCGACAAGGTGATCCTGATCGAGGAGGTCCCGGTCTTCTCGCGCGCCTCGTCCGAGCAGCTGGGAGCGCTGGCCGCCGCGTCCCGGGAGCTCCGGCTCACCCAGGGGCAGGTGCTGTTCGAGGCCGGCGACGCGCCGGCCATGTACCTGATTCTCGACGGCGAGATCACGCTGGAGCCGATGGCCGGCGGCGACCCGATGAGCGCCGGCACCGGCGACTGCGTCGGCGTGTACGAGACGCTCGGCGGCCACGAGTCCACCGGGTGGAAGGGGCACGTCTCACGCAGCGGCGTGGCGCTGCGGATCGACCGCGAAGCGCTGTTCGACGTGCTCACCGATCACGTCGATCTGCTTCAGGGCCTGTTCAGCGCGCTGCAGCGGCAGGGGGCCCGGGCATTGACGCCGGCCGGATAACGGCCGAGGATGGAGGGAAGGCCCGGAGCGTCCGCTCCGTCGGCATCCAGTCTCAGAGGACCGATATTGATGAACAAGCCACTGCGTGTGCTCGTTGCCGGGTGCGGCAACATGGGCGCCAGCCATGCCCGTGCCTACCACAAGATGCCCGAGTTCGAGATCGTCGGCCTTGTCAGCCGCGGGCCCGAGTCCCGCGGCCGCCTGAGCCGCGAGCTCGGAGGGCTCCCCGAGTTCGGCGACTACTACGAGGCGCTGAAGGCGACGAAACCGGACGTCGTCAGCGTCAACACGTACCCGGGCACGCACGCACCCTACACGCGCGCGGCGCTCGAAGCGGGCTGTCACGTGTTCACCGAGAAGCCGCTCGCCGAGACGGTGGAGGACGCGCAGGCGCTGGTCGATCTCGCGCGGGAGAAGAACCGCAAGCTCGTGATCGGCTACATCCTCCGCGTGCACCCCGCCTGGACGAAGTTCGTCGAGCTGGCGCGCGGCCTCGGCAAGCCGCTCGTCATGCGCATGAACCTGAACCAGCAGAGCAGCGGCGCGATGTGGACCACGCACCGCAACCTGATGGAGTCGATGAGCCCGATCGTCGACTGCGGCGTGCACTACGTCGACGTGATGTGCCAGATGACCGGCGCGAAGCCGGTGCGCGTCTCGGCCATCGGCGCGCGCCTGACCGACGAGCTGAAGCCCGGGATGTACAACTACGGCCACCTGCACGTCGTCTTCGACGACGGGTCGGTGGGCTGGTACGAGGCGGGCTGGGGCCCGATGATGAGCGAGGTCGCCTTTTTCGTGAAGGACGTCATCGGCCCGAAGGGCGCCGTCTCCATCGTCAAGGACCCGAACGAGGCGACGGCGGCCGGGTCGGACGACATCGACAGCCACACGAAGACCAACTGCATCCGGATCCATCACGCGGAGCTGGATGCCAGGGATCAGTTCGCGAAGCAGGACGAGCTGATCAGCACCGAGGACGAGCCCGATCACCAGGAGCTCTGCGATCGGGAACAGGCGCTGCTGCTGCGCGCCATCCGGGAGGATCTCGACCTCACCGCCCACCAGCAGGACGCGGTCAACAGCCTGCGGATCGTCCTGGCCGCCGACGAGAGCGTGCGGACGGGGCAGGTGGTCACGCTCTAGCGGAAACGGGAAACGGGAAACGGGAAACGACAAACGGGAAGGGCGAAGCGCGCGGCCCTGAGTCGACCGGCCACGCGCTTCGCACTTGCCGCTTCCCGTTTTCCGCTTCTACTGTCCGGTGCGCTCCGGCAGGCTCGCGGCCGCGATCGCCTGGCCGTGGCGCTTGTCCGTCTCGCCCGGCACGTGGAAGGCGATCCGCTCCGCCAGTTCCGGGAACTCCGTCTTCAGCACCTCGCGCGCGCCGTCGAGCATGACGTCGCCCCCCTCCCCCGACGTCACGCGGCCCAGCACCAGCACATGGCGCACATCGTAGAAGTCCGCGAAGTGCGCGACGCCGTAGCCGAGATAGGTGCCGATCGTCTCGTAGATGCGCCGCGCGCGCGGATCCCCCTGCGCCATCAGCGACTGCACGAGCTTCAGTTTCTCCGGCAGGGCCATGCCGGCCGGCGCTTCAATGCCGGCGGCCGGCATCAGGCGGCCGACGGCCTGCTGCGAGAAGTACTGCGAGCCGACGCCGTAGTCCCCCGACCACTCGTCGACGGCGGCCTGCGGGTTGTAGTCCACCGGCACGAAGGCGAGCTCGTCGAGCCATGACGTGATCGTCCCGTCGTTGGTGACGTAACCCGCCGCCGTGCTCGTGCCGAGCGCGATGCCGAGGATCGCGTTCACGCCGAGCGACATCGACCCGGCCAGCGCCGTGACCTCGCCGTCGTTCACGACCTCGAACGGCACGTCGTTCCAGGCGCGTCGGATGTCGAGGAACATGTTCTTCACGCGCGACTCGAACAGATCCGGCGCGACGCCGCGGAACAGCGACCCGGCCTTCACCCGGTTGTTGACGTACACGCCCGCGGCGCTGCCGCCGATGGCGTCGACGCGCGGCAGGTGCGCGGCGGCGCGGGTGAGCGAGTCCATGATGCCGTCGTAGTGGTACTGCGGATCCGGCTGGTGGTACGGATCCCACACCGTCTCCTCGCTGAAGACCACCTGCCCGTCGACGAGCGCCGCGACCTTGCGGTCGCTGCCGCCCAGGTCGAACCCGATCCGGCACCCGTCCAGGTGCCGGCCGAGCGGTCTGGTCTCCGATCGCTCCGGCGGCAGCTCCCGCGTCTGGACGATGGCCAGTGGGTGGTCGAACATCCGCTCCGCCACGAGAGTCGCGTCGAAACGGCCCGTCGGCGTGTCGCGGTAGTGCGCCCGGAGCTCCTCGATCAGATCCGCCGGCGCGTCGAGGTGCAGCCGCCAGCCGCCACGGGACCAGAGCACGAACTTGACGAAGCGCTCCAGGTACACCGCGTTGGCGGCGGCCTGCGGGTGCTCCGCCGGCAGCGCCTCGAGGTCGAAGCGGAACACGGATCCGTCCGCCTGCTCGATCGCGAGCCGGACGGGGACGCGTCCGGGCGTACCGGCCACGAGCTCCCGGAAGGCGCGCGCGGCCAGCACCGCGGGCCTGAACGCCGGATCGAGCACGGGGACGATGCGGGGAGCCACCAGCGGCAGCCCGCGGTTCGTGGTGACGTCTGACTGAACGCTCATGTGCATACTCGTATCACAGCCGGACGAGGCGTCCGGAGCCCCCGACCAATCCCCCTGTATTCCGGGGCCCGATCCGATCTACTCTGTGCCGCGTCCACCGACACGGGAGGGTCCATGCGCCGTCTGGTTCCGGCGGGTTTGTTCCTGTTCCTGCTCGTCCCTGCCGCCCCGTCCGGGCAGCAGGCAGCCACCACGAACAGCACGGCGGCTCCGCCCGCTGCCGCGGCCACCGCCGCCGCGCGGCCCACGGGGTCGAAGATCTGGATCGGCCACGAGGCCGAGTTCGAGGCGTTTCTCGAGAGCGCGCCCATCGAGCGCATCGAGCAGATTCCGGTCGGCGTCACCAAGCCGCAGCGCGCGTTCCTCGCGCCCGGCGGTCTGGCCGCCAGCCTCGTGTTCAAGCCGTTGACCCCTTCGCGCACCCGCGGCTACTGGGAGAGCTACAAGGCGGAGATCGCCGCCTACGAGCTCGACAAGCTGCTCGGCCTCGGCATGGTCCCGCCGACCGTCGAGCGCCGCGTCGAGGGCAAGGTCGGGTCGGCCCAGCTCTGGGTCGACGACTGCGTGCTGCTCAAGGACCGCGACACGACGAAGGCGCCCAACATCGGCGCCTGGAACCGGCAGGTCTACCGCCAGCGCGTCTGGGACAACCTCACCGGCAACATCGACCGCAACCAGGGCAACCTGCTGATGGACGAGGCCTGGAACCTGATCCTCATCGATCACTCGCGCGCGTTCACGGCCACCACGCGCATGCCGTTCGAGATGCGGCGCATCGACCGCGAGTTCTTCGCCCGGCTCAAGGCGCTCGACGAGGCCACGCTGAAGGAGCGGCTCGGGAAGTGGCTCTTCGACGGGCCGAAGCCGATCCTGAAGCGGCGCGACCGGATCGTCGAGCACTTCGAGAAGCTGATCGCGAAGCAGGGCGAGCCGGCCGTGCTCATCCCGTAGCGGCCGCTCGCGTCCCGCCGGCTACGCCCGCACCTTCCCGGCCAGCGCCTTCACCGCGCTGGTGATGTGCGCGGCGGAGATGCCGAAGCGGTCGAGCAGTTCCTCCGGCTTGCCGCTGCGCGGAATCTCGCGGACCGCCAGCCGGTGCACCACGTGCCCGTCCGGCGCCAGCGCCGACGCGACGGCGTCGCCCAGGCCGCCGGCCGCGTAGTGATCCTCGACCGTGATCACGCGCCCCGACACGGCCCGCGCCGCCGCGCGCAGCGTCGGCACGTCGATCGGCTGGACCGAATAGGCATCGATCACCCGGATCGGGATCCCCTCGGCCGCCAGCTGGTCGAACGCCTTCAGCGCCTCGAACACGGTCACGCCGGCCGCGACGACGACGGCGGCGTCGGCGGCGGACTGCCGCAGCACCTTGGACCCGCCGATCGTGAACGGCTCGTGCGTCTCGTAGATGACCGGCGTCTTCGGCCGGCTGGTCCGGATGTAGGCCGGCCCCGGCTGGTACGCCGCCAGCTCCACGCAGCGCTCCGCGCTGACCGCGTCGCACGGATACAGCACCGTGATGTTCGGCTGCGCGCGCATCATCGCGAGGTCCTCGAGCGCCATCTGCGACGGCCCGTCCTCCCCGATCGACACCCCCGCATGGCTGCCGGCGATCTTGACGTTCAGGTTGCTGATCGCCGCCATCCGGATGAAGTCGTAGGCGCGCGTCAGGAAGCACGCGAAGGTCGAGGGGAACGGGAGCGCGCCACGGGCGGCCAGCCCCATCGCGGCCCCGATCATCACCTGCTCGGCGATGTAGAGCTCGTAGAACCGCTCCGGCGCAACCTTCTCGAGCCGCTCGCTGAAGGTCGAGTTGCCGACGTCGGCGTCGAGCCCGACGATCCGGTCGTCGAGCTGGCCGATGCGGGCCAGGGCGGTGCCGTAGGCCTCGCGGGTCGCGACCAGGTCTCCCGGCGCGTACGCGGGCGGCGGAATCTCGGGGCGTCGCGGCGCGGGCAGATCCGGCGCCTCGGGGCGGGGAATGGCGGCCCGCAGCTTCGCGATCGCGTCCTCCGGCACGGGATTGAGCGTCCGCTCCAGCTCGGCGATCGCCCGGTCGGTGTCCTCGCCGGGCTTCAGCGGCTTGCCGTGCCAGTGCTCCTTGTCCTGCAGGAACGAGACGCCGTAGCCCTTGAACGTCTTCGCGAGGATCATCGTCGGGCGGCCGCTCGTGGCGCGCGCCTCGGCGAACGCGTCGAGGATCGCGTTCAGATCGTGCCCGTCGATGACGATCGTGTGCCAGCCGAACCCGCGCCAGCGCCGTGCCAGCGCGTCGAGATCGTGCTGCCACATCGTCGGACGGCTCTGGCCCAGCCGGTTCACGTCGGTGATGCCGACGAGATTGTCGAGGCCGAAGTGCGAGCCGCTCTCGGCCGCCTCCCACACGGAGCCCTCGGCCGTCTCGCCGTCCCCCAGCAGGACGTAGGTGCGATAGCTGGATCCGATGCGGCGCGCGTTCAGGGCGATGCCGATGCCGGCTGCGAGCCCCTGCCCCAGCGATCCGGTCGCGACGTCCACGAACGGCAGCCGCGGGGTCGGGTGCCCTTCGAGATCGCTCGTGAGCTCGCGCAGCGTCAGCAGGTGGTCGCGCTCGATGAAACCGACGGCCGACCAGGCGGCGTAGAGCAGCGGCGCCGCGTGCCCCTTGGAGAGCACGAACCGATCGTTGTGCGCATGGCGCGGCTGCTGCGGGTCGAAGCGCATCTCCGCGAAGAAGAGCGCCGCGGTCAGATCGGCCGCCGACATGCACGTGGTCGGGTGGCCGCTGCCGGCCGCGGTCGTCGCGCGAATCGAGTCGATTCGCAGCCGGGTGGCGATGTTGTGCAGCACGGGGATGAGCGCGGCGCGATCCTGCGACACAAAGACCTCCAGGAAACCCGTCACTATATCAAGTTCAGGTCCGGCCGGCCGGTTCCGGGGCCTCGGGCCCGGCAGGACCGAAGAGCTCCAGCACGGCAAGCGCGTAGGGCGCCGCCGCGAGCCCCTGGCGGCGGTAGCCGCCGCTGAGCGCCCGCAGCACGTCCAGGCCACGGCCGTGGAGCCCGGGATCGCCGAGCGCGCGCGACAGCTTCGCCAGCACGAGCGCCGCCTCCGCGTTCGGCCCCAGCGGCCGCAGCGGGTCGGCCAGCAGGCCGACGGCATCGTCGCTCCCGGCGGGCCGATCGAGCAGCGCCCCGCCGGCGGGATCGGCCAGCTCGTCGAGCGCGCCGCGCATGATGTCGGCGGCGGCATCCAGCCAGCGCCGTGAGCCGTCCGCGTCGTACAGGTCGAGCAGCGCGCGCGCGACATACACCTGATCGGCAAGCAGCCCGCGCACGCGCGCGTCGCGTTCGTCCCACACGTGCGCGACACCGGCGCCGGGGCTGCAGGTGTGCGCCAGCAGATCGGTCATCGCGGCGGCCGCCCGATCCGCCAGCGTACGGTCTCCCGTGATCGCCGCCGCGCGCAGCCAGGCCGAGATGGCCCGCGCGCTCCGGTCGGCGAAGAGCCGGCGGTCGACCCGCGGCGGCGCCGACGGAACGGCGATGCCCGCCGCGCGCATCTGATGATAGGCCGCATCGGCCGCCTGGCTCGCGAGGAACCGGCCGGTCTCCGGGTCGGAGAGGCGGGCGTCCACGAACGCGATCGCGGCGCGCGCGACGTCGCGCCAGTCGTCGCGTCCGAACACGCGCGCGGCCTCGAGGTACACGCGCACGAGCGCCGCCTGATCCTCGAGCAGTTTCTCCGTGTGCGGACGCATCCACTCCCGGGATGCGGTGGCGCGGAAGAAGCCGCCGTCCGCCTGATCGCACAGCCCCCCGCGGGCCATGCCGTCGAGCGTCCGCGCGATGGCGTCGGCCAGGGCCGGGTCCGGCGCGTGCTCGTGGTGCAGCACGCCGGCCAGCAGGACCGCGGCGTGCGGGAACTTCGCCCCGGTGCCGAAGCCGCCGAACTCGCGATCGAGCTGCTGGACCAGCTGGCCGGCGAGCCACACCGGCGCGGCGAGGTCGGGGTCGGCCGGCGGGTCCGCCACCGCGTCCCGCCGGCGGGCGGCCGCGGCCGATCGGGCGCGCTCGTCGAGGGCCTCGCGGTCCCGGGCGTACGCGTGCGCCACCTCGTCGATCATCTGGAGCAGCCCGGTCGAGGGCAGGTACGTCGTCCCCGTGAGCATCTCGCCCGAGGGCGTGAGGAACAGGGTCGTCGGCAGGCCTTCGAGGTGATAGCGGTCGTGGATGTCGGGGCGGACGTCCGCGTCCACGCGCACGGGCACGAGCGACCGGCGGATGGCCTCCGTCACCTGCGCGTCGGCGTAGGTGCCGGCGTCCATCACGCCGCAGCCGTGACACCAGGCCGCGGTGATCGACAGCAGCACCGGGCGGCCGCCGGCCGACGCGCGCGCGAAGGCGTCAGCGGTCCAGGGCTGCCAGTCGATGGAAGCAGAGAACGGAACGGATTGGGCGGGGCGATCGGTCATCAGCAGCCCGTCCGCGCCACGCACTGCGCGGCGGGTGAGCCGGAGGCGAGGTGCCGAACCTCACTATAATAGCGGCATGATCGCGCTGCGGTACGTGTACGTGCTCGCCCTGGTGATCTGGCTGGGGGGCACGGTCACGATTGGCGGCGTGGTCGCCCCGGCCGCGTTCGCGGCGCTGGAAGCGCACGATCCGGCCGGCGGGCGCACGGCGGCGGCCGGCGTCGTCGGCGAAGTGCTCGGGCGATTCCGGGTGGTGAGCTGGATCGCGCTGCCCGCGCTGCTCCTGACGCTGATCGCGATGAAGCTCGTCGGCCCCAGACCTCCGGGCTTCGGCGTACGGGTCGCGATCGTCGGTGTGCTCATCGCGCTCAGCCTGATCGGCGGGCTGCTCGTCGACCCCGAAATCGCCGCGCTGCGGCGCGCGGCGGGCGCGCCGATGCAGGACCTCGATGCCGCGGACCCGCTTCGCGTCCGATTCAACCAGCTGCACGGCCTGTCCACGGCGCTCATGACCGCCGGGGTGCTCGGGGGCCTCGTGCTCTGTTACTGGGAGACCCGCGAGTGAGCCACGCCGTCACGCTGATTCCGGGAGACGGTATCGGTCCGGAAGTCACCGACGCCGTGCTCCGCATCCTCCACGTCGCCGGCGTGGACATCGACTGGGACCGGCAGGAGGCCGGCGTGGCCGCGTTCGAGCGCTACCGCACCGCGCTGCCGGTCGAACTGCTCGACTCGGTCCGCCGTACGCGCATCGCGCTGAAGGGCCCGGTGACGACCCCCATCGGCGAGGGGTTCACGAGCGTGAACGTCGGGCTCCGCAAGGCGCTCGATCTCTACGCCAACCTGCGCCCGGTCTGGTCGCTGCCGGGCGTGCCGTCGCGATTCGAGAACATCGACCTCGTCATCGTCCGCGAGAACACCGAGGACCTCTACTCGGGACTGGAGCACGAGGTCGTACCCGGCGTGATCGAGAGCCTCAAGATCATCACCGAGCGCGCCTCACGACGCATCGCCGAGTTCGCCTTCGAGTACGCGCGCGCGCACGGCCGCCGGAAGGTGACGGCCGTGCACAAGGCGAACATCATGAAGCTCGGCGACGGCCTCTTCCTCCGGACCGCCCGGGACGTCGCGCGCGCCTACACCGACATCGAGTTCGACGAGCGGATCATCGACGCGGCGTGCATGCACCTGGTGCTGCGGCCCGAGACGTTCGACGTTCTCGTGCTCCCCAACCTGTACGGCGACATCGTGTCCGACCTGGCGGCCGGTCTGGTCGGCGGCGTCGGCGTCGTGCCCGGCGCGAACATCGGGACCGACGCCGCGGTGTTCGAGGCGGTGCACGGCAGCGCCCCGGACATCGCGGGCCGGAACCTCGCGAACCCGACCGCGCTGCTCCTCTCGACCGTCCTCATGCTGCGGCACCTCGGCGAGCGCGACGCGGCCGCACGGATCGAGGCGGCGCTCGGACGCGTCCTCGAAGGGGGCGGAATCCTGACGCGCGACCTCGGCGGGACCGCGACGACGAGCGAGTTCACGACGGCGATCTGCCGCACCCTCGAACAGGGGGACTGACGTGGCGCACGAACCCGGCACGGACGAGATCACGCGCGCCGTGCTGGCGCGCGACGAGGTGGTGGCGTTCCTCAACAGCGCGCAGGGCCGCACCGGCGACGCGGCGGAAGCCCGGGTGCACCAGTACCTCGAGGAACTGCGCACGCGGCAGCGCTACCCCATCTACCGCGCCCTCAAGCACCCGCTCTATCCGATCCTCCGGAAGATCGACCGCCATCACGAGGGCATCGCGCACGCCCGGCAGGTCACGCGGCAGCACCGGGTCGTCTACGTCTCGAACCACCGGAGCCATCTCGACTACCTGCTCGAGCCGCTCGTGCTCGAGGACACGCACATCCGGCCTCCGGTCATCGCGGCCGGCATCAATCTGTTCGGCGGCCCGCTCGGCCTCATCCACCGGCACGTGACCGGCGCGATCCCGATCCGCCGGAACATGAAGGATCCGGCGTACCTGATCACGCTCAAGGCGTACGTCGCCGAGATCCTCGGCCGCCACGATCTGCTCTTCTACATCGAGGGAGGGCGCAGCTACAGCGGCGAGCTCAAGACGCCGAAGACCGGGCTGCTGCACGCGTCGCTGCAGGCGCAGCGTTCCGACCTGGTCTTCGTGCCGTGCGCGATCGCGTACGACCTGGTGCTGGAGGACTTCATCCTCGCGCCGCAGCGCGTCAAGCGCCAGCAGCGCCCCTTCACGCGGGAGCTCGCCGAGATGGTGCGCTACGCGGTCGGTTACCGGTCGCGCGCCTTCGTGACCTTCGGCGCGCCGATTCCAGCCTCGGGGTTCGATCCCCACGCGCGCCGGGACGTCCTCGATCTCGCGCACCACATCCGCGATCGGATCGGCAGGCTCATGAAGGTCGTGCCGACCATGCTGATGGCGTCGGCGATGCGGCCGTCCGTGACGCGGGCCGAGCTCGAAGCCCGTGTGGCGGATCGCGTCGCCCACCTGGCCGAGGCCGGAGCGAACCTCGACACCACCGATCCCCGCCAGATCGTCGACGAGGCCGCGCGGCTCTTCGAAGCGCGCGGCATCGTCGTCGTCGACGGCGGCCGCTTCCGCGTCCGCGAGCGCGTGGTCCTTCGCTACTACGCGCGCGCGCTCGACCATCTGCTTCCCGGGCCCGCGTCACGGGCGCACTGAATGCTGGACGCGGCGTCGAAGGCGGCCTTCCAGGCACTCGCCCGAAGCCGCGCCCTCCGCCGCCTCGCCTCCCGCTACGGGATGGCCTCTCCGGCCAGCTTCGCCCGGCGGTTCATCGCGGGCGAGACGCTGCCGGAAGCCATCGAGGCCGTGCGCCGCGTCGAGGCGCGCGGGCTCGCGCACACGCTCGACTATCTCGGCGAGAGCGTCGCGACCGCGGCCGAAGCCGCCGCTGCCGCCGACGCCTACGTCGGGATCCTGCAGCCGGTCGTCGACGCCGGCATCGGGCGCAACCTCTCGCTGAAGCTGACGCAGCTCGGGCTCGACCTCGGCGAAGAGGTCGCGCGCGAGCACCTCAGCCGGATTCTCGATGCCGCGCGGCCGCACGGATTCTTCGTGCGCGTCGACATGGAGAACTCGCCCTACACCGAGTCCACCCTGCGAATCGTCGAGCGGATGCACGCGGACGGACACACCGGCGTGGGCGTCGTCCTGCAGAGCGCGCTCTACCGCACGGACCACGATCTGGATCGGGTGCTCGCGCAGGGCATCCGCGTGCGGCTCGTCAAGGGCGCGTACCGGGAGCCGCCCGACGTCGCGTACCAGAAGAAGGCCGAGGTGGACGAGGCCTACGCGCGGCAGATGACGCGGCTGCTGCGGGACGGGCGGTTTCCCGCGCTGGCCACGCACGACGAGCGGCTGATCGCGGCGGCGCGCGAGGCCGTGACGCGGGACGGCATCGGCCGCGACCGGTTCGAGTTCCAGATGCTGTACGGCATCCGGCGCGACGTCCAGACCGCGCTGGTCGCGGACGGCTACCGGGTCCGCGTCTATGTGCCGTTCGGGCGCGAGTGGTTCCCGTACTTCATGCGGCGGCTCGGGGAGCGGCCGGCCAACCTCTGGTTCGTGCTCCGGAGCCTCATGGCTGAGCGGTAAACGTCCCGGACTTCCGGCTGAAGTCCGGTGACAGCTTTTGCGACAGCACGGCGGTTCATTTCCGTTCAGTTTCTGCGCAGGGCCCTGCGCGGCCGCCGGCCCGACCTGCGCCATTCCCCCGCCAATTCAGCATTGCATGGCTGAGCCTGCGCTGGCAGAGCCTTTGATCTGCCCGAGTCCGCTGGCAGCGCGCCCTCTGACGACACCCGGGCCGCCTCAGCGACGTCTCAGGAATGGGCGACTGCAGGAGTCACGTGATGGCGACGAACCTCGAGCACACGGCAACGCCGATCGCCGGTCTGATGAACCCGCTGGTCCTGGTTCGGGAATGGTGCGTCAGGGCCTCGCGCTCACTCCAGAGCGCGGTGTGCGGCCTGGGCGGCCACGACTCGGTGCTCCAGATCGAGCACGGCCGCATGTTCCTGCGGTGCACGAACTGCGGTCACGAGTCACCCGGGTGGACCAGGCCGGAGCGAGCGCCGCGTCTGCGCTTTCCCGGCGACGCGGCACGGCACCGGTTGAACTGAACGGAATTGCAGAACTGCGGGCGTCCCGATAGCGGCGCCCGCAGCAAGGGGCCGGACCCGTCCGCCGTATGCGCGGGCGCGTCCGTGCCTCTGACGTCCCCGCCAATCCCTCATGCCGGATCCGACAGCCACCGCGCCAGCACGGCTCCGCATCGCGCGACGTCGTCAGCGACGACGAACTCGTCGGCGCCATGGAGCCCTCCGCCACGCGGGCCGAACAGCACGGCCGGAATCCCCGCCTCGGCCAGCAGTGCCGCGTCCGTCCAGAAGCTCGTCCCCGTGAACACCGGCTCGACGCCTTCGGCCACCGCGGCGCGGGCGACCGCCTGCGGCAGCACGGCGCGCGTCGGGATCTCGTAGCCGGGCCGTGCAAGAAGGAGCCGGGCGTCGCCTGCGAACGCCGGATCGGCAGCGGACAGATCGGAAAGGATGGCCCGCAGTTCATCGAGCGCGACGTCGGCGGGCTCGTGCGGCAGCGTGCGGCGTTCGACCTCGAGCGTGCAGCGCGCCGGGTACACCGAGAGCTCCCCGCCCCCTGCGATCCGGCCGGCGTGCAGGGAGGGGCGGCCGAGCCGCGGGTGCGTGCCCCGGCCCTGCAGGGTGCGATCGAGCGTCTCGAGACGGGCCAGCACGCGTCCCATGTCCATGACGGCATCGCGCCCTTCGTGCGGGCGGCTGCCGTGCGCGGCCCTGCCGCGTGTCGTGACGGTCACCCACGCGAAGCCCTTGTGCGCAACGCCGATCGACAGGTCCGTGGGCTCCGGCACCACCGCGGCGTCGGCCCGCCAGTCACGCGCGAGCGCCTCGGCGCCGACGCTGGCGTATTCCTCGTCGGCCACGCACGCGACGACCACCCGGCCGGCGCCGCGGCGGCCCGAGCGCAGCCAGGTCTCGGCAGCGGCGATCATCGCCGCCAGTCCCCCTTTCATGTCCTGCGCACCGCGCCCGTAGACCCGCCCGTCACGCAGCACCGGATCGAACGGCGCGCGCATGCCGTCGACGCCGACCGTATCGGTATGTCCGCAGAGCATGCAGGTGGGACCGGGCCCGGCGCCGTCGGCCAGCGCGACAACGTTGGGGCGGCCCGGGGCGGCGTCATGGCACTCGACGTCGAAGCCGGCCCGCCGCAGGTGGGCGGCGAGAAAGCCGGCAATCGCGCGCTCGCCGGCGCCGCCGGGCGCCAGCGCGGGGTTCACCGAGTCGATGGCGATCAGCTCGCAGAGCAGCCGCAGCGGGTTCATGACGTCTTTCCGTACGCGTGTCTGACACCCGTACCTGTACTGGTACGGGTGTCAGACACCGGTACGCGTCAGTCCACCCAGTCGGCCACGAAGACGTTGGTCTCCCCCTCGACCTTCTGGAACCGGTTCGAGGCGAAGACCAGTTTCCCTCCGTCGGGCGAGAACATCGGGAAGCCGTCGAAGGTCGGATTGAACGTCACCTGCTCGAGACCGGTCCCGTCCAGGTTCACCAGGAACAGCTCGAAGTCGCGGCCGCGCGGGTTGTGGTAGTTCGACGAGAAGATGATCCGCGTGCCGTCCGGCGTGAAGTACGGCGCGAAGCTCGCGGCGTTGAGCGAGGTCACCTGACGCAGCCCCGATCCGTCGGCGTTCATCACGAACAGCTCGAGCGACGTCGGGCGCCACAGGCCGTCACGCAGCAGGGCGCGGTAGTCGTCCAGCTCCGGCCCGGGCGGCAGGGCCCGCCCGCGGAACACGATCTTCGATCCGTCGGCCGAGAAGAACGGCCCGCCATCCGGACCGGGCCGGTGCGTCAGCCGGCGGACGTCACCGCCGTCGAGATCCATCGAGTAGATCTCCATGTCGCCGTCGCGCAGGCTCGTGAACACGATCCGCCCGTCGCGCGAGATCGTCGCCTCCGCGTCGTAGCCGGGCGTCGAGGTCAGCTTCGTCAGGCCGGTGCCGTCCGCACGCACCTTGTAGATGTCGTAGGTGTCGTAGATCGGCCAGACGTACCCGCGGCTGTAGTCGGGACGCGGCGGGCAGGCGGGGCCGCCCTCGTGCGTCGACGCGTAGACGATGTGGCTGCCGTCCGGCGTGAAGAACCCGCAGGTGGTCCGGCCCTCGCCCGAGCTGATGCGGCGCAGCCCGGTGCCGTCGACGTTCATCGTGAAGATCTGATCGCACGCGGCGCCGTCGCGCGTGGACTGGAACACCAGCTGCCGGCCGTCGAACGAGAAGTACGCCTCGGCGTTCTCGCCGCCGAACGT
Source organism: uncultured Bifidobacteriaceae bacterium (assembly GCA_964446605.1). GTDB lineage: Bacteria > Acidobacteriota > Vicinamibacteria > Vicinamibacterales > JAENWD01 > JAENWD01. The sequence continues at coordinate 7,440 of CAYUPN010000037.1, read as the reverse complement.
GAGCTGCCTGACGTTGCGCAGGTGGCGCTCCCGCGCGGTGTCGGGCCCCGCGTCGCCCTGCGGCTGTGCGAGGCCGGCGGCGGATGCGGCGGCCGCCAGCGCCAGAACGATGAGTGCTCTCATGGGAATCGACAGTATCACGGGCGGCCGATCGGCCGCGCTGCTCCGCCCGCGTGCGGCCGCCCCCTGCGAGTACGCCATCATTGACCGATGTCCGAACCCGCCAACCCCCTCGACACGGCGGCTGCCATCGCCCGTGCCGTCGACGCGGCCGGCGGGCGCGCATGGCTGGTCGGCGGGGCCGTCCGCGATCGGCTGCTCGGGCTCCCGGCGAAGGATCTCGACATCGAGGTGTTCGGCGTGCCGGCCGGCACGCTGCCGGAACTGCTGGCGCCCTTCGGGCGCGTCGAACCGGTGGGCCAGAGCTTTCCGGTCTACAAGGTCGCCGGCATCGACGTCGCGCTGCCACGCCGCGAGTCGAAGACGGGACGCGGCCACAAGGGGTTCACGGTCGAGGGAGACCCGTCGATGTCGTTCGCCGAGGCGGCCCGGCGACGCGACTTCACGATCAACGCGATCGGATGGGATCCGCTCACGGGTGAGCACGCCGACCCGCATGACGGCCGCGCCGATCTCGCCGCGCGCCGCCTGCGTGTCGTCGATCCCGCGCGGTTCGGCGACGACAGCCTCCGCGTGCTCCGCGGCATCCAGTTCGCCGCGCGGTTCGAGCTGTCGGTCGACGCGGAGACGCGTGCGCTGCTCGCCGGCATCCCGCTCGACGACCTGCCGCCGGAGCGGATCTGGGGCGAGGTCGAGAAGCTGCTGCTGCGTGCCGCGCGCCCGTCCATCGGCCTGGAGCTGGCGCGCGAGCTCGGCGTCGTCGAGCGGCTGTGGCCGGAGCTGCATGCGCTCATCGGCTGCCCGCAGGAGCCGGAGTGGCACCCCGAAGGCGACGTCTGGGTCCACACGCTGATGGTGGTCGACGGCGCCCGCCGGCGGATCGACGACCTGCCCTACCCCGCGCAGGTGACCGTGATGCTCGGGGCCCTCTGCCACGATCTCGGCAAGCCGCCGACGACGGCGGTGCTGGACGGGCGCATCCGGTCGCTGGGCCATGAGGAGGCGGGCGTCGCGCCGGCAACCGCGCTCCTCGATCGCTTCAACATCCACTCGCTCGACGGCTTCGACGTCCGCCGTCACGTGCTCGGCATCGTCGCGCACCATCTGAAACCCGGAGCGTGGCATCGCGTCCGCGAGGAGGTCGGCGATGGCGCCTTCCGGCGGCTCGCGGCGAAAGTCGACATGGAGCTGCTGGCGCGCGTGGCGAAGGCGGACTGCGAAGGGCGCGGCGGCGGGTTCGACTGCTCGGCGATGGAGTGGTTCCTCGAACGGGCCCGGCAGCTCGGTGTCGAGCACCGGCCCCCGGCGCCGATCGTCCTGGGACGCCATCTGCTCCCGCTGGGCGTGCAGCCGGGCCCCCGGATGGGCGAGATTCTCCGGGAGATCTACGAGCAGCAGCTCGACAACGCCTTCACCACGCTCGAGGAAGGCATCGAGCTGGCACGGCGGATCGTCGCACGCGATTCACGGTGACCGCGCGGCGGTCAGCCGATCGCGTCACGCAGCCGCGCCGGATCCACGTTGCCGCCGCTGATCACCGCGACGTGAATGCCCGGCGTGCCGGGCGGCGCGAGCCGCCTCGCCGCGGCGACGGCCGCGGCGCCGCTCGGCTCCGCCACGATCTTCGCCTCCAGCGCGAGCCACCGCATCGCCGCGCGCAGCTCGTCGTCGGTGACCGTCTCGATCCGATCCACGAACGCGCGGACGTGCGCGAACGTCAGGTCGCCCGGACGGACCGCGAGCAGCCCGTCGGCAATCGACTCCACGCGATCCAGGGTCACCGGCGCGCCCGCCTCGAGCGAGCGCGTCATCTTCGGCGCGCCCGCCGGTTCGGCGCCGATGATGCGTGCGCCGGGCCGAAGCTGGCGGATCACCGCCGCCATGCCGGAGACCAGTCCGCCGCCGCCGACCGGGATGTAGATGGCGTCGAGATCGGGCTGCTGCGCCAGCACCTCGAGCGCGGCCGTCCCCTGGCCCTGGATGATGTGCGGGTGGTCGAAGGGGGGCACGAGCGTCAGCCCGCGCTCGGCCGCGATCCGCGTCGCGGCCTCCTGGCGGTGGATCGTCGTCGTGCCGGCGAACTGCACGTCGGCCCCGAGGGCCCGTGCGCCGTCGACTTTCACGGGAGGCGCGGTGGTCGGCATGACCACGACACAGGGGATGCCGTGCGCGCGCGCCGCGTACGCGAGCGCCTGCCCGTGATTGCCTGACGAATAGGTGATCACCCCGCGCGACCGCAGGGGCGCGTCGAGCCGCGCGAGGAAATGGCTGGCGCCACGCGCCTTGAAGGAACCGGAGACCTGCAGGTTCTCGCACTTGAGGCGGAGGTGATCCCAACCGCCCGGCGACGGCGCCTGGATCACGGGGGTCACCCTGACGGCGCCGCGGATGAGCCGCGCCGCCTCGCGGACCGCATCCACGGTGACGAGACCGGCCGGCGCGCCGGCGCCTGTTTCACTGCCCGCCCGTGTCCTCACGGCGTGCGCGCTACCGGGTCGGGTTCGCGCGAGGCTGCGCGAACTGCTCCCCCGCGTGATACGTGGGCATCTCCGCGCGCGAGGCGACCTCCCACCCGAGCCGCGCGAGCACACGCAGATCCGCGACCGCGCCCGTCATGTCCCATGACGGATCGAACTCGTCGCTCGGCTGGTGGTAGTGCCTGTTCGTGTATTCGTCGCGCATGCGCTGCGCGAAGCCCGGATCCTTCCCGATGTAGTCGGTCGAGTCGCTGATGGAGATCGCGGGCACTCCGCCCTTCGCGAGCGGGAAGTGATCCGAGCGGAAGAAGTAGCCCTTCTCGGGCTCCGAATCGGTGCCGAGCGTGCGATCGACGCTCTGCAGGATGCCGCGCGCCAGATCGCCCAGCGTGGAGCGCTCCGCGCCGAGGAGGACCATGTCGCGCGCCGGACCCAGATTGTTGAGGCCGTCGACGTTGATGTTCGCCGCCATGCGGTCGAGCGGGAGCGGCGGATTGGCGGCGAAGTACTCCGCGCCGAGCAGCCCCGACTCCTCCGCCGTCGTCGCGACGACGTAGATCGAGCGCCCGGGCGGCTGCGGGGCCCGCGCCATCGACTCGGCGATCGCGAGAATGCCGGCGACCCCGGTGGCGTTGTCCATCGCGCCGTTGTAGATCCGGTCGGCGTCCGGCGCATCGCCGGGCGCCGCCTCGCGGATGCCGAAGTGGTCGTAGTGCGCGGTGTAGACGACCGCCTCGTCGCGCCGCTCGCCGGGGAGCACGCCGATGACGTTCGGCGACGTCCGGCGCTGCTGCTCCTGCTGCAGCACCGCCGACGCCCGGATGCCGAGCGGGACGGCCGTGAAGCCGCGGGTGCGGGCCGCGTCGCGCAGCCGGTCGAGATCCTGCCCGGCCTGCGCGGCAATCGCCCGCGCGGCGTCCTCCGTGACCCACGCCTTCAGCGGCAGCGCCGGCGCGCCGGGCTCAGGAGGCAGCGAGTACTGCGTCCCGCTCCAGGACGACTGGACGACCTGCCACGGATACGAGGCCGACTCGGTCGTGTGGATCAGCACCGCGCCCGCCGCGCCCTGGCGCGCCGCTTCTTCGAACTTGTAGGTCCAGCGCCCGTAGTACGTCAGCGCGCGTCCGCCGAAGAGCTCCGGCTCATCCGGCGTGGCCGGCGGGTCGTTGACCATCGCGACGACGATCTTCCCCTTCACTTCGACGCCGGCGTAGTCGTTCCAGCGCTGTTCGGGAGCGTTGATGCCGAAGCCGACGAAGACGAGCTCCGCGTCCACGCGCACCTCCGGCTCCTCGACCCCGGCGAACGCCACCACGTCCTCCAGGTACGTGAGACGCAGCGCCTCCCCGGCACCGCTCACCGACAGGGTGAAGCCCGGCTTCACACGTGACTCGACGATCGTCACCGGCTGGAAGAAGGTCCCGTCGGGCGCGCCGGGCTGCAGCCCGATGCCGGCAAACCGCGCGGCGATGTACTGCGCCGCGAGCTCGCCGCCGCGCGTCGACGGCGCGCGCCCTTCCAGCAGATCGTGCGAGAGAAAGCGGATGTCGGCCTTCAGGCGCGACTCGGAGATTTCGGACAGGACCGGTCCGGCGCCGCCGGCCTGCGCACGCAGGCCCGCCACGGCCGGAACGGCCAGCATCGCCGACAGCACAATCGCAGCGGATCGCATCATCACCTCACCCTGACCCCTGGTCCCCCGGCCCCTGACCCCTGGCCCCTGCATGGCCGAACTGAAGTTCGGCCCTACGCCCCTGGCCCCTGCCAAGCTTACTCGTCCGCGCGCCACTCCTCGAGCAGCCGCGGGATGCTCCGCGCGACCGACCGGAGGGTCGGCGACCACCCGGCCTCCCGCGCGCGCCGCGCCTCGACGAGCTGGTCCATCGCGAGGACGTCGGCGAGCAGTCCGAGCTTCGCGCGAGCCTCCTCGATCGGCACGTGGCGCACGTCGGGCTTGTGGACCGTGCTCCGCCCGAGCGCCTCGACGATGTCGAGGACGCGTTCGCCGGATTCGTCGGTGGCGTGATAGATGCCGGACGCGTCCGGCGCCGAGACGAGCCGCGCATACAGCTCGCCGAGGTCGCGGCGATACACCGTCGCCCACCGGTTGTGTCCGTCGCCGATGACCCGTACCAGCCCGTTGACGCCGTCACGGAACAGGTCGCCGAGCAGCCCGCGGCGGCCGCCATACACCGTGCCCGGCCGGATCACGATCGGCGTGACGTCGGGCGCACGGAGCAGCTGGGCTTCGTGGGCGGGACGCCAGGCGACGAGCGCCGGCGGACGCGGCTCCGCGCGCTCGTCGGCCGGCTTCGACGCGGGGCCGATCACCCAGGCGGACGAGGTGTAGATCACGCGGGGGCGGCCGCCGGTAGCCGCCGCGGCAGCCAGCAGCGCCTCCAGCACAATCCGGTCCGCCTCCACGCGCATGGCGCCGCGCTGGCGTGCCGTGTGGACGAACGCGTCATGTCCGGCCGCCGCGTCGAGCCAGTCGCGGCTGACCATGTCGCCGACGACCGCCTCGGCGCCCTTCGCCTGCAGCCGTCGCGCGCGCCCCGGTTCGCGGACGAGCCCCGTGACCGCGTGCCCGGCGCGCAGCAGCGCGTCCAGCACGGCGCTGCCGAGATAGCCGGTCGGACCCGTGAGGAACACGCGCATCGGATGTGCCGGGGAATGGGAGGACGCGATTGTAGCCGAGGCCGGACCGCCGCGCCCGTGACCCTCAGAGATCCCACACGCGGACGGTGTCGTAGAAGGTCATCGCGCCGTCCTCGCTGACCTTCAGCACCGGGCCGTAGCGGCTCGCCGCCATCGCGGCCGTCGTCCGCGCCCCCTCGATGATGCCGGTGTCGCGGCCCCCGCCCGTCGCATGCTGCCGCAGGATCGCGCCGGCCGCGATGAGCCGGCCGGTGCCGTCGACCACCGTCGCCCCGTCGAGCGACGCCAGCGCGGCGACAATGCTCGCATCCAGATCGGTGACGCTGCGGCCGCTGAGCGGCTGGAGCAGATCGCGGCGCGTCGGCGGACCGGCGGCCGCCTGGGGGTCGGGCTGCGGCGTGCAGTCCACCCGGTCGGCGGGCGCGACGAGCTCCGGCACCGCGTGCTCCGGATCGCGCACCACGACGAACAGGGCCCCCTGCCGCGCTTCGGCCAGCTCGAGCGCCGACTGGAACAGGCGCATGGCGAGCTCGCGGTCGCCCACCGCCTCCGCCCAGAGCTCGAACTTCGCGCGGAGGTCGAGCAGGTGCCAGTGCGCGTGGCGGAAGGCGAGGATCTCGGCTCCTTCGGCGAAGACCTTGATCTCGTGCGAGGGGCTGAGCACGAGCGCCACGTGCCCGTGGCGCAGCGTGGCGCGCGCGTGCGCTTCGTAGGTCGCGGGGCAGGGGGCGGGCAGCGGCTCGGCGCCGAACTGCTCCCCCGCCCAGCGCCGCACGTCCACCACGTCCAGCAGCCGCGCGTCGTCGTTGACCAGGAAGAGGGTGTGCTGCCCGTCGACCAGGCGGAAGAAGCTCTTCACGCCGGTGAGCGGCTGCGAGAACTCGATCGCGGTCCCGGACGGCGCGGGTGCGGACGCGTCCGGGCCGAGGATCAGCACGCCCGTCGAGATCGGCCGGTTCTCGTACCGCGACAGCGCCGCGACGCGCAGCACTTCGATCGCCGACGCGATCCGGTCGGCGCGCGAGACGCCGGGACCGAGCGGGTACGCCGTGTTGTCGGCGAACACGCCGACGTACCGGTCCTCGATCGCGCCGCGGAACAGCTCCCCGCGCTCGACCATCGCTTTCGGATCGAGGATGGCGTGATAGCGCGCGGCGAGCACCGACCCGATCGCGCGCGCGAGGCGGATCTCGTGCGGCGTGAACGGGCGGCGCTCCGGCACGCGCAGCACGTACCGGGTGCCGAACCAGCGCACGTACATCACGCAGGGGTCGTCGGTCGGCTCGATGGCGAGGCGGCCGTCCGAGCTCACCGAGAGCATCGGCTCCGTCTCGAAGGTCGCGCGTGCGAAGAACTGGCGCAGCGCGTTCTGCAGGAAGCTGTCGTAGAGCGCGCCGACGGCGAGCGACGGCGGAAGGTTCCTCGAGGTCATCAACCGGTCCGGTTGCGTGGCGCCGCGTCCCGGGCGCCGTGCGCCGGCGCCGCGTGGCGCGGAGGGCGCCCGTACAGTCCCAGTATCATAAGGCCCAGCGCATGCGACGCGACACGCTGCTCGATCTTTTCGACAACCTGGCCGCACTCCGGGGCACCTTCCTCGTGTACGACAACGGCTATCGGAGCTGGTCGCGGTCGTATGCGGACGTCGCGCGCGCGGCCGAGGCCTTCGCCGCGCGCCTGGCGGCGGCAGGCCTCTCGAAGGGGGACACGGTCGTCTTCTGGGGCGAGAACCGCCCCGAGTGGATCGTCGCCCTCTGGGGGTGCTGGCTGCAGGGCATCGTCGCCGTGCCGATCGACTACCGCGCGTCGGCCGACTTCCTGCATCGCGTGGCGCGGATCGTGCGCGCGCGCGTGGTGCTGGTCGGCGACGAGGTCGATCGCGCCACGCTGGAGGCGGACGGCGGCGACGTCTGGCCGCTGGCGGGTCTCGACTGGACCTCGAACGCGCGGGTCCCGCGCGCCCCGGTCTCGCGCGACGACACCGCCGAGATCATCTTCACCTCCGGCGCGACCGCCGAGCCGAAGGGGGTCATCATCACCCACCGCAACATCCTCGCGAACGTCGTCCCCGTCGAGCGCGAGATCGTCAAGTACCGGAAGTACGCGCGTCCCTTCTCGCCGATCCGCTTCCTCAACCTGCTGCCGCTGAGCCACATGTTCGGCCAGTCGATGGCGACGTTCATCCCGC
>CAYUPN010000036.1:34574-37677 GCA_964446605.1 uncultured Bifidobacteriaceae bacterium | reverse complement strand
ACAGCGGCGCGACCGCCGTCGTGGAGGGCGTGGGCGACCACGGCTGCGAGTACATGACCGGCGGACGCGTGGTCGTGCTCGGCCGCGTCGGGCGGAACTTCGCGGCGGGCATGAGCGGCGGCATCGCCTACCTGCTCGATCTCGACGGCAAGGCGCCCATTCGCGTGAACCGCGGGCTCGTCGATCTCGAGGAGGTCGACGAGGAAGACGACGAGTTCCTGCGGCGGGTCGTGTGCCGGCACATCGCGTTGACCGGCAGCGCGCACGCGTCGCACATCCTCTTCAAGTGGCGCGAGCTGCAGGCAAGCTGGATCAGGATCATGCCGAGGGACTACAAGCGGGTGCTGCAGACGGAGGCCGAGGCGCGCCGCGCGGGACGCGTCGCCGGGTTCGGCGAGCTCGTGGGGGCCGCCAATGGGTAAGCCGACCGGGTTCATCGACATCGCGCGATCGAAGCAGCCCGCACGGCCGGTGGCCGAGCGCGTCCGGGACTGGCGGGAGGTGTACCTCCCCTACGGCAACGAGACCCTGCGGCAGCAGGGCGCCCGCTGCATGGATTGCGGCATTCCCTTCTGCCATCAGGGCTGTCCGCTCGGCAACCTCATTCCGGACTGGAACGATCTCGTCTACCGGGATCGCTGGGACGGCGCCATCGAGCGCCTGCTCGCGACCAACAACTTCCCGGAGTTCACCGGGCGGCTCTGTCCCGCGCCGTGTGAAGGGTCGTGCGTGCTCGGCATCAACAGCGACCCGGTCACGATCAAGGGGATCGAAGCGGCGATCATCGAGCGCGCGTGGGACGAGGGCTGGATCGTGCCGCGCCCTCCCGCGGTACGCACCGGCAAGCGCGTCGCGGTGGTCGGGTCGGGGCCGGCGGGGCTGGCCGCCGCCGATCAGCTGAACAAGGCGGGCCACCTGGTCACGGTGTTCGAGCGGGCCGATCGGATTGGCGGACTGCTCCGGTACGGGATCCCCGAGTTCAAGATGGAGAAGCGCTTCCTCGATCGGCGGCTCGCCGTGATGGAGGCCGAGGGGGTGGTGTTCCGGACGAACGCCGACATCGGGCGCACGGTGCCGGCCGGGGAGCTGCGGCGCGAGTACGAGGCCATCGTGCTGGCCGGCGGCTCGACCGTGCCGCGCGACCTCCCGATTCCCGGGCGCGACCTCGCCGGCGTGCACTTCGCGATGGAGTACCTGACGCAGCAGAACCGCCGCTGCGAAGGGGACGAGATCGCCGCGTCGGTCGCGATTACCGCGGAAGGGAAGCGCGTCGTGATCATCGGCGGCGGCGACACGGGAGCCGACTGCCTCGGCACCGCGCACAGACAGGGCGCCGTCTCCGTCCACCAGTTCGAGCTGCTGTCCCGCCCTCCCGACGCGCGGGCCGAGAACAATCCCTGGCCGCAGTGGCCCAACATCTTCCGCGTCTCGTCGGCACACGAGGAAGGTGGGGAACGCCGCTACTCGGTCTCGACCACCGCGTTCGTGGACGACGGGCACGGACGCGTGGCGGGGCTGCGGGGCGTCAGTGTCGTGCCGGTGCAGAAGGACGGGCGCATGGCCTTCGAGCCCGTGCCCGGCAGCGAGTTCACGCTCGAGTGCGAGCTCGTGCTGCTCGCGATGGGCTTCACCGGCCCGGAACGCGGGGCGATCGATCAGCTCGGCGTGACCCTGACCGGGCGCGGCACGGTGGCGCGCGATGCGAACTGGATGACGAACGTCCCGGGCGTCTTCGCCGCCGGGGACATGCAGCGCGGGCAGTCGCTCATCGTCTGGGCGATCGCCGAGGGACGCAGCGCGGCGCGCGGCGTCGATCAGTGGCTGATGGGACAGTCGCAGCTGCCTGCGCCCGTCCAGTAGGTCGCGACGCCGATCGTCACGCGGGCGCCGGCATGCAGCGCCGGATTCCCAGTTTCCTCATCCGGCTGCGCAGGGTGCTGGGCTTCAGGTCCAGTGCCTTCGCGGCGCCGAGCGGCCCTTCGATGCGCCATCCCGCCTCATCGAGCATCCGCAGGATGTGGGCCCGCTCGACGTCGGCCAGTCTCGTGAACGGCAGCGCGGGTCCATCCACGGGATCCGACTGCAGCGGTCCCGGCAACCGCAACACCGGGCCGGGTGTCGTGATGATGGCGCGCTCCAGCACGTTCTCGAGCTCGCGGATGTTGCCCGGCCAGTGGTGCGCCGCGAGCGCGTCGAACACCGCCGACGGAATCTCGTCGATGCGGCGCCGGTGCTTCCCGGCGAAGCGGTCGACGAGATAGCGCGCCAGAATGGGGATGTCCGCCGGGCGCTCGCGCAGCGCGGGCATCATGACCGGAAACACGTTCAGCCGGTAGTACAGGTCGCGGCGGAACCGCCCCTCCCGCACATCCCCAGCCAGGTTGCGGCTCGTGGCGGCGATCACGCGCACGTCGACGCGAATCGTCCTGGGCGATCCGAGCCGCTCGAACTCACCCTGCTGCAGGACCCGCAGCAGCTTCCCCTGCGCGTCCAGCGGCAGCTCGGCGACCTCGTCGAGGAAGAGCGTGCCGCTGTTGGCCAGTTCCAGACGGCCGATCTGGGTCGCGCGGGCATCGGTGAACGCGCCGCGCTCGCGCCCGAACAGCTCGCTCTCGACGAGCGTCACCGGGAGCGCCGTGCAGTCCACGGTCACGAACGGCGCGCGCACGCGCCCGCCGAGGCGATGGATCTCCCGTGCGGCCAGGCTCTTCCCGGTTCCCGTCTCACCGAGCAACAGCACCGTCGCCGTCGTCGGCGCCACCTGCTCGATCACCGCGCGCACGGAGCGGAACGTCTCGCTCTCGCCGACGAACCGCGATGCCGCACCGGCGACGGCCTGCTGATCGCCCGGAACGGTCCGGGACTGTTGCGCATCGAGTCTCATCGCCGGCTCCGCTGCGGGGAGCGTGGCCGTGCCACCCGGAAAGCGTACCGGGCCGCGCGCCTGCGGGCAACCGGACTTTCTTCTCGACCTTGCTGTTGATGACCAGCAGTACCTCGACCGCCTCACCGAAGCGGGGCAGCGCCTTGCGCATCGCGCTCAGCGCGTGCCCGGTTGCCAGCGCGCCGCATACTCCCTGAAGAACGCGGCCTCGGCCACGAC
>CAYUPN010000036.1:0-34474 GCA_964446605.1 uncultured Bifidobacteriaceae bacterium | reverse complement strand
TGCCCGGTTGCCAGCGCGCCGCATACTCCCTGAAGAACGCGGCCTCGGCCACGACGGTGTTCCGGAACTCGTCCAGGCGGACCCGTTCGTTCGGCGCGTGGATGTTGCTGAACCCGTCGGTGGCGCCGAACAGCAGAACTTCCGCCTGCGGCACGGCTTCCTGCAGCGCGTTGACGAGCGGAATCGATCCGCCGGTCGCGACGCTCGCCACGTCGCCGCCCCAGGCCGAGGAGAGCGCCGCCCGCATGGCGTCGTAGGCCGGGCCCGACGTCTTCGCGGCGAGGCCGTTGCCCGTCGCGCCCCGCTCCACGTCGATCGGGATGCCGAATGGCCGCAACGCCCCGAGATGGCGGACGAGCGCCTCGCACGCTTCGTCGGCGTCCTGCTCGGGATGCACACGCAGATTGATGCGGGCACGGGCGGATGGCACGACGGCATTGACGGCCTCGTCGACCGGCAGCACGTCGATGCCGGTCACGGTGATCGCCGGTCCGGTCCAGAGCCGCGAGCCGAGGCTTCCGGTGCCGAAGAGCGGCAGCCCGTTGCGCACCTCCGCGAGCTCGCGGAACTCCTCCTCGGTGAACGAGGCGCCCGACCACTCCTCGCGGCGAAGCCCCGCGACGGCGACGTCCCCCTTCTCGTCGTGCAGCGTCGTCAACGCATGCAGGAGCGTCAGCAACGCGTCCGGCGCGGCGCCGCCGTACTGGCCGCTGTGCTTCGGCCCCCCGAGCGTCCGCACCGCGATCGTCACCGTGGCCGTTCCGCGGAGCGCGACGGTCAGCGTCGGGACGCCGGGCCGGACGCTGCCCATGTCGGCAATCAGCATCGCGTCGCACCGGAACCGCTCGGGGTCGCGTGGCGGATAGGTGTTGAGCGCGCTCCCGACTTCCTCCTGGCCCTCGATGACGACCTTGATGCCGACCGGCGGCCGGCCGTCGAACGCACGGAGCGCGCCGACGTGCGCGAGCACGTTGGCCTTGGAGTCGGAAACTCCGCGGCCGTAGAGCGCACCATCCCGCTCGACCGGCTCGAACGGCGGCGAGTCCCACTTCGACTCGTCGCCCGGCGGGACGACGTCGTAGTGCCCGTACAGCAGGACCGTCGGCGCGCCGGCAGGCGCCGGAATCTCGCCGGTCACGATCGGGTGGGTATCAGGAAGATCCAGGGTGCCGACGTTCCGGAGTCCGGCACTCCGCAGCAACTCAACCACCACCGCAGACGCTTCGTGCACGGGTCCGGCCGGAAAGCCCGGCTCCGAGATCGACGGGATGCGCGAGAGCCGCACCAGCTCGGACGTCAGCTGCGGCATCAGCCGATCGACCGTTTCGGCGATGGTGCCGCTGCCTCTGGTGGCCGTTTCGCGAGTCACACGAGCCATGTCATACCTCCTGCCCGTCCGGCCTGCGGGCTCGCCGTGGCCGCCGGGCCGCTGCTTCGTCTCCGGCTGTCGACAGGCACATCCGGCTTCGTCGGGCCGCACGTCGTGCGGCTGAACATTCAGGCGCGCGGCGACGCGAGCATCACGAACACTCCGAGGGCCAGCGTGAGCACGCCGAGCGCGAGCACGGTGATGTCGACGACGTGCGATCCGAACTTGCCGCTGATTCCCGCGAAGAAGAGGACCGACGCGAAGATGATCGTGAACAGCAGATAGCGGTTCGCGGTCGCGCTCGCCCGTTCGGCCTCGTCGGACGCCCGGCGGGCCGTCGCCGACCACTGCGCGGCGTCCTCGCGCTCCCGTATCCGGTAGGCCGGGAGGTCGAAGGGGGACGCGGCCGCCTCGGGATTCGTCAGCGGGCTCGAGGCCCACCACGCCCGCGTCGCCGACCCCAGCGGCTCGGGCAGGCGGGCCAGCAGGAAGTCGGCCGACGCGGCATCGCCGGCGCGGGCCGCCGCCAGCCACTGCAGGAACAGGCTCACGTGCACCGCCGACCGCTGCATCGCGAGGTTGCTGAACTCCGCCGCCCTGATCGTGGCCGTGGTCGACGCCGACTTGTGGCTCGCGTACTCCGTGGTCCAGAGCGCGGACTCGTACGCGCTGTAGGCGGTGGCGATCGTCGCAGCCGCCATGACGGCCGACGACAGCAGCTCGATGCGCCGAAGCAGCGTCTCACGTGTGCCGTGGCCGGTGCGCGGCGCGTCGACGCGCTCCATCGGACCCCCCGGTCAGAACACCCACCCGAGCGTGAACGACAGGCCGAGGTCGCTGCGGGGCCGGTCGCCCGGCGGGTCGCCGTCGAACCGTTCGAAGACGTTCAGCGCCCAGTAGAGGTCCCAGACGAAGTCGCGGCGAATCGAGCCGTCCACCTCCAGGCGCGCCCGCGCCCGCGCCAGGCTGATGAACGTCGTGGTATCCAGCATCGCCTCCGTGGCGCTGCCGGGAGCGAACCAGTCCAGATCCAGGGCAGCCACGGCCTCGGCGGCATGACTCGTGTCGGCTCCCGCGTAGTTCTCCGCGTCGTACGCGAGTCCTCCGTGCACGGACACCACCAGGCGTTGCGACCGGACGAGCGCGCGGCCCACTCCCCCGCCGACGAGCAGTCTGGTGTCGAGCTCCAGCGGCTCGTCCTGCTGGACGCGGCCGGCCACGACCGCGTACCAGCGGCTGCCCAGCCGCCGGCGCACGTCCACGCCCAGGTCGTTCCGCGTCAGGGTCTCGGTTCCATCCCGCGCGGACAGCCAGGAGTTCAGGGCCAGCCGCGTGTCGTAGGTATAGCCCCGACTGCGATGCTGCGCCTGGCCGTTGAGCGTGTAGGTCCTCGTGTCCTGCGCGCTGGCGAGACTGAACCCGACGTCGAGCGTTCCGGTCGTACGCGCGCGGAAGCCGGCCTCGAGCGGGATGATGCTGACGATGTCGTGCAGCGCCAGGGGCGGCGTCGGTCCCGAGGCGGTCTCCACGACGAGACGCCCGGACGAGGGGGACGACACGGTGCCGGCATGACGCTCCCCCGACGACAGCTCGACCTCCAGGACCTGCTCGCTCTCGAGGCGCACCACTTCCGTCCAGACGATGGCGACCGTGCCGCCCCACCGTTGCGCCCCGGGCAGGGAGTGCGTCGCCGTCCGGAACGCCAGGCGCCCACGCTCGAGACGCCGCACGTCGCCGTGAATCCGATCCCCGGCCGCGACCTCGACGACGGCCGGGGCCTGTCCGCTCGCGGCGACGGGGGCGAACAGCACGATGAGATTGGCGAGCACGAACCGGCCAGGCGTCGAGCGCATGCGGAGTCTCGCGCCAGGCCGTCGATCCGGATTGACGGTCAGCGCTCGTCCGCTGCCGCGATGCCAGCGATGTGCCACGCCCGATTGCGCGGGAACCTCGCGGCGTCGCCGGCAACACACACGCGGCGGATGCCGGACCCGCGCCGGAGCGCGGCCCCTCGCGCCTGCTCGTGACCTCCCGCTGCGCCAATCCGGCGAGCGGGATCCCGACGGGCGGCAGGACCGCCCTCATGGTCGCCGCCGGGCATGTCGCGTCGCCCGCCTGCATGGGCGGACGTGGAACGCTGATTGCTCCGCGAACCGGTTCTGACGAGGCGGCAGACCTCCGTGCTGAAAAAGGTCCGCGGCAGCCACGAGCCAGTTGAGTCGCCATTCGTCTCGACCGGCCGCCTCCCGGCGGCCCCGAGCGTCCGGCGGCTCGTGGGCCAGGCGTACGACCGATACCGCGCGAACGACGAGGGCGAGGTGTCCGACGTCTACCCCGCGCTGGCGCGGATGCGACGCGACCTCTTCGGCGTCTGCGTCGTGGCGGCGCGAGGGGAGGCCTGGGAGGCCGGCGATGCCCGGCAGGCCTTCGCCATCATGAGCGTATCCAAGCCGTTCGTCTTCGCGCTGGTCTGCGAGGCGCTCGGACCGGATCAGGTCCGCGCGAAGGTGGGCGTGAACGCGACCGGCCTCCCCTTCAACTCGGCAACCGCCGTCGAGCACAGCGCGGACGGCCGGACCAACCCGATGGTGAATCCCGGCGCCATCGCGACCACGAGCCTGGTGCCGGGCGCGACGACCGACGCCAGGTGGCGGGCGGTTTGGACGACACTCTCGCGCTTCGCGGGACGGGACCTGTCGCTCGAGAGCGCCGTCTACCGGTCGGCAGCGGCCACCAGCTTCAGGACGCGCAGCCTTGCGCTCCTGCTGCGGGATCGCCAGCACCTCTACGCGGATCCGGAGGACACCGCGGACCTGTACCTGCGACAGTGCTCGCTGGCGGTGACCGCGAGAGACCTCGCCGTCATGGGTGCCACGCTGGCCAACGGCGGCGTGAACCCGGTGACCCGGCAGCGCGTGATCGATCCGCTGACCTGCCATTACACGCTGGCGGTCATGAGCATCGCGGGGCTGTACGACACGTCGGGCGACTGGCTCTACGACATCGGGCTGCCCGGCAAGAGCGGCATTGGCGGGGGCATCGTCACGGTGTCGCCCGGCAAGGGTGGTCTCGGGACCTTCGCGCCGCCGCTCGACCGGGCGGGCAACAGCGTCAAGGGGCAGCTCGTCGCGCGATATCTCTCCCGCCAGCTCGGGCTGGACCTGTTCGTCTCGAGCCCGGGCCGCGGAGCGGCCGCCCGGTGAGTCGGAACCCGAGGCGGCATGCAACTGGCATCGACAGCGGCCCGGGACGAGCCGTGGCGCGCCCGCTGATCGCCCTCCTGCGGACGGCCTGGTACGAGTACGAGCGTGACCACGCCGGCTATCTCGCGAGCGCCATGGTCTACTACGCGCTCATCTCGCTGCTGCCGCTGCTGCTGCTCCTGCTGGCCGTGCTCGGCCTGCTGCTGCGCTACACCGGCTTCGCCAGCGACGCCGGACAGCAGGTCCTGCTCACCGTCGAGACGCACCTCGGCCCCCAGATGCGCGAAGCGCTCGAGCAGCTCTTCGCGCAGCTCCAGCGGGAGTCGCTCATGGCGAGCGCCTTCAGCCTGGTCGGGGTGGCGTGGAGCGCGTCCGTGCTGTTCCGCCACCTGCGTCTGAGCTTCCGCGCCATCTGGAAGTTCGAGCCGGTGCGTGTGTCCGGCTCGATCCGCGCCGTCGTGTGGACGACGCTCCGCGAGTATGCGGCCGCGTACCTGATCGCGTTGTCGGGAGGGGGCCTGCTGCTGCTGGCGCTCGCGGCCGTGTCCATCACGCAGTGGCTCGGCGGGCTCCTGACGGTTCCGGGGCTGCCCGCGGTGCCGGCGTGGCTGATCGCGCTCCCCAACGCCGTCCTCACGGTCGGCCTCGCCTTCGCGCTCCTGTTGAAGCACCTGCCGCCCGTCCGACTGCAGTGGGGCGACGTCTGGCTCGCCAGCGTCCTCTGCACGGTCGCGTGGCTCCTCGCTGCCGAGGCCGTCGTGCTTGCGGGAGCGCTGCTCGGGCACGAGCCCTCGGCCACCGGCGCGCTCGGCAGCGTGTTCGTCGCGATGCTGTGGATCAACCTGGTCAGCCAGCTGCTCTTCTTCGGGGCCGAGATCACCAAGGTCGTCGCCCGTCAGCGTATCGCGGCTCCGACGGCGTCACCGGTACCGTGACCGAGCACCCCGGCCGTCGTGCGCGACCTGCAGGGGCGACATCGGCCGGGCGCGCCGTACGCCAGCGCCCCGCGCCGGGCGGGAACCCGTTGCCGCTGGTCCGCCGGATCTGGGATCTGCGGCTCGGGGATGCCGACGACAACCGGGCCAGTCCGCCCGGACGCGGCTGGCGCGGCGTGCTGGTCGCGCTGGCGCTCGAGTTCAACTACCTGACGGCCCTCGTCGGGTTCGTCGCGCTGGTGCTCGTGCCGGCGCTGCTCCTCGGCTTCGCGCCGTCGCTGCTGCTCACGTACAGCCGCCAGAAGATCGCCGCTGCCGCGGTGATCGGCAGCCGTCCGGTCGCCGCCTTGACGTCGCTGGCACTGCTGTTGGCGCTGGCGTACTGGGCCGGCAGGCCGCTGCTGCGGATGGTGCGCGAGAGCCTCTGGCATCTGCAGCACACGTTCGTGTTTCCGATATTCGTCGCGCTGCGGGAAACGGTCAGCGCGGGCCTGGAACGGCTGCCGGGCCCTGCGGGCGCCTCGGCGCGGCTCGATCGGCGGCGGCGTCTCGGAGCGATCCTGGCCTCGCTCCTGCTGGCCGGTGGCGGACTGGCCCTGGCGCTGAGCGTGGGCCTCCTGACGACTCCCGGGCTCGGCGACCTCCTCGCACGTCCCGGCATCGTCGTGCAGGCGGGGCTGAGCAACGCGGCGGCGCTGCTGGGACTGTCCACGACAGCGTCGAGCCTGTACTGGCTCTGGCAGGAGCTGGCGCGGCGCCGGCCGCTGCGGGACTGGTCCCCCGGACCGCCGCCCGAGGACGTGCGGACGATCCGCGTGGCGCATCTCTCCGACCTCCACGTGGTCGGCGAGCGGTACGGCTGCCGCATGGAATCCGGGACGCACGGGCCACGTGGCAACGGCTGCGTCCGCCAGGCGCTGCATCAGCTGCGGGCCATCCATGCCGTGTCCCCGCTCGACTGCATCGTCGTGACGGGCGACGTCACCGACGCCGGTACGCGGGCGGAGTGGGTGGAGTTCGTTCGCCTGCTGCGCTCGTATCCCGAGCTCGGGTCGCAGCTGCTCTTCGTGCCCGGCAATCACGATGTCAATATCGTCGATCGGACGAACACGGGACGCGTGGACATTCCCTGGAGCGCCAGCCATGCGCTCCGGCGCCTCCGGTTCGCCCTGGCCCTCGACGCCGTGCAGGGCGCGCGCCTGCACCTCGTCGATCATTCGTCCGGCGCCCTCGGCGCGTCCCTGCGGCAGCATCTGCGCAGGGGCGATCGGCCGGCGCGCCTGCGCGACCTCGCGCGGGACGGCACGTTCCGGGGCCGGCATGAAATGGCGAAGGTCTGGGAGGACCTGTTTCCGCTGGTCCTGCCGCCGGACGATCAGCGGGGGTGGGGCGTGATCCTCCTCGAATCGAACGCGCGCAGCCACTTCTCGGCCACGAATGCGGTCGGCGTCGTCGGTCCCCGGCAGCTGCGCGCGCTGCGAGCGGTGCTCGGACGCTTCCCCGGAAGCGCGTGGCTCCTGCTCCTGCACCATCACGTGGTCGAGTATCCGGCCGGCGCGACCGGGCTCGCCGACCGGATCGCGCTGTCGCTCATGAACGCACCGGATCTCCTGAACGCCCTCGCGCCCCACGCCGCGCGGGTGGTGGTCTTTCATGGACATCGTCATCGCGACTGGATCGGCCGCGCCGGTGACGTGGTGCTCTGCTCGGCGCCGTCGGTGGCGCTCGGCTCCGACGGACCGGACCTGTACAAGGGCAGCTTCCATCTCGACGAGCTCGCGATGAGCGGCGGCGCGCTGCATCTGGTCTCGTCCGAGCGGGTGCGGGTGCAGAACCACACCTCGTAAAGGCCCTGGCCTCAGGTCGCCGGCTTGCCGTCCGCGGACAGGAGCACCGCGACGGGCCGCAGCGAGTCGACGTGCGCGCACACGATCATCAGGAGAGCGTCGGAAAGATCACCCCCAGCCAGGCGCCGATGTAGGGAATGTAGTTCAGCGAGCGCGGTGAGGACCGCCGCGGCGGCATGGCTCAGCACATCCGGTGACCCACCACCGTCGATCCGCTCAGAACCCCCACGGCAGCCCCAGCACGTGCCACAGCGCCAGCAGGAGCGGCCAGACGATGAAGAGGACGATCACGTACGGCAGCATCAGCGCGATGACCGTGCCCACGCCCGCGTCCTTCTGGTACTTCATCGCGAACGAGACGATCAGCGCAAAGTAGGCGTTCAGCGGCGTGATCGCGTTGAACGGCGAATCGCCCACGCGGTACGCCGCGAGCACGGCTTCGGGCTCCACGCCCAGCCGCATCAGGAGCGGCACGAAGATCGGCGCGAAGATGGCCCACTTCGGAATCGCTCCGGTCATGATCAGGTCGAGCGCGCCGACGACGAACACGAAGCCCACGAGCAGCGGCAACGCACCGAGCCCCGCGGTCTCGAGCGTGTCGCCCATCTTCACGGCCGCCAGCGTCGCCATGTTGGTGTACGTGAAGAAGGCGTTGAACTGGCTGATCACGAACAGGAGGAAGATCAGAGCACCCAGCCCCGCGACCGCCTTCTCCATCGCACTCACGACGTCGACGCTGCTGCGCATCGTCCTCGCCCCGAAGCCGTAGGCGGCGCCGATCACGAGGAACACGAGCGCGATGAAGACGATGAGCCCGTTCATCAGCGGCGAGTCCGCGATGAGCGATCCCGTCTCCGCGTTGCGGAGGGGTGCGCCCGGAGGCAGCGACAGCAGCGCGAAGAACAGCAGCACGCCGATCAGGCCCCAGAACGCGAACCGCAGTCCGCGCGACTCTTCGGCCGTCACGCCGCCCGCGCCATCCGTCTCCGCCGCACCGGAATACGGTCCGAGCCGCGGCTCGATGAAGCGGTCGCTGATGAATGCGACCACGACGGTGATCAGGAGCACCGACGCGATCGAGAACCAGAAGTTGGAGGTCAGGGGGATCGTCGTGCCCGGACTCGTGAGCGCGATCGCGTCGTTGGTGATGCCGACCAGGATGCCGTCGAGCGGCTTGACCAGGATGTTGACGCTGAACACCGCGGCCACGCCCGCGAACGAGGCGGCCAGACCGGCGAGCGGATGGCGGCCGATGCTCAGGTAGGCCGCCGCAGCCAGCGGAATCAGGACGAGGTATCCGGCGTCGGCCGCAATGCTCGAGATGACGCCGACGAACACGAGGATGTAGGTCAGCGCGGCTGGCGGCGCGACCATCACGAGCTTGCGGATGAGCGCCTTGATCAGCCCCGATGCTTCGGCGACCCCCACGCCCAGCATGGCGATGATGATCACCCCCACGGCCGTGAAGCTCATGAAGTTCGCGACCGCGCCCTCGTACATGAACCGGATGCCGTCCGCCGTCAACAGGCTGCGGACGGTCGCCGTCGCGTCCTCGAGGGCATGCGTCTCGGGGTTGATCCGCTGGTAGCTCACGCTCGAGCCGAGCAGGTAGAAGACGTGGGACAGCAGGATCACCAGGCCGATCAGCAGGACGAAGATCACCACCGGGTGCGGCACACGGTTCCCCACCCGTTCGACGACGTCGAGGATCCGCTCCATCGCGGTTCGATCGTGCGGGTAGGTGTGAACCAGCTGCATCGACTCGACGCGCGCATTGGCCATGAGCTTCGACCTCCTGCGGCTCCCCGTGCAGTCGGGACGGCGGACCTGAACGTCCCGCTGGGGCGGATTGTCGGCGGTCCCGCCACTCCTGACTGCGGGGTGCGCCGCATCAAGAGGCGTTCCAGCGCCGTGAGGCGCGGTGAGAGAAGAGGAGATCGGAGAGCACGTGCGCCGCGGTCCCGGCCGGCGCGAAGGTGGAATGAGGCCCGCGCTCAGGGACGGCCGGTCACGGTATGGCGTGGGCCGCGCCGGGTGCGGCAGTGTCTAGGTCGTGCGCCAGGTCAGGGCGCCGGGGCCTGGACGTGTGACGAATCCGGACGCGCGCCGCGCCGCGCCGGGGTGCACATGGGCGTAGCGCTCGAGCCAGGCGTTCATGAACGTCTCGGCAGCGTCTGCGTCCACCAGGGCCCAGACGCTGCCGCCGAACCCGGCCCCGAATGCGGAGGCGGCGTGCGCGCCGAGCTCGCGCGCGAGCCGTGCCAGCGTGACGGTCTCGGGCACCTGATTGCCCAGCAGATCTTCGGCAGCCCTCTGCGACCGATCGACGAGCGTCCCGAACGTCTCGATACGGCCCGCGTCCAGCGCGGCCAGCGCGGCGGGAAGAATCTGCTGCTCTTCGAGCACGTAGTGCTCCAGACGCCGCGCGAGCGCGGCCCTCCGCGCGGGCTCCGATACCGACGTGACAAGCGCACGCACGCGGGCGAGCGCATCGGGCGCGGAGGCGAGCGCGGCGTGCAGCGTGGGATCGCGCCGGCCGCTCTCCGCGTTCCAGAGACGCACGATGTCGCTCACGAGCTCGGCCGCCCGGTTGTAGCGCTCGCGGGCGGCGCCGGTCTTCTCCGCCGCGATGCCGCTCGCCGCGACGACGAACGCCAGATGACCGGGCAGCTCCACGATCGTGAGCGCGGTCACGGGGGTGTAGCGATAGCACGTCAGGTGCCCGGCTCGGCTCATGAGGATGGCCGTATGGTCCTCGCTGCCGCCAATCGTGCCGACCCCGCGGTCGCCGCTCAGCGGACCGAACGGCGCCCCGTTCTCGATCGATCCCAGGTAGCCGGCAAGCGCCCCTGCTGACGGCACCGCCTCGCGGAATTTCGGATGGTCGGGCAGATCGTTCACCTCCGACAGCGCGAGGAACACGGCCGTGATGAGCGCGCTCGACGTGCTCAGCCCGGCCGACTTCGGCAGCGTGCTGCAGAAGGCGAGGTCGACGCCGCGGCGCAGCGGGCCGACGTCGCGCGCCAGCCGCCGGGCGACGGTCATCGGATAGTTGGTCCAGTGTCCCGCCGCCGGCTCGATGTCCGGCGTCAGCGGGATTGCCGCGTGCCGGCCGTCGCGCGCGTCGACGATGCGGAGCAGCGGCGTGTCGGAACCGGTGTACGCGACTGCGAATCCGCGCTCGGCGGCGCAGGTGAGACTGCGCCCGCCGGCGTAGTCGGTGTGCTTGCCGAGCACCTCGATCCGGCCGGGGACGAACCGGTGCGCCGCCGCGCCCGTGCCCAGGGTTGCGAGCGCAGCCTCGGCACGGGCCATCGACGCCTCGAACACGGGGCGCGCGCCCGGCGAGAGGCGCGCGCTGATCTCTGCCACCCCCATCAGAGGCGGACGCTCCGCCCTTCGACCAGCCGCTCGACGAGGCCGATGTCGGCCCGGCTCGAGAGATCGAGCACCGGTTCGTCCGAGAGAACCGCCGCCACCTCGAAGAGCCCTTCACGCAACGCGAGCTGCACGGCCTGCGGGAGCTCGAGCTCGCCGCGCGGCGACAGCGGCACGCGCCGGCACGCGTCGAACACACGTTCGTCGAAACGCCAGCAGTTCATGCTCACGCGCGCGCCCGGTCCCATCGCGGCCAGTGTCGCGGCGTCGGGCTTCTCGACGATGCGCACGAGGCGATCGCCGCGGAGATCGAGCAGCGCATACGCGGCGATGCGCTCGGCCGAGATCTGTCCGGTGCTGAGGAGCCCTTCCCGGCCGAACGCGATCACACCCGGCATGTCGAGCGCGGCGAGCGCGCGGAGCGCGTCCACCGGATACTCGTTGTCGCTGTTGAGCACGACGAACGGCGCGCCGGCCGTCCAGGCCGCCGCGGCCAGCACCGCGTCGGCGGTCCCGCGCGGCTCGGCCTGGACCGCGAAATCGATCGTGATGCGCTCCAGCGTCACCTCTTCCTGATAGCGGCGCCGCAGCAGATCGTGATCCGGCGCGACCACGAGACAGATGCGCGTCAGCCCGGCGTTGGCCAGCGTGTCGAGCACGTAATCCAGGAACGGTCGGCCGGACCCGACCGGGATCAGCGCCTTCATGCCGGCGTCGGCGAGCGCCTTCTGCGCCGGATCGAGCTCCGCGCGGGTATCCGCGCGGCGCATGCGGGTCCCGAGTCCCCGTGCCAGGATGACGGCCCGATCAGTCACGCGGTTCCTCCGTCGCGAGCACGCGCGGCATCAGCCGGATCAGCACGGCGATGCCGGCAAGCGACGTGCCGACGTACACGATCGCCGGACCGGCCTGCCCGTAGAGGATCGCGCCGGTCCCGAACAGCGCGCCGTAGATCGCGGCGCAGCCGGCCACGCTCGCGGCCAGCTGCGCGCCGAGCGAGTCGCTGGACCGCCCGGCCGACGCCTTCGCGGCAATGGGCCGCCATCCCGGCCCCGCGGGCCGCACCCGCTCGTAGAACCGCACGAGCGTGTGCTCGTCCGTCGGGCGCGTCAGGAACGTCGCCGCGAGCCACACGACCGAGGTGATGGCGATCGTGACCAGCAGCGAGACGTGCGACGGAATCATCGCCCCCTGGCGGCCGGCGACGAAGAAGGCCGCCGCGACGAGGAACGAGCTGATCATCGCCGCGATCTCCGACCACGCGTTGACGCGCCACCAGAACCACCGCAGCAGGTAGATGAGGCCGGTGCCCGCGCCGACCGACAGCATCAGATCGAAGCTGGCGCGCGCCGTCTCGAGCACGAGCGTGAGGAGCGCGGCCACGAGCATCAGCAGCGCCGTGACCAGCCGGCCGACGAACACGTAGTGCCGCTCGCTCTCGCCCGGCCGCAGGAACCGCCGGTAGAGGTCGTGGACGACGTAGCTCGTGCCCCAGTTGAGGTGCGTCGAGATCGTCGAGACGTACGCGGAGAGCAGTCCGGCGATCATCAGGCCGAGGAACCCCGCCGGGAGGAAGCGCAGCATGGCCGGATACGCCATGTCGTGCCCGATCAGGCCCGGATCCACGTGCGGCAGCGCACGGCCGATGTCGTCGAGGCTCGGGTAGACGAGCATCGACGCCAGCGCGACGATGATCCAGGGCCAGGGACGCAGGGCGTAGTGGGCGGCGTTGAACAGCAGCGTGCCGGCGACTGCGTCGCGCTCGCTGCGCGACGCCAGCATGCGCTGCGCGACGTAGCTGCCGCCGCCCGGCTCGGCCCCCGGATACCAGACGGACCACCATTGCACCGTGAGCGGGATGAGCAGCACGGTGACGAACGTGCCCCAGTCGGACGGGTCGGGCACGAGACGCAGGACGCTGGGGTCGATCTGCGCGAACAACCCGTCCAGCCCCCCGACCTGCGGCTGCTGCAGCGCGAAGTAGGCCGCGGCGAACGACCCGGTCATCGCGATGCCGAACTGGATCAGGTCGGTGACCATGACCCCCCAGAGCCCGGACACCGCCGCGAACGCCACGTTCAGCACCGAGCAGACGAGCAGCGTCTGCCCCATCGGCCAGCCGAGGAGCACGTTGGCGATCTTGGCCGCGGCCAGGTTGACCGACGCCATGATCACGCAATTGAACAGGAGCCCGAGGTAGACGGCGCGGAAGCCGCGCACCAGGGTCGCCGGGCGCCCCGAATAGCGCAGCTCGTAGAATTCGAGGTCCGTCAGCACGCCCAGGCGCCGCCAGAGGCGGGCGTAGAGGAACACCGTCGTCATGCCGGTGAGCAGGAACGCCCACCACGCCCAGTTGCCGGCGACGCCTCCCTCCCGGACCAGGTTCGCCACCAGGTTCGGCGTGTCGGTGCTGAAGGTGGTCGCGACCAGCGAGATGCCGACGAGCCACCAGGGCGCCGCCCTGCCCGACGTGAAGAACTCGGCGGTGCTCCGCCCCGCCCGGCGGGCCAGCAGGAGCGCCGGGAGGAACGCGACGACGATCGACACGACGACGATCGCCCAGTCGAGGGAGGTCAGCAGCATGGCGGGGAAATGTATCAGACTGATCGGGTCTGATCGGGTCGGATCAGGTCGGATCAGGTCGGATCAGGTCTGATCGGGTCTGATCGGGTCCCGCCGCGCCGCGTAGTCGTGGGCGGCGCGGCGGATCGGGTCTGATCAGGCGCCCTTCCCGTTTCCCGCTCCTGCCGTCACTCCGTCCTGAGCGCCTGCATGACGTCCACGCGCGACGCGCGGGCCGCCGGCATCAGGGACGCCAGCACCGCCGCGGCCACCAGCAGCAGCGCGGCCCCGAGAATCGGCCCCGCCCCCGGATACCGGATCTCGCTCACCCAGGCACCCACCAGGCGGGCCAGCACGAGCCCGCCAACCGCACCCGACGCGATCCCGATGGCCGCGATCAGCGCCCCCTCCCCCAGCACCTGGCCGAGCAGATGCCGCGGCGCGGAGCCGATGGCCAGGCGGATGCCGAACTCCCGGGTCCGCGCGCTCACCGAGAACGCGAGCACCCCGGCCACCCCCACGACCGCAATGAGCAGCGCGACGCCGGCAAAGACGCCGAACACCAGCGCGTTGAGACGGTCGGGGGCGAGCACCTCTGCGCGGATGTCGTCGAGCGTGGCGGCCCCCTCCACCGGCTGGTCGGAGGCGAGCTCGCGGATGATGCGCGTAACGGGCTGCACGAGGGCGTACGGATCGGTCCGCGCGTGCACGAACAGCCGGCCGCCGCCAATCTCCTGCTCGAACGGGTGATACACCGTCAGTGCCGGCCCCGGCACGATGTTCTCGTCGTCGACGTCGGGCACCACGCCGACGATCCGGCGCGGCTCCGTGCTGATGCCGACGAACTGCATGACCGGATCGCTCCACATCAGCCGGCGGTTCAGCGCTTGTCCCTGCGGGAACATCCGCTGCGCCAGGCTCTGGCTGACGATCACCACCTTCTCGCCGTCGCGGCGATCCGCGGCCGTGAAGTCGCGCCCTTCCAGCAGCGGCACGCCGAGCGCGTCGAAGAAGCCGGGCGAGATCGTCCGGAAGCGGGCGCGCGGATCCTCTTCTCCCGACGCACGCGCGTACCCCTCGGCCGTGAACTGGAATCCCGGACCGAAGGTGCCGGCATCGCGCCAGGGCACGATGGTGCCGACCGCAACCCGTTCGACGCCCGGCAGCTCCCCGATCCGGCGCAGCACCTCGTTGTAGAACGCCGTCGTCTGCTCGGGCGGACGCGAGTACGAGATGATCGGCACGTTCAGGGCCAGCACGTTCCGCGTGTCGAACGCCGTCTGCGCCCCCTGCAGCGCCAGCAGCGTGGTCAGGAGCATCCCGGCGCCGGCGAGCAGGACGAAGGACGCGGCAATCTGCGTGACCGCGAAGGCGCGGAGGCGGCGGTTCGTGCCCGACGTCAGCCGGACGCTGCCGCTCGACAGGCCGAGGCCCTTCGACGATTCCGCCGACGGCAGGCGAGGCACGAACGCCAGCAACACGGCCGCCACGAGCGCCAGCGAGACGCCGACCCACAGCAGCGTCGCGTCCACGGTGACGTCGAGCGCCCGCACGGAGAACCGCGACGCGTACTGCGCCAGCACGGCGACCATCGGCCGCGCGAGCAGCACTCCCAGCAGCGCGCCCGCCCCGCAGAGGACAAGGCTCTCGGCCAGCAGCGTGCGGCGCAGGGCGCCGGTGCTGGCGCCGAGCGCCGCGCGCAGCGCGAGTTCCCCTTCGCGCCGGACCGTGCGCGCGAGGATCAGGTTGGCGACGTTCGAGCACGCGATGACGAACACCAGCGCCGACGCCGCGAGCAGCACGAGCAGCACCGTCCGCGCCGGCGCCGTGATCTGATCGCGAAGGCGCCGGGCCTCGACCTGGAAATCCGCACTGGCCGGATAGGCCTCGGGATGCTCACGGACGATGCCGCGGTGCACCGTCCGCAATTCGGCGATCGCCGACTCCAGCGTCGCGCCCGGCGCGAGACGGCCGAAGAGCTCCGTCATCCGGTGCACCCGGCCGTGCACCATCGTCGCGTCGAGGTGGTGCGGGCTCGTCACGACGTTCGCGATGATCTCGGTCTCCGCCGGATACGGCACGGATGGCTCGACGACGCCGACCACCGTCGCCGACCGGTCGCCGAGCCGGACGGACTGGCCGATGATCGACTCGTCGCTGGCGAACGCCGTGGTCCAGAAGCGGTGCGTCAGCACCACCGCCCCTGCCGCATTGGGCCCGTCGTCAGCCGGGCCGAGCAGCCGGCCCCGGACGGGGCGAAGCCCCATGACCTGGAAGTAGGACCCACCCACGACCCCGGCACGGACGACGCGCGGCTCGCCCAGGCCGATCATCGTGAAGTCGATCGTCGAGAAGTCGCCGAAGGCCGTGAAGGACCTCGTGCGCGCGCGCAGGTCCTCGATCTCGGGGACCGAGAACGCCGCGTTGTCGGCCCCGATCCCCCGCGCCGTCTGGCGGATGTAGATGAGCCGTTCCTCGTCGTCGTTGGCGAGCGGCCTGAGCAGGACGCCACGGACGACGCTGAAGATCGCGGCATTGGCCCCGATCCCCAGCGCGAGCGTGACGATGACGGTGAGCGCGAGGCCCTTCACGCGGGCCAGCGACCGCAGCGCGTAGCGGAAGTCGGTCATGAGGCTCATAGGTGACCTGTTACCCGATTGACGGCGAGCGAGTACGGAAATCGACAGCGTCCCGGCGGGTCCGGCCATTCCGAGCCGGCCGCACTCTTGCCTTAGACGGCGCGCCCGGCGGGAATCATCGCTCGCCCTTGCGCCGCCGGAACAACTTACGCTATATGTTCGCCCTTCTGCAAACGGAGGTGCTCGTGTCCAACCAACCCGTCCCGTTCGTCACCCCCGAGGCGATGCTGGCCCACTGGCAGGGGCACCGCCGTCTGACCCGGCGGTTCATCGCGGCCTATCCGGAGGATCAGCTCTACACGTTCTCGGTTGGCGGCATGCGCCCGTTCGGCGCCCTGGTCGGGGAGCTGCTCTCCATGGCCGCGCCGATGGTACGCGGCGTGGTCACGGGCCAGTGGGAGTGGTCGATGGACCGGCCGCAGCGTCCGAAGGCGGAGCTGTTGCGGCTCTGGGACGAGAGCACGGCAGAAATCGATCGGCTGTGGCCGCAGATCCCGCCAGGCCGGTTTCCGGAGGTGATCACGGCATTCGGGCAGTACACCGGTCCCCTCAACAGTCAACTGCTGTACGTCATCGACAACGAGATCCATCACCGCGGGCAGGCGTACGTCTACCTGCGCGCGCTCGGGATCGAGCCGCCGGCGTTCTACGAGCGGAGCTGAGCTGGACGCGGGACGAGGCGCGCTGCGATACACTCGCCCGGTCAGCCTGCCGGAGGAGCTCATGCACACGCACACGCCCGCGTCCGTCGACGTCACCGCCCGCATCGCCGCGTTCAAGCGCGACATGGGCCCACGCCGCGATGTGCTGGCGCGCGCGTTCGCGGAGGTCCGGGATCACGTGAGCCGCGCCGTCGATCGGATTCGCGCCGACGCGGACGCCGGCCGGCCGGTGATTCCGGAGATCGCCTGGCGCGACATCGACGAAGGCCGGGTGCGCGATGCGACGCTGCAGGCCGTCCGCCGTACGGGCTGCGCGGTCGTTCGCGGCGTGTTTCCGGCGGAGGTCGCGCGCGGCTGGTTCGACGAGCTCGGCGAGTACCTGGAGACGAACCGCTACAACGAGCGCGAGGCCGAGAAGCGCGGCCTCGATCAGTACTTCGCGACGCTGAAGGCGGGCGCGCCGCAGATCTTCAACGTCTACTGGTCGCGCCCGCAGGTGCGCGCCCGTCAGGACGAGCGTCTGGCGGCCACGCGCGCATTCCTGAACCGGTTGTGGCGTCACCGCGGCGTGTTCGATCCCGACCGCGAGTGCACGTATGCCGATCGCGTCCGGCGGCGCCGGCCGGGAGACGAGACGCTCGGGCTGTCGCCGCACATGGACGCCGGCACGGTCGAGCGCTGGATCGATCCGGGATTCCAGCACGTGTATCGCGAGGTCTTCGCCGGGAACTGGCGCGACTACGATCCGTTCGACGCCGCGCACCGGCTCGAGACGCAGGAGATTCCCTCGCCCGCCGTGTGCAGCATGTTCCGCACCTGGCAGGGATGGACGGCGCTGACGCGCCAGGGGCCGAACGACGGCACGCTGCAGCTCATCCCTCTCGTCGAGGGCATCACGTACGTGCTGCTGCGCGCGCTGCAGGAGGACGTCGCGGACGACGACCTCTGCGGCGCCGCGCCGGGACGCGCCCTGGGGGTGAGCAGGGACTGGCACCCCGAGCTGGCGGCGGGGCTCGTCTCGATTCCGGAAGTGCAGCCCGGCGACACGGTGTTCTGGCACACCGACATCTGCCACGCGGTGGCCGACCGGCATGCCGGCACCGAGTACGCGAGCGTGATCTACATCGGGTCCGCGCCCGACTGCCCGAAGAACCGCGCCTATCTGCCGAAGCAGCGGGAGGCGTTCCTCGCCGGGCGCTCCGGCCCCGACTTCGCGCCGATGGATTTCGAGGTGGATTTCGTCGGCCGCGCGACCGAGGCGGATCTCACGCCGCTCGGACGCCAGCAGATGGGGTTTTGATCACGGGCGAACCCGCTGCGCTCGTCACGCAAAGAACACAGGGAGCGCCGAGGGGCGCCCTGGATCAACGAATGCGTCGTCCCTGGATCGGTGCGGACTGCGGGGACAGCTCCGTGCTGATCCACTCGGCGATCGCGTCCACCGCAGCCTGGTCGCGCACGACGGTGCCGAGCGGCGGCATCTGCGACGAGGGGCGGCGCGATCGCATCCGGAACACCAGCGCGCTCGCCTCCGGTCCCACCGGGTCGACGAGCATCGTGTGCCCCTCGCGCTGCGGTGCCGCCCACGCGGTGAGACGGCCGACGAGCGCCCGCGCGACCGCGTCGCCGTCGCGCAGCAGATCCTCCTCCCGGAAGAACGGATCCACCCCGGCGATGAGTCCCGGGCGGGCGTGGCAGCTGCCGCAGTTCGCCAGCAGGTAGCCGAGCGCGGCGCGCGTGCGCGGGCTCGCCGTCCGGATGCGCGGCGGGTCCGGGGCCGATCCGGATCGCGCAGGCGTCAGCACCCCCTCGCGGATCAGCGCGTTGAGCGTCACCATCCCGGGCGCGAGCGGCTCGGCGTGGACCGCGTGCGGGTCGCGGTCGTCCGAGAGCTGCAGCACCGTGAACCCGAGCGGCCGCAGCGCCGGCGATCCGTGACACGCGGCGCAGTCGGCGCGCGCCGGGATCGTGTGCCACTTGCCGTTCCCGAGATCGGCGGCGCCCGGCACCCCTTCTTCCGGCGCCAGCGTCGCCTCCGTGCCGTCGGCGTTCCACACGTAGCTGACGGCGACCCATTGGGTGTCCGACGCGCGCCAGAGCATCCGCGTCTCGACCTTGCGTCCGCCGAACGAGAACTCCTTCCACAGGCGCGTGCCGGCCGGGAACTCCCACGCGGCCGGGTTGGCGGCGTCGATGCGGACGCCCGGAGGCAGCTGGATCCAGCGCCGCTTCGTCGCGCCGTCCGTCCACAGTGGGTACTGCGGCGAGAACGGCCGGTTGCGCGGATCGATCTCGCCCGGATGCCCCTCGCGGTACAGGCCGGTGTCCGCGAGCCGCTCCGGCGCGCGGAGCGCCGCCTCGTCACCCGCGCTTCCCGCGCCGATGGCCTGCGCGAGCAGCAGGAGGACCGCGACGGCCGCGGCCCCTCCCGCGGACGTGACGGGGCGGATGCCCCGGCGCCACGGCGCTGTCACCGCTCCTCCTCCGCCGCGTCGACCGGCTCCGGCACCTTGTTGCGGACCGGCGTGATCGACTGCAGGTACGCGAACACTGCGCGGAGGTCCTCGTCGGTCAGCGATCGGACGGCGTGGAGCACGCCCGTCATCGGCGGCAGGATGGGACGTCCCTTGCCCTGGTGACGGCCGGACTTGATGGTCGCGATGAACATCTCCTCCGTCCACGAGCCGAGGCCGGTCTCCTTGTCGGGCGTGAGATTGGCGGTGAAGCTGACGCCCCACGGCCCGGCCCATGAGGTCATGGTCGCGCCCAGCACCCCGATCCAGGGCCCTTCGGGCAGCTGCGGCGGCGGCGGCATCGTCATGGCCTGCGGGTGGCCGGACAGCGCCCGGGTCATGTCGGGCGCGATCCCGCCGCCGGGTGCCGGTTTGTGGGGCGTGTGACAGTCGTGGCACGACATGATGCGCACCAGGTACTCGCCGCGGGCGATGCGGTCGGCCGGGGCGGACTGCCCCGCTGGCGGCGGCGCCGCGGCGGTCGAACCGGACAGGGTCCCCGCCAGCACGGCGGTCATGACGAACAGCGCTCCCAGCGTCGACGTTGGCGTTCTCATGCGATGCGTCCTCGGGAATGGATGAACAGGCGATTGATGACGCAGGTATGAATCCTGAAGGAATGGGACGAGAACGCGACGCTAAGTCCTTCCTACCGCGACGCTAAAACTTTCCTAGCCGCCATATACGCAGGCGTTCGGGGCGGCGCTATACTGGCCCGCTGTCCATGATCGACGCGCAGCTGGCCGGCTTCCTCCAGGAAGGGCTCGGGATCTACCTCGGCGCGCGGGACGATGACCTGCGGCCGGAGGGTGCCCGGGCCCTGGCGGCGGCCGTCGACGCCGATGGGGCGCACGTAACCGTTTACGCAGCGGAGATCGGCGCCGCGCGCCTGCGCGCCCACCTCGAATCGAACGGCCGGATTGCGGTGTCGTTCGCCAGGCCGGTGGACGACCGGGCGTGTCAGGTGAAGGGCGTGTGCGTCGGAATTCGCCCGGCGTCCGAGGAGGAGCGCCCGCTCGTCGACAGCCAGTGGGCGGCCTTCATGCGGAACCTCGACGCGATCGGCATCCCGTCGAGCCTGGCGGCGGCCTGGGTGACCTGGCCGGCCCTCGCCATCCGCCTGCGCGTCACGGCCGTGTTCGACCAGACGCCGGGTCCGCACGCGGGAGCGGCCCTCGAATGACCCCGCCGCTCGAATCGCTCACCAGCTGTTTCCAGGGGCTGCTGCCCGCGCAGCTCTTCACCTGTGCGAAGGACGGCACGCCGAATGCCGCTTATTTGAGTCACGTCGAGTACGTCGACAGCCGGCACGTGGCGCTCTCGTTCCAGTTCTTCAACAAGAGCCGGCGCAACATCACCGAGAACCCGCACGCGCTCGTCGCCCTCGTGGACCCCGACACCGGCCAGGGCTGGCGCCTGCGGCTCCTGTTCGTGCGCTCGGAGACGTCGGGCCCCCTGTTCGACCGCATGGCGCTGCGCATCGAGGCCATCGCGTCCTACTGCGGGTTGAAGGGCATCTTCCGGCTGCGCGCCGCCGACGTCTACGAAGTGCTCTCGGTGGCGCCGCTGCCGGAGGAACCGGCGTGCGAGGCGCGCCTTCGCCAGCGCGAGTCGCTCAGTCCGGTCTTCACGCTCGCCGCCCTCCAGGATCTCAGCGCGCGCATCAACCGCGCCGAGACGCTCGAGCAGCTGGTCGACTCGATTCTCGCGGGCCTCGAGGCGAGCTTCGGATTCCGGTACTCGATGATCCTCGTGCCCTCCGAGGACGAGCGCACGCTGGTCACCCTCGCCACGCGCGGCTATGAGGAGGACGGCGCGGGCGCCGAGGTCCGGATCGGCGAAGGCATCTGCGGCATGGTGGCCGAAGCGCGCAAGCCGATCCGCATCTCCGGGCTGATGCGCGGCATGCTGTACGCGCTCGCCTCGCAGCGCGAAGCGCGCGGCGAGCTCCCCCGTCCGCCGATTCGCCTGCCGGGCCTGCCGCACCCCGAGAGCCAGCTTGGCGTGCCGCTGCTCGTGCGCGGCGAGCTGGTCGGCGTGCTCTGCATCGAGAGCGAGGTCCCCTACCGGTTCCACGAAGAGGACAAGGCGACGATCGAACTGCTCGGCAGCTACCTCGCGATCGCGATCCAGAACATGCAGCTTCAGGAGCGCTCCGCGGCGGAACCGCGCACCGAGGGCCAGGCCCCGGCAACCAGTTGCGCGTCAGGCCGCCGCGACACTCCCTCGTCCCGCGCGGCGGGCCCTGCCGGACGCGCCGCCGGCGTGCGCCGCGAACTCGTCTACTACAACGGCGCCGAGTGCGTGTTCGTGGACGGGGAGTACCTGATACGCAGCCTGCCGGCGAGGATCCTCTGGCGGCTCCTCAACGAGCACCGGACAACGGGGCGCACCGAGTTCACCAACCGCGAGCTGCGGCTGGACCGCTCACTGAATCTGC
Organism: uncultured Bifidobacteriaceae bacterium; assembly: GCA_964446605.1. Classification (GTDB taxonomy): domain Bacteria; phylum Acidobacteriota; class Vicinamibacteria; order Vicinamibacterales; family JAENWD01; genus JAENWD01. Next base: position 12,926 of record CAYUPN010000036.1, on the reverse strand, counting down.
CCGAATGGAAGGACAATCTCGAAAGCCGGCTGATTCTCCTCCGCCGGCGCCTCGAACAGAAGTGCCCCGACATCCGGCTCGCGCCCTGCGGCCGCGGACGCTTCGTGCTGGAGCTCGGATGCGAGCCGGTGCTCCAGACACGGCCGTGATCCGATCGGATTGACCATGATTCCCCGATGATCGGCACGACGATTTCGCACTACCGGATCCTCTCGCCGCTGGGACATGGCGGCATGGGGGTGGTGTACGAGGCCGAGGACACCCGTCTGAGGCGGCGCGTGGCGCTGAAGTTCCTGGCCGACGACCTGTCGGCCGATGCGTCGGCGGTCGAGCGGTTCCAGCGCGAGGCGCGCGCCGCCTCCGGCCTGAACCACCCGAACGTCTGCGCCATCCACGACATCGGCGAGCACGACGGCCGGCAGTTCATCGTCATGGAGCTGCTCGAGGGTCTGGCGCTGAACGAGCTCGTCGCTCGCGGCCCGATGCCGGTGCAGGCGGTGCTCGACGTCGGCATCCAGCTGGCCGACGCGCTGGCGGCCGCCCATGCGGTCGGCGTCATCCATCGGGACGTCAAGCCGGCCAATGTCTTCGTCACCGGACGCGGCACCGCCAAGCTGCTCGACTTCGGCCTGGCCACGGCGCGCGGCCCCGACAGCGCGCTCTCCACCGGCGCCGCCGCGGGCACGACCCTGGAGCTGACGGGGACCGGAACGATCCTCGGAACCGTCGCGTACATGTCTCCCGAACAGGTACGCGGCGAGCCGCTCGATGCCCGCACCGACCTGTTCTCGCTGGGCGCGGTGCTGTACGAGATGGCGACCGGCCGGCAGGCCTTCGCCGGCGCAACCGCCGGCACCATCTACGATGCGATTCTGAACCGCGAGCCGGTGGCGCCGGCCGCGCTCAACCCTGCCATCCCGTCACGCCTGAACGACATCATCACCAGAGCGCTGGAGAAGGATCGGGCGCTGCGCCATCAGGACGCCACGGACCTCCGCGCCGACCTGCAGCGCCTGCGGCGCGACCTCGACTCGGGGCGGGCAGAGTCGGCGGCCGTGCCAGGGCCGCGTCCGTCCGCACCCTGGTGGCGGCGTCCCGTCTGGCTTGGCGCGGGGGCGGTGCTCGTCGCGGTGCTGACCTTCGCCGCACGCTTCGCGCTCGCGCCGTCAGGGGACGACGCCATCGACTCGGTTGCCGTCCTGCCGTTCGCCAACGACACGAACGACCCGGACTCCGAGTACCTCAGCGACGGCATCACGGAGAGCGTGATCAACAGCCTCTCGCAGCTCCCGAGCCTCAGGGTCGCGGCTCGAAGCACCGTCTTCCGTTACAAGGGACAGCCGAGGGACCCGCAGCAGGTCGGCCGGGAACTGGGCGTACGGGCCGTACTCTCGGGGCGGCTGCTGCAACGCGACGGGCGCCTGATCGTGCGCAGCGAGCTGATGGACGTCTCCGACGGATCGCACCTCTGGGGCGGCGAATCGAGCAGCACGGCGGAGAACGTCTTCGCGCTGCAGAGCCAGTTGTCGACGGAGATCTCCGAGCGGCTGCGGCTCCGGCTGACCGGCGAGCAGCGGCGGCGGCTCGCGCAGCCGGGCACCGCGAACAACGAGGCGTATCGACTGTACCTGCGTGGCCGGCACGAGTGGCACAAGCTGACGCCCGACAGCCTGGCCAGGGCCATCACCTTTCTCAATCAGGCGGTCGAGAAGGACCCCGCCTACGCGCAGGCCTACGCGGGACTGGCCGACGCGTACAATCTCGGCTCCTTCTTCAACGTGGCCCGCCCGCGCGACATCATGCCGAAGGCGACCGCCGCGGCCAGCCGGGCGCTGGAGATCGACCCCGGCCTGGCGGAGGCCCACATCTCGCTCGCCTACGGCAGCTTCACGTACGAGTGGGATTACGACGCCGCCACGACACACATCGAGCGGGCACGGGCGCTCAACCCGACGGCCCTGGAGCACCATCGCTACTACCCCTTCTATCTCACGGTGGGCGGCCGGCATGCCGAGGCGGTGGCCGCCGCGGAGCGCATGTTCACCCGCGACCCGATTTCGGCGTCGGCGAGCCACACGCTGGCGGTGCAGCTGGCGCTGGCCGGACGCTTCGATGAGGCCATCAGGGAATGTGAGCGGACGATCGAGCTCGACCCCGGCTTCGACATCGCGTGGCAGGTGCTGGGGGCCACGTACGCGGCGAAGGGTCAGTATCGCGAGGCGCTGCCCGCCATGGAGAAGGCGCTCGCCGGCAACCCTCACGACCCGATCACGCTCGCACACGCCGGGTACGTCCGCGCCCGACTCGGCGACCGCGAGGCAGCCCTCCGCATCGCCGGCATGCTCGAATCGGCGTCGAAGGAACGCTACGTACCGGCACTCGCCGTCGCCCTCGTGTTCACCGGACTGGAAGACCGGGACCAGGCGTTCGCCTGGCTGGAACGGGCGTACGAGGAGCGTTCCAATCGGCTCGCCTACCTGCACGTCGAGCCCGTCTGGGCGAGCCTGCGGCCGGATCCCCGGTTCGGCACTCTGCTGAAGCGGATCGGCCTGGCCCGCTAGACTCGCAGCCGCGCGCGTCGGGAAGGCATGCAGCGACGAGTGTGACCGCACACCGCGCGCGAGGATGTGATCAGCCGCAGTCCGGGATCTGATATGTTGCCCTCCATGACCCGACTGCGCTCCCCCCTGCTGCTTCTTGCTGCCACGATCGCCGTCGCCACCGCCGCGCTCGGCGCGCGGCAGACCCCCGCGGCGGGCTTCGCCGACGCGGTGCTCGGGCGGTGGGATCTCACCGTCCAGGGAGCCGACGGCCCGTATCCCTCGTGGCTCGACGTCCAGCTCCGGAAGGAAACGGAGCTGATGGGGCGCTTCGTCGGACAGTTCGGCAGCCTGCGCTACCCGACGCGGGTCGATTTCGTCAACGGCACGTTGACCGTCGTCGTGCCGGTGCAGTACGAGCAGAACAAGACCGATCTCCGCTTCGAGGGACGTCTCGTCGGCAACCGGCTCGAAGGCACCACGCAGGACGCGCAGGGGCGGACGCTGAAGTGGACCGGTGTGCGCGCGCCGGCGCGCGCGCCGGCGCGCCAGGTGTCGTGGGGAGCGCCGGTGCAACTGTTCAACGGCCGCGACCTGAGCGGCTGGAAGCCGCGGACCGACAGCCACGCCGGCTGCTGGTCGGTCGCGGACGGCATCCTCACGGCCGCGCCGCCGTGCGTCGATCTGATCAGCGAGCCGGCGTTCCAGGACGCCAGGCTCCGGGTCGAATTCCGCTACCCGCAGGGCAGCAACAGCGGCCTCTACCTGCGGGGCCGCTACGAGGTCCAGATCCAGGACGATGCGGGGAAGGCGCTGAGCGCGCTGCGCATGGGGGGCGTGTACGGGTTCCTGAAGCCGTACGTCGACGCGGCGAAGCCGGCGGGCGACTGGCAGACCTTCGACATCACGCTCATCGGTCCGCGCGTGACCATCGTCCTCAACGGAACGACGATCGTCGACAACGAGGTGATTCCCGGCATCACCGGCGGCGCGCTCGACAGCAACGAGGGAGCTCCGGGCCCGCTGATGCTGCAGGGAGACCACGGGAAGGTCGAGTTCCGGAAGATCGAGCTGATCCCGGCGATCTGAGCCTCACGCCCGTTGGGAACCGGACTGCGCAGGTCCGGATCCGTCGCCGCACGCGTGGCCTCCCCGGATCACCGCCGTCTCACCGCGGGAACAGATCCGGGTTGTCCGTGAACAGCCCGTCGACGCCGAACACGCGCAGGAAATGCGCCATCTCGTCGCGCACGGAGTCGAACCGGCCCGTGTTCGACGCGCGGAACGTGTACGGGATCACGGTCAACCCGAGCGCGTGCGCGCGCCGGACGAGCGTCGGGTCGCGGTCGATGAGCGTCTTCGACGGGCCGATGCCGGTCGCGAACGCCGCAATCCTCTTCAGCGCCTCGTCCGAGGTCCAGTCGACGTCATCCGGCTCGAGCAGGAACGTGCGATCGAGCGACGGCAGCTCCCGCGCGGCGGACTGCAGCGCCTCGACGTCGAAGGACTGGATGATGATCGGCGTCGCCGGATCGGCCCCCTTGCGATCGAGCCCGTGCCGCTTCAGTTCGGCGGCCAGCAGCACCGCCATGTCGACGCCGCGATCGCGATAGAGCGACGGCGCCTTCAGCTCGGGAAACAGCCCGGCCTTGCCGCGCACGAGCTCGATGGCCTCGGCGAACGTCGGCACGCGCTCGCCGGCGAACGTCGCGTCGAACCAGCTGCCGGCATCGAGCCGGCGGATCTCCTCGAGCGTGAAGTCGCCGACGTACCAGCGACGGCGTCCCTCCACCTCGCGGGCCCGTTCCGGGAACACCTCCTCGACGTCGGTCGTGCGCTCGAGCGTCGGGTCGTGCAGGCAGACCAGCACGCCGTCGCGCGTGACGCCGAGGTCCTGCTCCACGAAGTCCGCGCGCTGCTCGAGCGCGAGCCGGTAGCTGGCCAGCGTGTGCTCCGGCGCGTAGGCGGACGCCCCCCGGTGCGCGACGAGCAGCTTCCGATCGGCGGACCGGGACGGGACGGCGGCGACGAGGATTGCGAGGAACATCGCCGCAACCATGCTCGGTGTCTGCATGGCTGAGAGCGTATCAGACTGCCCTTCCGGTACACTGCGCTCATGCTCTTCCGCCTCGTCCTCCTCGTCATCGGCCTCATCGTCGTGGCGTGGATGGTCGGTCTGTTGTTCCGCCGCCTGCGCGGCGGCCGCCTCTGACGTACCGGTGTCTGACACCCGTACCAGTACCGGTACGGGTGCCAGACACCCGTACAGTACGGGTGTCAGACACCGGTACCATGACGTTCAGCGTCGGCGCAAACCTTCCCTGGGTGTGCTACGGCTGCGACTTCGGCGCCAACGCCTGGTCGCCGTCGGGAGGACTGGGCGCCAACAGCCGGCCGGACCTGCCGGCGCTCTTCGACCGGCTCCGGGACGGCGGCGTTGAGCTGGTCCGCTGGTTCTTCTTCTGCGACCTCCGCGCTGGCGTGCGGTTCGACCACGACGGCGTGCCCGACGCGCTCGACGCGGCGGTCGAGCGGGACATCGACGCCGCGCTCACGCTGATCGGACGGAGCGGCCTGAGACTCGTGCCGGTGCTCTTCGACTTCCACCTGTGCCGTCCACGACGCCGGCTGCGCGGCGTCGAGATGGGTGGGCGCAGCCGGCTGCTCCGTGTGCCTGCGTTCCGGGCCAGGCTCGTGGAGACGGTCGTCGCCCCGGTGGTGCAGCGCTACCGACACGAGCCCCAGATTGCCGCCTGGGATCTCTTCAACGAACCCGAGTGGGCGACCTTCGGCGTCGGCACATGGAACCCCGTCGCGAGCGTGTCGCGTACTGCGATGCGCGCATTCCTGCGCGAGAGCGCCCGGGTCGTTCACGCGAGCGCCCGGCAGCCGGTCACCGTCGGTTCGGCCAGCCTGGCCACAGTCAACCTCGTCCGTGGCCTCGGACTGGACTTCTATCAACCACATTGGTATGACCGCCTCGAACGCGCCGCGCCGCTGGGTCGATCGCTGTCAGAAATCGGCTACGATCGGCCCGTCGTCCTCGGCGAGTTCCCGACGGGCGGCTCGGCACGGAACCCGCCCGACCTGGTGCGCACCGCGCGCGAGGCGGGTTTCGCGGGTGCGTGGTTCTGGTCCGTGCTCGCCGGCGACCGGTTCACCGCGCCCGACGCGATCGATCAGCTCCCCGGCTGGCAGCTCACGAACGCGTGACACGGTTCGACGTCACACCGGTGCGTCGGATCGGCCCTCCCGACCGGAAAGTGAGGTATCCGATGGCAACTCTGGCTGACAAGTACGGCGACGTGCTCGGGCTCGCCCAGCAGCTCGGCGTCCGCGATGGCAACTGGAAGGAGGAGAACGGCAAGATCAGCATGTGGGGCAAGACCCAGTACCAGCTGGAAGCGAACCTGCTCTGGGACAAGATCAAGGAGCATCCGAACTGGGAGAACGAGGTCGTCGCCGACATCCAGGCGACCGACAAGAGCGTGTACGGCCACTACACGGTGAAGTCCGGCGACACGCTCTCGAAGATCTCGCAGCGGTTCCTGGGCAGCGCGAACCGCTACATGGACATCTTCAATGCGAACAAGGACAAGCTGAAGGATCCCGACAAGATCCAGGTGGGTCAGCAGCTGGTCATCCCCAACCCGTAGCCCGCGCCGGCAGGGGCGGCCCGGGTCGCCCCTAGCCTCCTTCCAGATAGACGAGGACCAACAGCACGACGAGCGCCAGCAGGATCAGCCCCGCCACCTTCCACGGGCTGACCGGATAGGTCCCGTCCATCTTCCCCGTATAGCCGTTCACGACGACCTGGTACGCCTTCGCGCCGTAGTTGTATGTCAGCAGCCACACGGGCACGAGGATGTGCTTGAACGTCCGGCCGGAGAAGGTGGGAAAGATTTGGAGGTTGCGAAAGGTGTCGCCCGGCACCTGCGACGCGCAGAGCTGCTCGAGCCGCGCGCGCATCTGCTGCAGCGACCGCTCGGCCGCCTCGACGAGCACGACCTGATAGTGCTCGACGACGAACCCGGCCAGCATGGCCGCGTCGTACGGGACGAGGTCCGTCGTGGGAAACGGCTCGATCCGGCGCAGCAGATCATGCCGCACCCCGTGCGTCCCGGGCACGGGCTCGTCGTCGAAGAACTGCTCGACGTGGCCCGATGCCGGCTCCCAGCGGACGTGCCGCACCTGGCGCGTGCCCGTGCGACCGCTGCGGTCGCGGTACGTCTCGGTCGTGTAGTAGTAGTGTCCCGCCTCGGCGTGCCACGGGCACGAGGCGTGCGCGTCGAACGTCCAGTAGGGGATGTAGACGCCGTGCACCGTGTCCACGAGCGCCCGCCGCTTCAGCGCGCCCGGCGCGAGCCACTTGCCCGCATACCAGCGACGGATCTGCTCACGAACGGCCGTTTCGGGAACCTTGAACGGCAGCAGGCTCTGCGGCCGGATCGGCGCCTTGATCTCGTCGTACGGGACCAGCGCCGGCGAGCCGCAGAACTCGCAGTTCTGCCCCACGCGCGACGGGTCGAACACCATCACCGCGCGGCAGCTGCGGCACTGCACGCTGCGCGTCTCGACCTGCCAGCCACGCTCGTCGTCCGGCAGCTCGCGCAAGGCGCGCACGAGATCGAGCTCCTCGATCGCGCCGGTCGACGGGTTCACCTGATAGGGGGACTCGGTGCCGCAGAACGGGCAGATCAGCTTCTGCTTGCCGGGGTGCCACTCCGCCTGTGCGCCGCACGCGGGACAGGGGAACGTCTCGCGAGCGGCGACCGGCGCGGAGAAGTCGTTGGATTCCATCAAGGACGCGGCAGGACCTGATCAGGCCCGATCGGACCTGATCAGACCCGATCAGACCTGATCTCAGCTCTGCAGATACTGATCGAGTGCCGCGCGAGTGACGCGATAGCTCGACCCGATCTTCTTCGCCGAGAGCTCCCCCGACTCGATCACCGCCATCACGTCGGCTTCGGACACGCCGATCGCCTTCGCCACATCGGCCGGCGACAGCAGCTCCGGCAGGCCGAGCGCGGCCGGCGGCGCGGGGTTCCCCACCGCTCCCGCACCTGCGGCGCCGGCAGCGGCCGCACCGGCCGCGGCGCCAGGCACCTGCAGGTTGCCGAGCCCCTGCTGCTGCATGATCTGCTGCGCGATGGCGAAGCCCACGGCCAGCTCGGACGCGGTTCCCGCGGCGCCTCCGCCGCCCGGCGTCTCCATGCCCTTGGCCATCTGGTACTTCACGAAGTCGTTCAGGTTCCCGATGGCCGCCATGCTCGAGCGCTTGTCGACAGCCGCCTCGACTTCCGGCGGCACCGACACGTTCTCGACGATGAAGCTGGCGAGCTGGATGCCGTACTTGCTCGACACGACAGGATTGATGAGCGGCAGCAGCGCGTCGCCCAGCTCGGTGTAGCGCGCGGCCACGTCCAGCACCGGCACACGCGAGGTCGCCAACGCGTCGCTGAACACGCTGACGACGCGCGAGCGCATGGTCTCGGCGAACTCGTCGAGGCGGAAGTTGTGGTCGGAGCCGGCAACCTCCTTCAGAAACAGCTTCGCGTCCACGATCCTGAAGTCGTATGTCCCGAACGCGCGCGCCCGGACGATGCCGAAGTCGTCGTCGCGCAGCATGATGGGGTTGGCGGTGCCCCACTTGTTGCCGGTGAACAGCCGCGTGTTGAGGAAGTAGACGTCCGCCTTGAAGGGCGAGTTGAAGCCGTACTTCCACGACTGCAGCCGGGTCAGGATCGGGATGTTGTCGGTCGTCAGGGTGTGCTTGCCCGGCCCGAACGTGTCGCCGAACTCGCCGAGGTAGACGAACTGCACGACCTGCGACTCGCGCACGATCAGCTGCGCGCCGTTCTTGATCGCCTTGTCCTCGTCTGGAAAGCGGAACGACAGCGTGTCGCGTGAGTCGTCGGTCCACTCGATGATTTCGAGCAGCTCGCCCCTGAGGAAGTCGAATACACCCATCCTGAAGGCCCTCCCGGTAGCTCAGGATTGTATACGTGGTCGGGTCCTGGGGGGTTCGTGCGGCGACAGGGCCGAACCGAAGTCCGGCCCTGCCACTGCTGCCAGCCGCCAGCTGCCAGCCGCCAGCTACATGGATCGCTTGTAGACCCTGACGTAATCGACCTTCAGCGCCTGCGGGAAGACCGTCGTCTCATCCGGGTAGCCCGGCCAGCGGCCGCCCACCGCCAGATTCAGCAGCATGAAGAAGTCGTGGTCGAACACCCAGCGGGATTCCGCGGGCAGGTCGGCCGGTGTCCGGGTCGCGTACAGCCGGTCGTCCACGTACCAGCGGATCGCCCCGGGTTCCCACTCGACGGCGAAGACGTGGAAGCCGTCGGCGACGGGACCGCTCAATGCCACGTGGGCGCTGGGGCCGTCAGCACCGGAGTACCCGGGCCCGTGGATCGTGCCGTAGACGAGCGCCGGCTCCCGTCCGATGTGCTCCATGACGTCGATCTCGCCGCACGCCGGCCAGCCGGCCGTGGGGAAATCGGCGCCGAGCATCCAGAAGGCCGGCCAGATCCCCTGCCCGCGCGGCACCTGGATGCGCGCCTCGAAGCGGCCGTACGTCTGCGCGAACCGGCCCAGCGTCTTCAGCCGGGCCGAGGTGTATTCGCGCGCGATGCCGTCGCCGCCCGTGAAGCGCTCGGCGCGCGCGGTGATCACGAGGTGTCCGTCCTGAATCGACGCGTTCTCCGCGCGATCGGTGTACGTCTGGAGCTCCTCGTTGCCCCAGCCGCCTCCGCCGAGGTCGTAGACCCACTTCGCCGGGTCCGGCCGGGAGCCGTCCGGCGCGTCGAACTCGTCGCTCCACACGAGGGTCCAGCCCTCGCGCGAGTCCCCCGGCTGCGCGGCGACAACCGGACTCAGCGCGAGCAGCAGCAGCGCCGCGCACAAGGATCGGGTTTGAAGGGCTCGTCTCACGGTGGCCACCTGCAACCCTCGCGCGGGGACGTCGCGCGACTGGTGCAGTTTATCTGGATCGCGGGCTCTGGCCCCTGATCACTCGACCGCCACCAACTCGACGTCGAAAATCAGCGGCCAGTTCGGAGGCACGGGTCCGTTCCCGGTCGCGCCGTACGCGAGCTCGGGCGGAATGACGAGGCGGCGCAGCCCACCGACCCGCATGCCGACCAGCCCGGCGTCCCATCCCCGAATCACCTGGTTCGCACCGAGGGTGAACGAATACGGCCCGCGCCCGGCGGACGAGTCGATCTGCTGCCCCTTGTTCTCGGGGCCGGAGACGCTGTACAGCCAGCCGGTGTAGTTCACGGTGAGCCGCGACCCGGCAACAGCTTCGGCGCCGGTGCCGGGCCGGAGATCGCTGGAGCTGAACTGGACCACGGGCGGCGACGGCTGGGTCGGCGACCCGTCGTCGTCACTGCCGCAGGCGGCGGCAAGGAGGAGAACGCAGCACAACGCGAGGGAAACGGATGAGCGACGCATGGCGATCAGTGTACTCGCGCACCGCCGGCGGGCGAGCTCATCCGCCGGAGGCGCGCTGCTCACCTCGTGGCCCCTGGCGCGTAGTAGCCAGAGAGACCTCGATTACCGGAGACCCTCGATGCTGACTGTCTTCTTCAGACGCTTCGGCGTGCTCGCCGCGCTTCCGTTCCTGCTTTCGGGACCCGTCGACGCACGCCAGGAGCCGGCCACCCAGGCGCCGATGACCCAGCCGCCGGTGACGGCGGCCCCCGTTCACCCTGTCGAGTCCATCGACGCCAATCAGACGCGCGACCGGCTGGAGCAGATCATGCGGCAGTATCCGCCGTCGCTGCGCCAGGTGCTGCGGAACGACCCGTCGCTGCTGGCGAGCGAGCCGTACCTCGCGACCTATCCGGCGCTGGCCGCCTTCGTTGCGCGTCACCCGGAGGTGGCCCGCAACCCCGCGTACTTCTTCGGCACGCCGCACTCGGATCCCTGGACCAGCACACCCGAGATCGAAGCCGTTCGCGCCTGGGCCCGTGCGTTCGAATCCATGCAGGTCTTCCTCATCATTGCGAGCTTCGTCGGGGCGGTCGCATGGCTCATCAAGCAGATCGCGGATTACCGGCGCTGGCTGCGACTGTCCAAGGTCCAGTACGAGGTCCACACGAAGCTGATGGATCGGCTCGCCTCGACCGAGGACCTGCTCGCGTACATCCAGACGCCCGCCGGCCGCCGCTTCCTCGAGCTGGCGCCGATTCCCGTCGACGCCGCCGAGCCCGCGCGCACGATCGCGGCGCCCTACTCCCGCATGCTCTGGTCGGTCCAGGCCGGCATTGTCGCCACGCTTGGCGGCGTCGCACTGCTGGCCGTCGGCAAGCGACAGTCGATCGAGGCCATCGGAGCGCCAATCGAATCGATCGGCATCGTGGTCATTGCCGTCGGCCTTGGCTTCGTGCTCTCCGCGTTCGCCGCCTGGTTCCTCTCGCAGCGGCTCGGGCTGCTCGACGGCCGGCAGCGCGGAGTGGCCGCGCACGAGACGACTGGTGCATGATGATCGCGACCCTGGACATCCCGGAACGATGACGACCCGCGATTTGACCCTGTCCGACGCCGGCCGACTCGCGCTCGAGACGAGCGAGCGGCCGGCCGACGGGCTCGCAATGGACGACGAGGCGTTCCGGGTGTTCTACGAGCAGACCGCGCGGCCGCTGTGGCGATTCCTCGCGCGGGCCACTGGCGACCGCGCCGCGGCCGACGACCTGTTCCAGGAGACCTACTACCGGCTGCTGCGCAGCCCGGCGCCGTTTGCGAGCGACGAGCACCGGCGTCACTACCTGTTCCGGATTGCCGTGAACCTGCTGCGCGACCGGCACCGGCGGACGCCACGGGAGACGCCGCTGCCGGATGCCGCCGATGCGGCCCATCCGCGCGACGAACGCGCCGCGCACCGCCTCGCACAGCGGCGGGATGTCGACCGGGCAATGGGCGGACTGCGGTCGCGCGACCGGATGCTGCTGCAGCTGGCCTACATCCTCGGCCTGTCGCACGCCGAGATTGCCGGCACGCTCGGCCTGAAGACGGGCAGCATCAAGCCGCTGCTCTATCGCGCCCGGACCCGGCTGCTCGCGCGGCTGGGACGCGCACGTGGCATCGCGAAGTCCGGTGGAGCCGAAGGCGCCGGCCGCGCGGCAGGTCCCGGCACGAATGGAGGACCTGCATGAGCACCGACGTCCGGTCCTGCCGCCACGAACCGGAGATTGCCGCGGCCATCGTCGAGGGACGCTGGGACGACGAGGCGCATGCGGCGCTTCGGGCGCACGCGCGGGTCTGCGCCTGCTGCCGCGAGGTCGTCGACATCGCGTGCGCCCTGGCGCCGGAGACCGGCGAGGGCATCACGATTCCGGCGGCCGGGCAGGTGCTGTGGCGGGCGCGCGTGCGCGCAAGGGCGGACGCCGCACGCCGCGCGACGCGGCCGCTGCTTGCCGCCCAGGCGCTGGCGGCCGCCTGCGTGATCGGGCTCGTCGCGGGCCTGCTGTCGTGGCTGCGGCCCGGCGCGCTCGCCCGATTCGCGGCCCCGCTGGCGCCGCTCGTCACGACGGAGCTCGGGCTCTTCGCGTCGGGCCTGTTCGTGGGGTCGCTCGTCGTCGCGTCGCTCGCGGTGTACTTCGTCGTCGTGCGGGAGTGACGCAGGGCTCCGGCCCTACGACGCCTCACGGCTCCGTCCGCAGCCGCGACGCGAGCAGGCCGGTTGCCGCATCGAGGTCCAGATCGGCCACCAGCAGCCCTTCCTCGCCGTACGGCTGATAGCACTGGACGCTCCCATCCGGGCGGATGACGGCCGACGTCGTCGGCGACCCGTCGCTCGCGTAATTCACCGTGACGAAGTAGCACGTGTTCTCGGCCGCCCGGCAGAGCGCCGCCTTCTCGTGGAAGGTATTGGCCGGGTCGGCGAACGCCGTCGGCCGGTACGAACCGGGCTCCGCTTCATGGAACTGCGGGTGGAAGACGACCTGGGCGCCGCGGCGCGCGGCCCAGCGCACCGTCTCCGGGTAGCGCCAGCCCTCGTGACAGATCGCGATCCCGAACGTCAACGGGCCCGCCCTGAACACTCGACGCCCCTCGCCCGGCGTGTACGTCGGCTCCTCGCCCGGATCGATCTGCACCTTGTCCTGGAAGCCCACCCGCGAGCCGTCGTCGGCGATCACCAGCGCCGTCGCCACGACACCACGGTCCACGACGCGTTCGGTACCGAGGATCACGGTCAGGCGTGCCGCCGCGGCCGCCTCGCCGGCAGCGGACCAGGCGTGCTCGAGGAATGCGGGGTCGGGCGGGGGAACTGCGCGGCCCGGAGCGCGGTACCCGGGCACGAAACACTCGGGAAAACAGACGACGCGCGCGCCGGCCGCCGCGGCGTCCGCGATGTACCGGGTGGTCAGCGCGACGGAC
>CAYUPN010000035.1:36497-37786 GCA_964446605.1 uncultured Bifidobacteriaceae bacterium | reverse complement strand
CGCCTTCGCCCGCGTGTCATCGGTCGCGGGCTTCGGCGGATCAGGTCTGATCGGGTCCCGCCCGCGCCGGGCGACAGGAGCGCGGGCGGATCAGGTCGGCGCGCCGCGCGGCGGCGCCCTTTTGAGGGGCCTGTAGCGGCGGGGCTTCAGCCCCGCCACAGCGGGCGCGAGTGGATCGTTCGCGCCGAACGGATTGCGTTTTCTTGAGGATCATCCAGGATGACTCGACGAATACTCATGCCTTCGCTCGTTCTCTTCGCCCTTCTCCTCGCGACAGCGGCATCGCCGCCGACGGCCGCCATGCAGGAGAGCCCGGCGCTCCCCGAGCTCGCCGTGCCGCGCGTCGAGGATTTCGCCGTCACAGGGCGCGGCGACAACCCGGCGTGGAACGCGGTGCCCTGGACGACGCTGAACGCGCGCAACAACGTGGCGGATGCCCCGGCGACCCGCATCAAGGTCGCGTACTCGTCCACGGGCATCTACGTGTTCATGGATGCCGTCGACCGCACGCTCACCGCGACCTACGAAGAGGACTTCTCCGACCTCTGGAAGGAGGACGTCTTCGAGGCGTTCCTCTGGCCCGACGAGCGCGACCCGCTCTATTTCGAGTACGAGGTGTCGCCGCTCGGACGCGAGCTGCCGATCCTGATTCCGAACCTCGACGGGCGATTCCTGGGCTGGCGTCCGTGGCACTACGGCGGCGATCGCCGCGTGCGCCACGAGACGACGATCGTCGGCGGGCCGAAGGAGTCGGGCGCGACGATTCAGGGCTGGCGCGCCGAGATCAAGATCCCGTTCGCGCTCCTCGAGCCGCTGCGCAACGTCCCGCCACAGAAGGGAACACGCTGGCGGGCGAACTTCTACCGCGTCGACTATGACGGCGGGCGCACGCTGCAGTGGGACTGGGCGCGGGTGGGCCGTACCTTCCACGATTTCCGGAAGTTCGGCACGCTCCGGTTCGAGTAGCGCGGGAGCGCGGAACACGACGGCACCCGCCCGCGTGCTCCGTGCTCCGTGCATCCCTCCGGCGTCGACCCTTATGCCCCGGCCGCGATCCCGGGGTCGGGGCGTACGAGCACGGTGTCGACGACTTCGACAATCTCGTCGGCCGGCATGCCGACCCGGTTCGCGTGCTCCGTGATCGAGGCCGGATCCGCCGCCTGGTAGACGCAGAGCGTCCCCAGCGTGCCGTCCGCCTCCCTGATCACGTACGTCCGGATCCAGCGCACGCGGTCGCTCATCTCGGAGTCGCCAATCCGGCGCGACTTCTCGGCCGTCTGCTTGAGCTG
>CAYUPN010000035.1:12171-36397 GCA_964446605.1 uncultured Bifidobacteriaceae bacterium | reverse complement strand
CCTGCGTGGTACGATCCCGGCCGTCCACGTCATGCCAAGCCGGACCGAACGCGAAGTCCTTACCGTCGCCGGCCGCGAGGTCGCAATCACGAACCCGCGCAAGGTGCTGTTTCCGCAGGCTGGGCATACCAAGCTCGACGTGGCGCGCTACTACGTCGCGGTCGCGGAGGGGGCCCTCCGGGCGGCGGGCAACCGGCCGAACGTGCTGGTGCGCTATCCGAATGGCATCGACGGCGAGTTCTTCTACCAGAAGCGTGCGCCCGAATCCCGTCCCGACTGGATCGACGTCGTCGAGCTGAAGTTCCCGTCCGGGCGTACGGCCGTGGAGGTCGTCCCGCGTGATGCCGCGACGCTGGTGTGGATGGCGAACCTCGGCTGCCTCGAGCTGCATCCGCACCCGGTCCGCGCCGACGATCTCGATCATCCCGACGAGCTGCGCGTGGATCTCGACCCGGTCCCCGGCGTCGAGTGGCCGCAGATCCGCGAGGTCGCCCACGTCGTCCATGCCGTGCTCGACGACTTCGGTCTCGTGGGCTGGCCGAAGACGTCCGGGTCGCGCGGGCTGCACGTATCGGTGCGCATCCACCGCCGGTGGGGGTTCGACGAGGTGCGGCGCGCCGCCCTCGCGCTCGCACGCGAGGTGGAGCGGCGTGCGCCTGCGCTGGCGACGAGCAAGTGGTGGAAGGAGGAGCGGCACGGCGTCTTCGTCGACTACAACCAGAATGCGAAGGACCGGACCGTGGCGGGCGCCTACTCCGTGCGTCCGAAGCCGGACGCACGCGTGTCGGCGCCGCTGGCGTGGGAGGAGATCGACGAATGCGATCCCGCGGACTTCACGCTGGTGACGATGCCGGCGCGCGTCGCGGAACTCGGCGATCGGCACGCGGGCATCGACGCGACCCCGGGAAGTCTCGACGCGCTGCTCGATCTCGCCGCGCGCCAGGAACGTGACGGGCTCGGCGACGCCCCGTGGCCGCCGCACTACCGCAAGCAGTCCGGCGAGCCGCCGCGCGTCCAGCCGTCACGCCGCCGCGTGCCGAAGCATCCGCTGATCGAGATCGGTCGCGCCTCGAAGAAGGACGAGGCGCTCGCCGGACTGGAGCGCTGGAAGGCGCGCCATCCCGAGGCCGCCGCGCACCTGGCGCCCGACGACGTCATCGTCGACGCGATGCACGGCCGGCATCAGACGTGGACGCGCATCCGCGTGAACCTGCGGCACGTGCCCGAGCCGCTGCGGCCGCCGCAGGAAGCGCTCGATCCCGACACGGCCAGGACCGGATGGGAGGGGGTCAGCGGCGACCGGCCAGCCCGAAAATCTTCTCGAGCTCGTAAGGGGTCGTGACCTCAAGCTGATCGTACCGGCAGTCCGACGGACGCTTGTCGGGACGCCACCGCTGGAAGATCGTCGCGTGGCGGAAGCGGTCCCCCTGCAGATGGTCGTACTTGACCTCGCAGACGCGCTCGATGCGCACCGGCTCCCACGACAGATCCTTGCCCGCGCTCCATCGGCTCTGCGCCCCCGGCATGCGGCCCGCGGCGCTGCCCTGCGCCCACTCGCGCCACGGATGCCCCTCGAGCGCGTTCTTCCTGAGCGGCTCCAGCTCCGCGGCAAGCTCGCGCCGCCGCTCCATCGTGAACGCCGAGGTCACGCCGACGTGGTGCAGCGTGCCGTGTTCATCGTAGAGGCCCAGCAGCAGCGACCCCACGAGACCCTTCCCGGCCTTGTGCCACCGGAAGCCGCCGACAACGCAGTCCGCCGTCCGCGCATGCTTGATTTTCACCATGGTCCGGCGGCCCGGTTCGTACCGCGCCGACACGGCCTTCGCGACGACGCCGTCGAGCCCGGCCCCTTCGAAGCGATCGAGCCACTCGGCGGCGACCGCGGCCTCGCGTGTCACCGGCGTGAGATGGACGGGCGGCTTCACGCGGCGCAGCAGCTGTTCGAGTGCCGTGCGGCGCTCGGCCTGCGGCCGCGCGCGGATATCCGCGTCGTCTGCCGCCAGCAGATCGAACGCCACGAACGACGCCGGCGTCTCCGCGGCGAGCTTCGCGACGCGTGAGGCGGCGGGGTGCAGGCGCAGCTGCAGCAGGTCGAAGTCCAGCCCGCGCGGCGTCACGATCACGATCTCGCCGTCGACGATGCAGCCGGAGGGCAGCGCGTGCCGGAGGGTTTCGTGCAGCTCGGGAAAGTAGCGGTCGAGCGGGCGGAGGTCGCGGCTCTGGATGAAGATCTCGTCGCCGCCGCGGAAGACGATCGCGCGGAAGCCGTCCCATTTCGGCTCGTAGAGCCAGCCGTCGCCGGCCGGGATCGCCTCGGCGAGCTTCGCCAGCATCGGCTCGATCGGCGGCGCTATCGGGAAAGCCATCGGGTAGGGCCTTGGGCTCCTCTGGGCGTTGGGCTTTGGGCTTTTGGCTTTGGGCTTTGGGCTTCTCAAGCGTGAGACATCGTGCCGCTTTAGTCGCGTGGTTCGCTGTCACGCTGCCTCGAGCGGGCATGCATGCAACACCCGCCGTCAGAGCGCGGCCCAGGGTGGAAGGATATCCCGTTCGATGCCGAAGACGAACCCGCCGAGCAGGAACACCAGCCCGACGACAATCGGCACGAGCGCGACGTTGAGCAGCATCCCAGCCCGTGCCATCTGCGGCAGGGGGACGTAGCCGCTGCCGTAGACGATCGCGTTCGGCGGCGTGCCGACGGGCATCATGTAGGAGCAATTGGCCGCGAGCGCGGTCGGGATCATGAACAGCAGCGGGTTCTGCCCGGTGCTCAGCGCCAGGGCCCCGGCGATCGGCAGGAACGTGGCGGCGGTGGCCGTGTTGCTCGTCAGCTCGGTGAGGAGCAGGATGCCGAAGCAGACGAGCGAGACGAGGACCAGCAGCGGCAGCATGTCGAGCGAGGCGGCCGCGTCGCCGAGATAGCGCGCCAGTCCGTGCCGTTCGATCGCGCCGGCGAGACTGAGCCCGCCGCCGAACAGCAGCAGGACGCCCCACGGCACGCTCTTCGTGGCTTCCCAGGTCATCGCGAACTGGCCGCGGCGGGCGTCCACCGGGATCATGAACAGCAGGAGCGCGCCGGCGATGGCGATCGTCGTGTCGGAGACCAGCGGCGCGGCGCGGGCGAGCAGCGGCTGGAGGACCCAGCACAACGCCGTCGCGGAGAAGACGATCGCGACGACGATCTCGCCGCGGCTGAGCGGACCGAGCTGCCGTCCTTCCCGCGCGATCAGGTCGTCCGCGCCGGGCAGCGGCGCCCGGCCGGCGCGGAAGAGCAGCCGTGTCAGCGTCAGATGGACGATCGGCAGCGCGACGGCGACCACCGGCACGCCGAGCAGCATCCACTGCGCGAAGCCGATCTGCACGCCGTAGATGTCGCTCATGTAGGCCGCCAGCAGCGCGTTGGGCGGCGTGCCGATGAGGGTGCCCATGCCGCCGGTCGTCGCGCCGTACGCGACGGCCAGCAGCAGCGCGACGCGGAAATCCTGCAGCTCGCGGTTCGTCGCGTCGTGGGGCAGCAGCCGGGCGATGGACAGCGCAATCGGCAGCATCATCATCGCCGTCGCGGTGTTGCTCACCCACATGCTGACGAGCGCGGACGAGACCAGCACGCCGAGGATGATGCGCTCCGGACTCGTGCCGAGCACACCGAGGAGGCGGATGGCGACGCGCCGGTGCAGGTTCCAGCGCTCCATCGCGAGCGCGATGACGAAGCCGCCGAGGAAGAGGAAGACGATCGGGTTCGCGAACGGCGCGGCCGCCTCGCGGATGTCGCCGAGCCCGAGCGCGGGGAACAGCACGAGCGGGAGCAGCGCCGTCGCGGGGATCGGGATCGGCTCGGCGATCCAGAAGATCGCCATCAGCGCGGCGACGCCGGCCGTCCGCCAGCCTTCCGTCTCCAGGCCGGGGGGCGCGGGGAGCAGGAGCGTCGCGGCGAGCAGAGCGGGGCCGAGCACCCAGCCGGCCCGCTGACGCATGCCGATCCCGGGGCCCGCCGTGCCGGCCGGTTCCGGCGTGTTCGCGAATGCGGAGATCACGCGCGCGGTCGTCCCGCTACTCGTAGCCCCGCTTGAGGAGCATGTCGGCGGAGGCGGAGAAGGCCTCGGCGCTCGGAATGTCGAAGCCGAGCGAGTCGGCCAGCCGCGTGTAGATGCTGAAGAGCGCGCAGACGTGGATCGCGTCCTCGATGGCGGCATCCGACAGGCCGGCCGCGCGCAGCGCCGCGACGTCGGCCGCCTCGAGCCGCTCCGGCGTCAGCGCCATCTTCTCGATGAAGCCGAGCGCGGCGCGCACGCGTGCGTCCACCGGCGCGGTGCGCCAGTCGGCGAGCACCGCATCCACCAGCGCCTCGTCCCCGAATGCCTTCGACGCGACCGCGCCGTGGGCGTTCGTTCAGAACGGACACTGGAACAGGCGCGACGTGAACGCCGCGAACAGCTCGCGCTCGCCGACGCTCCACTCCGAGGGGCCGCGCATGACGGTTTGCGTCCAGCGGTTCATGTGCCGGCCGAAGAACTCCGGCCGGTAGAACAGCGTGCGCACGACGTCCGGCGCACGGAAGCCGGTCGTCAGCCGGATGATCAGCATCACGAGCTTCTGCGGGAGCCGGTGCCCCCGCCTGACCCGCTCCAGCCGCATCAGCCTTCCTCCTTCAGCAGCGACAGCGCCCGCTCGAGCCGGGCGACGCCCGCTCCCACGGCCGCTGCCACCGTCGTCTCGAACACCTGGTCGTCCGTGTGCCCGGCGGCCTTCAGCGCGGCGACGTCCGCATCGGTGACCTTGTACGCGTGCCGTACGACCGCGTCGACGTGGCGCGCCCAGGGCTCCGGCACGCCGGAGGCCTGCGGTGGATCCGCGGAACCGGCCACCGCCCGCGCGGCGTGATCGCGGACGGCCGCCCGCGTGCCCGCCGGCACGCGGCCGGGCCCGTCGAAGACGGACCGCGCGAGCGCGTCGACGAGGGCGGAATGGCGATCGGTGTGGTTGCTCATGTCGTCGACCGGGATCCTAGCAGACTGGGTGCGCCCGGCCACGGTCCCGGGACCGCCGGTGGTGTGTCGCGGGTTCAGCGGCCGGTGCGGATCGCGGTCCCGCTGAACGGCCGGCCCTCAGCGCGCATCAGGAGCGCCCGGCGCTATCATCGGAGCATGGAAACCCGCGAGAAGCGATTCCCGGTCGAGAAGTCTGACGAGGAGTGGCGCCGCCTGCTGACGCCGGAGCAGTACGCCGTGCTGCGCGGGCACGCGACCGAGCGCCCGGGCTCGTGCGCGCTGCTCCAGGAGAAGCGCGAGGGCACGTTCGCGTGCGCCGGCTGCGGCCAGCCGCTCTTCCAGAGCGGCCCGAAGTTCGAGAGCGGCACCGGATGGCCGAGCTTCTTCGAGCCGCTCGAAGGAGCCGTCGGCACGACCGTCGATCGCAGCTTCGGCATGACGCGCACGGAAGTGCACTGCAGCCGCTGCGGCGGCCACCTCGGACACGTGTTCCCGGACGGCCCGCCGCCGACGGGGCTGCGCTACTGCATCAACGGCGTCGCGCTCGAATTCGAGCCGGCCGGATCGATGTAAACGTTGGGCTCTGGACCTTGGGCCTTTGGCCTTGGGTTGGGCTCTGGGCCTTGGGCCAGGCCTTGGACTTTAGGCTCTGGGCCTTGGCTGGGCTTTAGGCTTTCGGCTTCAGGCCTTGGGCTGGTCTGGATGCGTGGCGGCATCAGGGGCCACCCGAACGACACGCGCTGTCACACTGGGTGTCCGAAGCCGGGGGAGTCGCGGCCGATACTCCACCCGGTCGCTCGGCCGGCGTTGCACAGACACGTCGGCAGCGTGACTGCGAACGCCGCGAGGGCCAGCCCGTACGCCTCTGTTGACCCCAGACCAGCCCAAGGCCCAAAGCCTAACGTCCAAGGCCCAGCCCAGGGCCCTCTGTTAGCGCGCGTAGCGCTCCACCTTCCTCAGGTCCGGCGGCTTCATCGTGAACAGCGGCGCCCACAGGTCGCCGACCTCCTCGAAGCGCGCCGGAGCGGTGCGGATGGTGAAGTCGCGCCGGTCGACGCCGGCGTCGACCTCGTCCCACGTCAACGGCGTCGAGACGCCGGCGAACTCGCTGGCGCGCGCGCTGTAGGCGCACGCGATCGTCTTCCCCTCGATGTTCTGCAGATAGTCGACGTAGACCTTCGCGCCGCGGCGGCGGACGGTGCGCTCGACGGTCGCCTGCTGCGGGTGCTTCGCCGCGACCATGGTCGCGACGATCTGCGCCCAGATCAGCGCCGTCTCGTACGGCGTGCCCTCCGGCATCGGCACGTAGACGTGCAGACCGTCCGACCCCGACGTCTTCGGAATGCCCACCGCGTCGACGTGATCCAGCTCGTCGCGCAGCCAGCGGGCCACGTCCAGCACGGTCTCGAACGACACGCCCGGCATCGGATCCAGGTCGAACGCGATGTGATCGACGATGCCGGGCGACTGGACCCGCGAGAACCAGGGATCCATCGAGATCGCCGCGAGCTGCGCGAGATACAGCAGCGTCTTCAGCGAGCCGCCGACGACGCGGCTCGGGACGTCGTCGTCCGGGAGCGTCTCGGTCCGGATGCCCGGCGGGATCGGATCCGGCGCGCGGTGCTGGTAGAACGCCTCGCTCGCGATGCCGTTCGGGTACCGCTTCATCACGAGCGGGCGGTCCTCGACGACCGGGAGGATGAAGGGTGCGACCTGCACGTAGTACCGCAGCAGGTCTCCCTTGGTCAGGCCCTCGGCGGGCCAGAAGACCTTGTCGAGGTTGCCGACGTCCAGCGTGTCGCCGTCGGGCAGGACGATCGGGCCGCTCCGCCGTGCGCGCTCGAGCTCGTGCAGCTGGTCGATCACGAGCTGTCGCGCCGCGTCTTCGTACGTGGGCGTACGCGACGCCTTCTTCTTCCTGCGCGCCCCCGCCTTCGACGTGCCGGCGCGCTTCGTGGCGCTCCGGCCCGGTGACGCCGCGCGTGAACGGGTGGAGCCGGCCTTCTTCGCTGCCGCAGCCATGCGCGCCTCATTGTCGTCCGACTCCGGGGACTCCGCGCGCGGTGCGTCGGCCGGGACGGCATCCGGCTCGCGGCGCACGCGCGCCACGTCCACGTCCTCGCGCAGGCCGCGGTAGGTCGGATGGCGCAGCCGGGCCTCGTCGGTCCACTCGGTGAACCGCACCTGCGCGACGAGCTCGGGCTTCACCCAGTGCGGGACCTCGTTCGTCGCCGGGGGCGGCACGTCGAACGGCGTACGCGGGATCTCGAGCTCGCGCAGCCGGCGCATGAGCCGCTCCAGCTCCGCCCCGTCGAAGCCCGATCCGACGTGCCCGCAGTAGACCAGCCGCCCCTCGTCGTCGTTCACGCCGACGAGCAGCGCGCCGAAGTGGGCGCGGCTGCCGCGCGCCGACGTCCAGCCGCCGACGACGAACTCCTGCTCGCGATGAATCTTCAGCTTGATCCAGTCGCTCGATCGCCGGCCGGAGAGGTAGCGGGACTGGGCCCGCTTCGCGATCAGCCCTTCCCAGCCTTCATCCCGTGCGCGCGTGAAGAGCTCGCGCCCGTCGGCCTCCTGCGGCGTCAGCCGCAGCATCGGCGAGCCGGGATTCACGAAGACGCGCTCCAGCGCGGCGCGCCGCGCGGTCAGCGGCAGGCCGCGGAGATCGTGCGGACCGTCGCGCAGCAGATCGAAGACGTAGTACGCGGTCGGCGTGTCGTCCGCGGCGCTGATCTCGCGCCGGTGCAGCCGGCCCTGGAGCCGCTGGAAGGATGCAGGGCGATCGTCGGCGTCGAGCGCGACGATCTCGCCGTCGAGGAGCACCGGCGCGCGCAGTCGCAGCGCATAGCGCGCCAGTGCCTTGACGATGGCGGGGAATTGCGCCGTCTTGTCGTTGCCGGCGCGCGAGTACAGACGTACGGACGGCACGGGGTGACCCGGCGCCACGGTGGCGAGGGCGCGGATGCCGTCGTACTTCGGCTCGTACACGAAGCCGCTGGCCGCGAGCGGCGGCGGCGCCGACGCGGTCGCCAGCATGGGGCGGACCGATGCCGGATCGTCGCGCCACGAAGCGGGAGCCAGGGCCGCGTCCCTCACCGAATCCGGACCGGAGGACTGGCCGCGGAAGGCTGCGCGGGGCGCGTTGCCGCCGCGCCCCACGCCGGTCCTAGGCCTTGGCCAGCTCGTGCTCGGCCCTGAGCCAGTCGAGGAACGGATCGCTCTGGAACCCGTTGGCCTGGGCGATGTAGTAGGCGCGGGTGGCGATCTCGTCGTGCGTCGGCTGGCGCCGCGCGCGAGCGGCGTCGTTGACGGAGGCGGCGGCCGGGACGGGCACGGCGGCCGCGACGGATTCCTCGACGGCGTGGGACATCGGCGCGGCCGTCGCGGCCGGCGTGCGCCGGGCGCGGACCGCTCGGGGCTTCGGCGCGTTGGCGCCGGTGCCCGCCGCCTTCGTCGAGCGGCGGCGAGGCGTGGATCCGTCGTTGGTGCTGGTGGTGCGCTTGCTCATGGTGCTCCTGAACTGCGTCCCGGCTGCCCGCGGCAGCCTGTCTTGCGGACATCTGATTGTAGCGCGGCCCATGACCTCCCTGCAGGTGGTCGGACCAACACGGGACGCGCCTGAGCCTTCGGGAGCGGCCATCGCGGAGTGAAGGGCAGCGCCCCGCCGCATGCCTCGTCGCTGCGGTCCGCGGAGCTCCGGCGGGTGAGGGCGTTCAGCCGGAAGTGGCGGCGAGGCGCGTCACGAGGAGTAGCGATCGTTCAGCCAGGGCTCTGCCGTGTTCGAGTACCCCCGCAGCTCCCAGAATCCCTTCCGGTCCTCCGCGAGAAACTCGATCCGTCTGATCCACTTCGTGCCCTTCCACGCATACAGCTTCGGCGTGATCATCCGGACGGGGCCGCCGTGCTCCCGCGGCAGCGGCTGCCCGCTCCACGTGTGCACCAGCAGGACGTCGTCTTCAATCGCCCGCGCGAGCGGGAGATTCGTCGTGTACGGGATCTCGGTCCCGGGCATGTGGTCGTAGCCGGTGCAGTACACGAACCGCGCGGCATCCTCCGGCACGACCAGTTCGGCCAGGCTGCGGAATCGCACGCCGCGCCAGTGGTTGTCGAAGCGGCTCCACGTGGTCACGCAGTGGAAGTCGCTGATGTCCTCGACCTGTGGCAGCGCGAGCAGGTCGTCGAACGTCAGCGTGACCGGGTTGTGGACGAGGCCGCCGATCTCGAGCCGCCACGCGTCCCGGCCGATGTCGGGCACGTCGCCGAGATCCAGCACCGGCCAGTTGCGCACCTCGTGCTGGCCCACCGGCAGCTGCGGCTTGCCGTGCCGGTTCAGCGGACCGGTCCCTTCCGGTTCGCGCCCGTCGACCGGCACGTCGACGGTTTCGGCATGCAGAGTCTTCTGACGCTCGATGTACCGGAGCCGGCGCTGTACCAAATCGTCCACATCGTCCTCCCGCCTGCCGCTACTGCGCCTCCTGGGCGAGGCGATCGAACGCGGCCCTGCGCGCGCGTACCGACTCGTGCCAGCCTTCGGGGTCCACGAACGGATTGGGGCCACCCGCCTTCTGCCGCGCGCGTTTCGCTTCCAGACCGAACTGCCCGGTGTGTGCGCCAAGCCAGATGTCGGGCGTGAGCGACATCTGCACCTCGAAGGCCCGTTCGTAGTCCTGCCGTACCGTGGGGTAGGTTGCCATGCCCGACAACCGCGTGCCGGGATTCACGCTCGTGCTGGCCGCGAAGACCACCCGCAGCCGCGCCCCATCCGCTTCGATCTCCGTCGTCCAGGTCGTGCTGCCCTTCGTGTGCCCGGGGGTGAGGCGCGCTGTCAGGGTGATGCCGCCGATGACGACCTCGTCGCCGTCATCGAGCACCCGATTCACGCGCACGGCCGGGAATGTGAGGCGGTCGCCGAAGAGATAGTCTCCACGTCCGCCCCGCTCGACCAGCTCGGCGTCCCCGCGCATGATCATCACCCGTCCGCCGCTGCGACGGGCAAGCGCCGCCAGGCTGCCGACGTGGTCGAAATGCGCCTGCGTCGTCAGCAGCACGGCGACGTCCTTGACCGAGAACCCCAGCTGTTCGATCGAGCGTTCGATGAGCGGCGCGGACTCTGGCAACCCGCCGTCAATCAGGACGTGCCCCCCGGAAGTCGTGATCAGGAACGCAGCGAGCTCGCGCGTGCCGACATAGTGCACGGGACCGGCGATGCGGAACGCTTCGAACGGCTCGTTCCAGCGGCTGGTGTCGAACGTGGCCGATGCGGTTTCCCGCGCGCAGGCCGCGATGAGGACGGCAAGCAGCCCGAGGACCGCTGCGAGCGCGGGAACCTGACGCATTTGCCCGATTATAGTTTCCACCCGGCAGCTCATCCGTCCACTCCGCCTCAGAACCCTGCGAACCCCGCGCTAAGATCGAGCGGTGTTCGAGGAGTCAGGGCAGCCCCCACCGCCCGTTCGGAGCCGCGGCTGGCGCTGGCTGCGCCGCGCCGTGCTGGGTCTGCTCCTGCTCGTGGCCGGCGTCCTCGTCGTTCTGCATCTTCCACCCGTGCAGCGCAGCCTGGCCGAGCGCGGCCTGCAGGTGCTGCGCGACCGGCAGCAGCTCGATATCCGCTACGGCGATCTCCGGTTCAATCTCCTGACGCGCCGCGTCCGGCTCCAGGATCTGGTCGTCGGCGATGCGAACGCCCCGGCGCCGCTGGTGACCGCGGGCCTCGCCGAGGTCAGCTTCCCGTTGTCGGCGTTTCGAGGGCGGCTCGACGGGCTGAACGTCACGTTGACCGACGTGCACGTGAACCTCATCCGGGACGACGACCGGTTCGTGTCGGTGCCGGCGGCCTGGACCCGTCCCCGTGAAGGAGGCGGACGCACCCGCATCCCGGCATTCGAGGCCATCCGGCTCCGCAACGCGACCATCGTCTACGAGGACCGTGATGCGGGGTTTCGATCGGAGACGACGGCATTCACGGTCGACCTGTTGCCGACTGACGGTGGTCCGGGCGAGCTGGCCGGACCGCTCGCGCCGGGCGCACGCACCGTCGTGCGCCTCGACTCGCGCGGGACCGTCCTCACGCTCGTCTCAGGCCGGGCGTTCTTCTCGCCCGATCGGGCGGGCGTCGACAGGCTGGTCCTCGACTCGCCCGAAGGGCGCTTCACGACGAACGTCCGCTACCGCTTCCAGGGAGACGACCGGTTCGCGTTGACGCTGGACGGCCGCGTCCGCGCCGACCAGCTCTCCGGCTGGTTCGCGGCGCTCGAGACCGCCAACGGCGCGCTCGATCTCACGATGAAGATGCCGTCGCAGGATGGGGACAACGCCTTCGCGGACGTCGAAGTCAGCGCGTCGTCGCTCGAATGGCGGGGGATCCGGTTTCACGATCTCACTGCCGCCGGACCGCTCTCCACGCGCGCCGTCACGCTGGACCGTGCGCGCGTGGGCATCGGTCCGGGATTCGTCCAGGGGAGCGCGCGGCTGGCCTGGGCCGAGGACGTCGAGAGCCGCGCCTCGCTTCGCGGACGCGACATCGATCTCCGTGCCGTGCTGACGACGCTGCTTCAGGACTCGAACGCGGTCGCGCGCTTCACGCCGGCGTCGCTGCTGGAGGGCACGTTCGAGGGGACCTGGACCGCCTGGCGCGCAGAGGCGCTGAACGGCCGCGCGGCAACGGGCTGGCGCCCGGCGCCGGGCCGGAGTGCCGCGGCGATGCGGGCGGGCGGACGCATCGGCATCGCGTTCCGGCGCGGTCCCTGGGAGTTCGATACCGACGTCCGGATCAACGACGCGTTCACCCTTCAGGGGCGCTGGACGGCCGTCGCGAGCCGGGCCGAGTTCAGCGGGTGGCCGATCGCCGGCGTGCTCGCGGTCGACGGGGAGACGGCCGGTCTGATCCGGACGGGGCTGGCGCTCTTCGAGACGGCGCTGCCGGTCGATCTCGAGCATGCGTCCGGACGCACGTCGGGAACGGTGAGTCTCGCGGGCGGACTGGCCGACCCGATCGCGACGGCGACGCTCGACGGCACCATCGAGTGGCCCGACCAGCCGCACGTCGCCTTCCAGACGCGCACCATCGCCGACGCGGACGCCGTGCGCGTCGAGTCGTTCGACGCGCGCTCCGGTCCGAGCGAGGCCCAGGGGGCGCTGACCATCGACCTGGTGCGCGATCGGTTCGACGGCTCGTTCGAGGCGCGCGCGGTGCCGGTGGAATCGTGGATGCGCCGCTTCGAGCTCGACCTGCCGGCCTCCGGTGTCGTCGACGCGACCGGACGCTTCACCGGTCCGATCGACGAGTACCTCCTAGAGGCCGACGTGCGCGGCGGCCCGATGGAAGTCGCGGGGCAGGCGTTCGATGCCGTCGAGGCCCACGTCCGGTACGACGGCACGACGATCGACGCGTCAGCCATCCGCGCAGGCCGCGGCGACGGGACCGTGACGGGCGACGTGCGCTGGACGCGCGGGACCGGCGCGCTCGAGGGCACGCTGGCGGTCACGACGCTGCCGTTCGCGATCGCGGTACCCGCCCTCCGAACCCCTGCCGGCGACACCGCATCGACGCAGCTCGTCTTCGACGTCTCGGGGCGCGTCGATCTGGCGGGCACGACGGAGTCGCCGCAGTTACGCGCCGACTTGACGGCCCCCGCGGTCATGCTCGGAGAGCACGCATTCGGCAGGCTCGACCTGCAGACGCGGCCGGTGGACGACTCGCTCGGTTTCGATCTGCAGGCCCCGGCGCTCGGCGCGTCCGCGACCGGATCGGCCCGGCTGGATGCCGGCATGCCCTTCGACGTGTCCCTGCAGGTCGAGACGGCCGACTCGGCGTTGGGCGCCACGGTTGGCGGGATCACGCTCGACCTCGGGGCGATGGCGCTGGAGGCACGGGTCACGGGTACGGCCCGCGACCGGCAGATCGAGCGCGCGGCCGTCGAGGTCGCGCGGCTGGAAGGGCGGCTGCTCGACCGGTCCACCGAGCCGGCGAGCGACGAAGTGCTCCTCGCCTTCGGCGTCGACCCGCGGACGAGTGCCCGGTACGAGAGCGAGGTGCTGTCGATCGACGGCGGCCTCCGCGCGGGGCGGACGACGCTCACCGCCGCTGGCAGCCTGGGGCGTCCGGACGAGCGCGTGTCGGTCGCGCTCGACGGCTCGCTCGAGGATCTCCGCGCGCTGGCGCTCCGGTTCCTGCCCGACGCGCTTCGCCGGGCGCAGATCAGCGGGGCCATCGCGGTACGCGCGGAGGCCTCAGGACCGGCGGACCGCCCATCGCTCACCGGCACGCTGACGCTCAGCGAGGGGCTGTTCGGCGATGGGGAGCATCCGCCCCTGCAGGACATCGCGCTCGGCGTGGAGCTCGCGGACGACACCCTGCACATCCGCCAGGGCGAGGCGCACTGGCAGGGGGCGCACCTCGAAGTCACCGGCACCGTGCCGGCGTGGTTCGCGCGGCTGCCCGGCGCCAGCCGGGACGTCCCGCCGGCCTCCCTGTCCGGCCACATCGACGACGTGACGCTGAAGGTGCTGGAGCCGTTCGTGCCGGCCGAGGCGCTTCAGGCGACGAGCTTCGAATCGCACGTCGAGTTCACGGCCACCGCAACGGAGCCGTCTCTCGGAGGCGTGACCGCGGAGGTCCTGCTGCAGCGCGCGGTGCTCAAGTCGCGGGAGCTCGGTCTGGCGCAGCGCCGCCCGGCGCGGCTGCGGCTGGCGCAGGGCATGGTCACGCTCGAGCCGTGGACGATCGGCGCGCCGTGGTCGGTCGCGACGGTCGTGACGCTGCAGGGCGCCGTGCGGCTGCCGGATGGGGAGCGTCCAGGGGATCTGAACGTCGAGGCCGAAGGCCATCTCGATCTGCGGGCAGCCGGCCTGCTGTTCGGGACCTACCGGCCGGACGGCCGCGCGGTGTTCGATCTGCGCGTCGAGGGACCGTTCACCGCGCCCGAGGTCGACGGCCTGGTCGAGGTCGAAGGCGCGGGGCTGGTGACCGCGCAGCCGCGCCTCGTGCTGAGCGAGCTCAGCGGCGGCATCCGGTTCCAGGACGACCGGCTGATCGTCGAAGGAATTTCAGGATCGCTCAACGGGGGCACCGTCGACATCGCGGGCAACATGCGGCAGCCCTGGCGCGGGCAGCCGGACGGCTCCCTGGCCATCACCGCGCGCGGCGTGCTCGTGGACTTCCGCGGGCTCCGCTCGGCGCTCGACGCCGACCTGACGTTGGAGGAACGGGCGGGGCAGGAGGAGGACCGCTACGCGCTGGGCGGGACGATCACGGTGGCCCAGGCGTCCTACCGCGAGACACTGCTGCTCACCGGCGGTCTGGTCTCGCTGCTCTCGCCGAGGCAGGACGCCCTGATCGTGGCGGAGGAGGGCAGCGGCGGGCCTCCGTGGCTGGTGCTCGATCTGCGCGTGTCCGCGGAGGACACGATCGGGGTCGACACGACCTACGGCGAATTCGTCGCGAGCGCGAACCTGCGCGTGGCGGGCACGGCCGCCAATCCCCGCCTGCTCGGCACGATCGACATCGCCCCCGGCGGCCAGCTGTTCTTCGGCGGCCGGCGCTACCAGGTCGATGAGGGACGCGTCGAGTTCCGGGGCGCCAGCTACCTGCGGCCGCAGCTCCGGCTGCTGGCGCGCACGACGATCGGCGGGTACGAGGTCACGCTCAACGTCCAGTCCGAAGGCGATGTCATCGACACGACCCTGAGCTCGGACCCGCCGCTGCCGGAGGCAGACATCGCGTCGCTCATGCTGTCGGGACAGCGGCGGCCGACGGGGGACCCGGGCGAGGCCGTCACGGAGCAGCTGCTGGCCGCGCTGTCCGGCGAGATCGTCGGCGCCGTCGGCCGGGCGATCGGGTTCGACAGCGTGCGCATCGAGCAGGCCAATCCCGGCGACCTGCTGATCGACCCGACGCTGATCTCGTCCGATTCGAACCCGGCGCAGCGCGTGACCTTCTCCAAGCGGGTGTTCCCCGACCTGGAGGTGATCGTCAGCCAGAGCCTGCGCGAGAGCGGCGACGTCACGTGGGTCGTGAGCTGGACGCCGCTGCGGAGTCTCGAGCTGCGCGTCGTCCAGCTCGACGACAACGATCGCTCGTACGAGGTGCGGCACGACCTCACGTTCGGCGGCGGCGTCCGCCCCCAGCGGCGCGCGCGCACCCGTCGCGACGTCATCCGAACGCTGGAGATCGAGGTGCGCGGCGCGGTGAGCGAGGCCGACGTCCGCCGGCAGCTCGGGATCGAACAGGGCGACCGCGTCGACTTCTACGAGTGGCAGCGCGCCCGTGACCGCGTCGAGGACTGGCTGTTCGGGCAGGGATTCTACGAGGCCCGCGTCACGACCCGTCACGAACCGCTGGCGGAAGCCCGGGAGGGGGCAGCGACACCGGTCACGCTGCGCTACCTGGTCGAAACCGGCCCGCCGACCGCGTTGCGGGTGACCGGCGTCGACGTGCCCGCGGAACTGCTCGACACGCTGCGGCGGACCTGGGCCGAGATCGCCGTCGACGGGCTGCTCCAGGACGCGTTCACCGACGTGCTGCGTCCCTGGCTGGCAGGCAACGGCTTTCTGCTTCCGGACATCTCGCTGGTCTTCTCGGTCGTGCAGGGCGTGAAGACGGCGACGGTGTACGTCGATCCGGGACCGCGTTTCCCCGATCGCGGGCTCGACATCCGGGGCAACGAAGGCGTCAGCCGCACCACGATCGTCAATGCGGTGGAGCAGGCCGGCCTGCGGGACACGATGTGGGCGCAGCCCCGCCGCCTCCAGACGCTGCTGCTCGCGCTCTACCGGCGCAACGGCTATCTCGCCGCCGAAGTCGACGTCCTGGATCCGGTGTTCGACGGCGGCACCGCCCGCCTGCCGGTCCGCATCGCCGAGGGGCCGCGCTTCCGCGCCGGCAGCGTCCGCGTCGAGGGCGTGGCCGCGGTCCCCGACGTCAGCCTCGACCCGCCGATCTGGGAGGGGGCGGTGCTGACGGACCGGTCGGTGGCCGAGGCGATCCGCGAGCTCGAGCGGCGCTTCCGGCGCGCGGGCTATCGCGGCACGCGCGTCACCGCGGAGTCGTCCACGCGGCCCGATGGCGCGACCGTCGACCTGGTGTTCACGATCCTCGTCGGCGGCCGGCTGCGCCTCCAGGACATCCGGA
The DNA here is from genome assembly GCA_964446605.1 of uncultured Bifidobacteriaceae bacterium. GTDB lineage: Bacteria > Acidobacteriota > Vicinamibacteria > Vicinamibacterales > JAENWD01 > JAENWD01. The sequence continues at coordinate 20,284 of CAYUPN010000035.1, read as the reverse complement.
TTGCCGGCAACCGGCACACGTCGGAAGCGCTCATCGCACGGACGACGGGTCTCGAGCCCGGCGAGCCGATTGCCTGGGACCGCATCGCGCGCGCGCGCGACCGCCTGTACGACACCGGCCTGTTCCGCAGCGTCGATCTCGAGATCGATCCGATTCCCGCCGACGAGGCCGGCGCGCCGGGGCGCGCCGTCGCGAACGTCACGGTCGAGGAGCTGGCGCCGTATCGGCTGCGTTACGGCTTCCAGCTGTTCGATCCGGTCTCGCCGATCATCAATCCGCGCTGGGGCAACGTCGACCCGGGCGTCGTCGCGGACCTGACGCACCGGGGCCTGTTCAACCGGGCGCTGACGGGCGGCGTCGGCGCGCGGATCAACAGCAGCGAGCGCGCGCTGCGCGGGTACCTGAGCAGTCCGACGTTTCTCGGCATGCCGGTGCAGACCAACGTCTTCCTCAGCGAGGATCGGCAGAAGACGGTCAGCGCCGGCAACGTGCTCGATTCCAGGAGCCGCGGCATCACGGTCGACCAGCGGATTCGCTGGCGGCAGCTGTTCCAGTTCGGCTACGGCTACAACTTCGAGCGGCGGAACTTCGATTTCCTGCTGACCATTCCGGCCAACCCGTTCCCGATCACGGTGCCCGTCGAGGTCGCCGCCAACATCGGGCGGCTCTTCGGCACGCTGGTCCTCGACGACCGCGACAACGTGCTCGACACGCGGCAGGGAGGCTTCCATTCGTCGAGCTTCGAGCTCGGTCCCGAGCTGCTCGGCTCGACGCTGGGATTCAGCAAGTACCTGACGCAGAACTTCTACTTCGTGCCGTGGAAGCGCGTGACGTTCGGCACGGCCGCGCGGCTCGAACTGTCCGGCGGTCCCGGACGCGGGCTCATCACGACCGAGCGGCTGCGCGTCGGCGGCGCGAACACGGTGCGCGGGTACGAGGACGACACGCTCCAGCTGCAGAACCTGACCACGGCCGTCGAGGGCACGACCACGATCATCGTCCTCAACCAGGAAGTCCGCTTCCCGATCTTCAGGCGTGTGATGGGGACGACGTTCTGGGATTACGCGCACATCTACGGCGCGCGCGGGGATTTCCCCGGGCTCACGGTCCGCAACAGCGTCGGCGCCGGGCTCCGGCTGCTGCTGCCGTTCATCGTCCTGCGCGTCGACTACGGCCATCCCGTGAATCAGGACGAGCGGAACAACTCGGGCCGGTGGTATTTCGCGATTGGCCAGGCGTTCTGACGCGGCCTCGCGGCTCGCATATGATCGCCGTGCTCCTGAAAGGTGTTTCCGGCCGTGAGAGGACGAGGCTCCATGCGCGTGTCGAAGGTATTCGCGATCCTGCTGCTGCTGTGTGCCGCTCCCGCCATGGCGGACGAGCCGTCGCAGCTCGTGCTGCTCGTGCGCCACGCCGAGAAGGCGGAGGCGCCGGCGGATGACGTCGCGTTGTCCGCCGCTGGACGGGCCCGCGCCGACGCCCTCGCCGCCGCGCTCGCCCATGCGCGGGTCGACGCGATCGTCACGACCCAGTTCAGGCGGACGCGCGAGACGGCTGAGCCGCTGGCACGACGGCTGGGGCTCACGCCGATCGTCGTGCCGGCCGGATCGGACACCCGCGCGCACGCGCAGGCCGTTGCCGACGCGGTGCGCCGCGCCGGCCGGACGGTCCTGGTCGTCGGCCACACCAACACCGTGCCGGTCATCATCGCCGCGCTCGGCGGCCCGGGCTTCGACGAGCTCTGCGAGTCGGATTACGACAACCTGTTCGTGCTGGCGCTGCCCCCCGGCGGGAGCCCGGGCCTGACGCAGGCGCGCTACGGCGCGCCGGACCAGGCTGACGTGGCCGACTGCGGACAGGGGATGCGCCAGTAGAGAGCCCACTGCATGGCTGCGGAACAGAAGACGCCACGCCGCCGCATCCGGACGCTGTGGCTGCTTGGGATTGCCGTCGCGCTCGGCGTGGTCGGCGTCATCGCCGCGGTGCTCGTCTACCGCTGGCAGATGCCGCGGGTCCGCGCGCAGATCGTCCGCATCCTGTCCGACGAACTGGGCGCGCGGGTGGAGCTTGCCGACCTGCAGGTCGCGCTCGGCTGGCAGGTGCACGTGGAGGGACGCAGTCTCGTGCTCCATCACGCGCGCGAGACGCCGGACGTGCCGCCGCTGATCTCCATCGACCGCTTCACGATCGCGGCGCCGGTGCTCGCGGTGCTCAGGTCCCCCATTCGCATCGATTCGGTGGAGATCGAGCGTCTGGCCATCTTCATCCCGAAGCGCGGCGGCGGAGAGCCGGACGCGGCCGAAGGCGGGACGCCGCGGCAGGCGGACGAGCCGCCAGTCCGGGAGGAGACGGAGGCGCCGGCAGCCGCCGCAGGACCGGGCGCAGGGGAGACACGGGAGCGGGGTCCGTCGCCGGTCGTGATCGGACGCATCGTGGTGACCGACACATCGCTCGCGCTGCAGTCGAGCAAGCCCGATCGGCCGCCGAAGACGTTCCTCATCCACAACGTGGCGTTGACCGATGCCGCGTTCGATCGCCCGGTCAGCTTCGAGGCGCATCTCACGAACCCGACGCCGCAGGGCGTCATCCGCGCGTCCGGGCAGTTCGGCCCGTGGGAAGCCGATGACCCCGCGCTGACACAGGTTGGCGGCGAGTACCGCTTCGAGCAGGCCGATCTCGGCACCATCAAGGGCATCGGCGGCGCGCTCGAGTCCTCCGGCCGGTTCAACGGGCCGCTCGAGCGCATCGCGGTCGAGGGGACGACGCGTACGCCCGACTTCTCGCTCGACATCGGCGGCGCGGCGCTGCCGCTCGAGACGACGTTCACGGCGGTCGTGGACGGCAGCAACGGCGACACCCTGCTGAACGACGTGCAGGCCGTGCTCGGCACGACGCCGCTGACGGCCCGGGGAGGCGTGGTCCACACGCCGGGGCGGAAGGGGCGGACGGTCTCGCTGACGGTCGCCATCGCGAACGGCCGCCTGGAGGACGTGCTGCGGCTTGCCATCGACGAGCCGCGCCCGCCGATGAGCGGTGCGCTCACGCTCGACACGACGCTCGACCTGCCGCCCGGCGAACCGCGCGTCGCCGACCGCCTCGCGCTCGACGGCACGTTCACCGTCGACGATCTGCGCTTCGCGAGCCGCGGGATCCAGGACAAGATCGACGAGTTCAGCCGGCGCGGGCGCGGCAAGCCGACCGAGGAGCAGATCGAGAACGTGACGTCGGCGATGCGGGGCCGGTTCCGGCTGCGCAACGGCACGCTCTCGCTGACGGGCGTGCGGTTCGCCGTTCGCGGCGGCCTGGTCCAGCTCGACGGGAAGTACGTGCTGCGCGGCGGCGCGCTCGACTTCAAGGGCACGGTGAGGCTCGACGCCCGCGCCTCCGAGACCATGACCGGATGGAAGAGCTGGGTGCTCAAGCCCTTCGACCCGCTGCTGGCCAGGGATGGCGCCGGCACCGTCCTGCCGATCACCGTCAGGGGCACCGCGAAACAGCCGCGGTTCGGCGTCGACGTGAAGAAGATCTTCTGACGGCCCAGCCCCCCGAAGCCAAAGGCCCCAGGCCCGGGGAAATCCGGCCGGGCCGGCGCGATGCCCACTTCCCGTACCGTCATTTCCTGCTAGTCTGGTAGCCCCAACTACGGGAGGCGGCGCATGACTCACGACGAGATCGTGACGTTGCTCGAGCGGCACCAGCAGGCATTCCTGAACCGCAATGCGGAGGCGCTGGCGGCGTTGCATGCGCCGGACGGCACCTTCGAGAGTCCTGCGCACGGCGTGGTCCGGGGCAGACCGAAGATCCTCGAGGTCTATCGCTACTGGTTTTCCGCGTTTCCGGACCTGCAGCTGACCTGGGACGGCCCGCTCGTCGACGGCCACCGTGCGGCGGTCTTCTGGTCCTTCAAGGGCACGTCGAACGGGCCCTTCTTCGGGGCCCTGGGCGCGGGCACGCACGTCGACATGCATGGCGCGGCCGAGTACACGTTCGCGGACGGCAGCATCAGCAGCGTGCGCCACGTCTTCGACTTCTCCGGCGTGCTGATGCGGACGGGCGTCCTCAAAGTGAAGCCCACGTAGCGCATGCTGGACATCATCACCGACGAGCTCTCTCATCTGTGGCCGCAAACGGATCAGCTCATCCGCGTCGCAGTGCGCCTGAGCGTCGCCGCGCTGCTCGGCGGGCTGGTCGGCCTCGATCGCGAGCTGATGCGCAAGCCCGCCGGGCTGCGCACCCACATGCTCGTGGCCGTCGGTGCGGCGCTCTTCGTGGTCGCGTCGCTGAACGAGTCGATGCGGATCGCCGACGTGTCGCGTGTGGTCCAGGGCGTCGCCGCAGGCATCGGGTTCCTCGGCGCGGGCGCCATCCTCAAGCTGGAGGACGCGCGGCAGATCAAGGGGCTCACGACGGCGGCGTCGATCTGGATGACGGCCGCGATCGGGATCACCGCGGGTCTGGGTCAGGGCGGGCTGGCGGTGCTCGCCACGCTGCTCACCTGGCTGATCCTCGGCACGCTCACGGCCGTCGAGCGGCGGATCAACCGGAAGGAGGAACGGCCCGGCGAGCCCTGACGCGCGGGGCGTCCGAGGGCCCGTCGACGAACCGTCTGCTGAAAAGGGAATCTGGGGCGAGTGACGGGCTTCGAACCCGCGACCCCCTGAGCCACAGTCAGGTGCTCTACCCCTGAGCTACACTCGCCGTCAGGCAGGAACTGCCAAGTTTACCATTCCGGCCCGCGGATCGTGAACGCCCGCCCGGGCGTGTGCGGTCCGGGCTTGCGCGTCAGCCCGCCGCCGGGGCCGGGAAGAGCCGCGCGAAGTTGCCGCCCGCGATGGCGCTGACGTCGGGCTCGGGGATGTTCAGCTCCCGGAGCGCCCGGAATTGCGCGTCCCACACCGCACGGTTCCACCCGCGCGGGAAGAACGACGAATCGGTGCCGAACAGCAGCCGCTCGGGGCCGGCGACGAGCAGCGCCTGCCGGAAGACGCCCGCGAGCGTGAGACCGGGGTGGTAGCGGATCCATCCGTTGCTGCTCGACGTGTCCAGGTGGACGTTCGGACACAGGTCGGCGAGCATCAGCGCCTCCCGGAACATGCCGGCGCCGAAGTGCGGGACGACGATCGGCAGCTCCGGATGCGCGAGCGCGATGGCGTGGAGGTCGAGCGGGTTGCCGAAACGGATGTCGAACCGGCTCGGCAGGCCGAGCCGGCGGCGGACGCCGACGGTGAGCACGCCGCAGTGCACGAACAGCACGGCCCCGGGGGTCGCGGCCACGCGCGCGATGACCGCCAGTACCCGCGCGTCCTGCAGCGGGTAGCGCTGCATCGCCGGAAACAGGCAGACGCCGCGCAGTCCGAGCGGTCCGAGCGCGCGCTCCACGCGCGCGACGGCGTCGCCGGCGAGCGGGTCGAGCATGAAGAAGCCGACGAAGCGGTCCGGCGCGTGCGCGACGGCCGCCGCGACCGACTCCTCGTCGCCCGGCACGCTGCCAATCAGCGCGGCCCGTCCCACCTGCTGGCGATCGAGCTCGGCGACCCACCGTGCGGCGAGCGCGGCCGCGTCGCCGGGCGCGTCCCACCCGAGCGTCGCGCAGACCGAGTCGACGGGCTCCGTCTCGAACCGGCGCTGCGGATCCGCCGCCGCCAGCGCCTCGAAGAACCGGCGCGAGAAGAAGTGGCAATGGGCGTCGTGCACCTGCATGGGGAAACCCGGCCTGCCGGCGGCGCGGTCTCAGACGGCCGGCAGGAGCAGGACGAGGCGTGAGCCGCCGCGCTCACCCGGAACCGCCTCGACGCCGCCGCGGTGCTGCTCGACGATTCGCCGCGCGGCCGCCAGCTGCACGGCCGCGGCATAGCCGCCCGGCCGATCGGTCCACTGCGCGTCGAAGAGGCGGGTCAGCGTACGGGACGGCACCGTGAGGGCGCTCTGCGCGATCTCGATCACGGCCGACGCCCGGGACGTCGTCGTGGCGACGCGTACGGACACGGCGGCGTCCCTGGCTCCCTGCACGAGCGCCAGCGTGCCGCCGAGCGCGCCGGCGATGGCGGTCGCGAGCCAGTCCGCGTCCGCGTGCACGCGCGCGTCATCGGCCTCGACGGTCACCGTCACGCCGGACAGCCGCCGCTCGGGCGCGAAAGTCTCCACCACGCCGCTGACGAGGGGCGCGAGCGCGACGGTCCCCGCGGCCAGCATCGGCTCACGCTCGAGCGCGTCGAGGCAGCGGACCAGGCGTCCGGCGCGCTGGACCTCGGTGCGGATCAGATCGAGCGCGACGCGGTCGCGCAGCGCGGTGTCGCGCTCGGCGAGCAGGTGCAGACAGGACCCGATCGCGTCCAGGCTCTGGGTGAGCTCGGTGAGCGCCGGGGCGGGCGCCGTGATCCCCGCCGCCTCCGCCGGAGACCGCACCATGGCAGGTCGGGTCCGGAGGTTCTCGGCCTCCGCCATCGCGCGCGCCCGGGCCTCGTCGACCGGATGCACGAGGCAGGGCACCTCGCTGAGGCCGGCGGCCCCGGCGGCAGCCAGCCGCTTCGAGCCGGCAATGAGCTCGAAGCGTCCGCCGCGTGGGCGCACCAGCAGCGGCTGGAGGACGCCATGACGGGCAATGGAGGCCGTCAACTCCGGGAGATCGGCCGACTCGACGGGGTGCCCCCCTTCGATGTCCCGGACCGGAATGAGCCGGACCTGCGGAGCGGCGTGCCGTGCAATCAACTGGTCCACGTAATGCGCATCATGCCGCATCCGGAATCCGGGCGGCAGCCCTTCGCGCTGAAGCGGCCGTTCCGCTTCGAACGAGTCGTCTGGTTGATCCTCCTGCAGCAGGGGATCGGACCGGCGAGGCGTGAAGGGGGGAATGGCCGTATGCGTACGCTCGAAATCGGACACCGAATCGCTCTCGAGTCAGACACGTCTGGTGCGGATGCGGAAGAGTGACCGTGAACCGCGTGTCCGGATGCGCGTTGTTATAGCACAGGAGTACGGCGGACAGACCTGCATCCGGCCGCCTCCCGAACACGATCCGTATCGATTGCGATCCATGCTGATCCGCTGGCCGCCGGCGTCCGTACACGACAAAGGCGCGGCTCGCGCCGCGCCTTCCGTCATCCGGGATCCCCGGGCCGACTAGAAGTTGAGCGGGTCCGGGAAGAATTCCTCGACCAGATCCTCGTAGTAGGGCTTCAGCGCCTTGACGTCGGGCCGCCCGTCTCCCTTCGAGTAGAGATCGTAGCGGTTGAACGCCTTCACCCACTTCAGCATCTCGCGATCCTCGTCGTTCGCGAGGTAGTCGTAGTCGTTCTCCTTGTGCCACGGATAGAACGAGTGGTACCGGAGCGCGTACAGCGCCTCCTTCGGCAGGTAGTCCTTGACGATGTGGTAGACGTACTCGTCGTGCCCCCACGACAGGTGGACGTTGTCGAAGCCGGTGTTCGGCTGGTAGATGCCGTGCTGCGTCGAGTGGACCGGGTGGGTGCTGTCGGGATTGTGCGCGAAGAACTCGGGGTACACGCACTTCTCCGAGAACGCGCACCCGACGGGGAACGTGTCGCCGACGACGGCCCACTGCGGCTCGCCGAAGAGGCAGAGGATCTTGCCGAGATCGTGGATCAGGCCGGTGACGATGAACCAGCGCGGCTGGTTGGCGCGGCGGATGGCCTCCGCCGTCTGGAGCGCGTGCTCGATCTGCGTGAAGTCGACGTCGGGGTCGGAGTCGTCGACCAGGGTGTCGAGGTACTCCAGCGCCTCCCACACCTTCATGCGCTTCCGGTTGAGCGAGAGGTACTCGCGCTTCTTCCCGAGCACGAAGTCGAGCGTCTGGTGCGTGTGATTCAGCCGGTAGAACTCCTTGACCGTGTCCCGCGCCTCGGCGGCGTAGTTGCGGAACTGGTCGGCCGGCTTGCCGAGCTGCCCCTGCGTCTGTGCGTGCGTGTCCATGCGCCTGCGTGCGTCCGCGCGGCCGGGTATGCCGGCCTGCACGAGCCCTCCTGCCAGCGACTGTAGCATGCGGACGTGTCGCGGTGTGGCGGTAAACGTTTCCAGATCAGTCAGATACGAGGAAACGATTTCACCCGCCTTCGCCCGCCTCCGGCGGGGCTCCGGCGGGCAAGCCCTGAGCAGG
>CAYUPN010000035.1:0-12071 GCA_964446605.1 uncultured Bifidobacteriaceae bacterium | reverse complement strand
GACCTGATCCGACCCGATCCGACGTGATCCCCGTTTTGCGCTCGGCGCCGGTGGCGCGTAGGATATCGCCGCAGGGAGGGCAGGACGTGGCACCTCGAAACAACCGACCCCACGGAATCACCCGCCGCGCCTTCGGCACGCGCGTCGGCGGCGTCGCCGCGGCCGCACTGACGGCCGGCGCCGACTTCATCACGCCGCTGAGCGCGGCGGCGCGCACGCGCATCCGCGGCGCCAACGACCGCGTCGTCCTCGCGACGATCGGCATCCGCGGGCAGGGACGGGCGCTCACGCGCGGCTTCGCCCGCCTGCCGAACGCCGAGATCAAGACGCTCTGCGACATCGACGCGAACCTGGCCGACGCGCGCATCCACGACGAGCGGCTGAAGGACGTCGCGACCTACAAGCCGGGATTCGTCCAGGACCTGCGCCGCGTGCTCGACGACAAGGACATCGACGCCGTCGTGATCGCGACGCCCAACCACTGGCACGCGCTGGCGACCATCTGGGCGCTCGAGGCCGGCAAGCACGTGTACGTCGAGAAGCCGTCCTCCCACACCGTGTGGGAGGGGCGGCAGATGGTGATCGCCGCGGATCGGTACAAGAAGGTCGTGCAGGTCGGGACGATGAACCGGAGCCGCCCGGCCGTGCAGGAGGCGATCAAGTACATCCACGGCGGCGGGATCGGGAAGGTCTACATGGCGCGCGGCCTCTGCTTCAAGCCGCGTCCGTCGATCGGCAAGTACCCGGACGGCCCGATGGCGCCGGGTGAGACGTTCTTCATGCAGGTCGAGGCGACCACTCCCGAGCCGCCGTACACCACGGCCTATCTGGGGAAGGTCGATTACGACCTCTGGCTCGGTCCGGCGCCGGAGCGGCCGTTCAACCGGAACCGCTTCCACTACAACTGGCACTGGCACTGGGACTACGGCAACGGCGACACCGGCAACCAGGGACCGCACCAGTTCGACATCGCGCGCTGGGGGCTCGCACAGAACGAGCATCCGGTGAAGGTCAGTTCGATGGGCGGCTACTTCGGGCCCGAGTCCTCGCAGGAGACGCCCGACACGCAGACCTCGCTCTTCGAGTACGCCGACGGCGTGATCCTGGAGTTCGCCACGCGCGGCCAGTACACCAACGAGGAAGGGACCCAGACGATCGGGAACCTGTTCTACGGCTCGGAAGGCTGGCTGTGGATCGACGGCAACGGCCGCGAGTGGCAGGCGTATCACGGGCGGAAGAACGAGAAGGGGCCGGGGTCGAGCGCGCCGCCCGGCGCGGACGGCGGCGGCGACCCGCGCGTGCTGACCGCCATCGAGTCGCCGCACTATGCCAACTTCCTCGACGCGGTGCGTGCGAACGACCCGTCGCTGCTGGCGTGCGACGTCCTCGAGGGGCACCTGTCCTCGACGCTGCCGCATCTGGCGAACATCTCGTACCGGGTCGGCCGCGCGCTGCGGTTCGACGGGGCGGCCGAGCGGTTCGTCGACGACCGCGAGGCCGACGCGCTCCTCACCCGCGAGTACCGCCGCGGCTTCGAAATCCCGAAGCTGACGTAGACGAATCCGTTCGCCGGGCGACGAATCTGTACCAGTACGGGTGTCAGACACCCGTACTGGTACGCTTCAGTGGCTGACGCGCTCGGACCGCTGGTCGGCGAGCGCGATCAGGTCCTCCGGGCTCACATCCCGGTCGATCAGCTTCCGCAGCGCCTGTCCGAACGCCGGATTCGTCATCGCCAGCCGCTTGAGTTCGTCGACGGGCGGACGCGTGTCGTACTGCGCCAGCTCCTCGATCGGCACGTCCAGGGCGCGCGCGAGATTGGCGAGCACGCGCTGCGAGGGAAAGCGCCGGCCGAGCTCGACGTCCGAGAGAAACGCCGCCGAGAGTCCGCCGGCGCGGCGCGCGAGCTCGCGCAACGACAGTTCACGCTGCTGACGCAGCTCACGAATGAATTGGCCGAGGGTCTTCATGACCGTGCCCTTCCCCGGTCGGTGAGCCGTCCGGCGAGTCGGGATGCCGACGCCGTCGAGCTAGTTACACCCCAACCGTTACCTGTTTACACCCGGACCGTTGCCATCCGCGCGCCGGTCCGTACCCTTCCGGGGCCCCCGTTCGTCAACCCCGGATAGTCCCACTCCCGACACCGCACCGCCGCCGATGAGCCGCAGGATCTCGCGCGTGCGAAGCTCCAGAGGCTGCCGGCGCGTCCGGTATCTCCAGGTGAATTCGGCAAGGAACAGGCCAAGCCGCTCGCGACGGCGTCCACCGCGCGATGTGAGCTGACGCCGCACGAACGCCCAGAACGCGCCGATGTCGCTCCGTTCGGCGTCCGTCACCTCACGCGTCCAGCGGAGCTGGTTCCGCCACACGATTGCCGCGTAAGGCGCGAGCGCCGGCAGGCGCTGTCCGAGATCGGCCGGGGAACGGTCGCGCTTCCGGAGCGCCCGCGGGTCGATCGAGAGCACCGGCTCGGCGAGCGGCCCCCCGGCGTCGAGCCTGATCCCGATGACGGGGGGCGTCTCCGTGGCCGCCAGCGGAGCCGGCGGCATGTCCTCTTCGGCGAGCGCACGGTGTATCGCGGTGCGCACGACTGTCAGCGCGCGAAGCACCCGTTTGCGGTGCACGCCGGTCTCGCGGGCGATGGCGTCGGCGGGTGCGTCGCGCACGAACCATCCCACGAGCTGTCGCCACTCGCGGGGTGTCAGCCGGAGGGGCAGACGGCCGGGGCGCCAGTCCATGCGGCAGCGCGCGCAGCGCCGCCGTCCGTCGGCCAGAACCCAGTATTTGCGGCTGCCGCAGCGCGGACATTGAAGGCGTCGGGCCACGTATGCGCATCGCAGCGGGGGCAGGAGTGGGACTAAGGGGCCTGCACCGCACTGCGTGATCGGACGATTTCCGCGCGCGAACGGCCGAGGTGGCACCCTCGTTGCTGAGTGTCAGGCCCAGCACGTCCGTCGGACGCGCGCGTTCATTCCAGGTGCTCAGGCACGTGATCGCCGTAGCGGAGATGCCCTGCGTGTGCTCTTCGCTGCGGACGAGCCGGCGCCTGACGAACGCCGCGCGCCCGACCTGGCAAAGGAGAGACACATTGCCGAACTCACGTCGCTGGGTGGCCGCGCTCGGCGCGGTGACCCTCGTCACCTCGCTGCTGCCTGCCGCCGCGCAGGCGCAGACGGCCGCAGCGCCGGCCCCGCCGCGCACGTATCTCAACACCAGTCCGGTCTCGCCGACCGGGCGCACGATTACCGTCAACGCCGGAGGCAACCTCCAGAGTGCGCTCGATTCGGCCGTCCCGGGGGACGTGATCGTCCTGCAGGCGGGGGCCAGGTTCACCGGCAACTTCCGGCTGCGGAACAAGGCCGGCTCGGGCTGGATCACCATCCGGTCGTCCGCGGCCGGCCAGCTGCCGGGGCCCGGCAGCCGCGTGTCGCCGTCGCACGCGTCGCTGATGCCGAAGATCGTGACCGCCAACAACCAGCCGGCCATCATGTCGGACCGGGGGGCGCATCACTACCGCTTCATCGGCATCGAGTTCGGCATCCAGTCGGGCGTCGGGCACAACTACAACATCATCCAGCTCGGACAGGACGGCGACACGTCGGTGTCGCAGCTGCCGCACAACATCGTGTTCGACCGGGTCTACGTGCACGGCAACACGACCGGCAACGCGCGGCGCGGCATCCTGCTGAACGCGGTCTCGAGCGCCGTCGTCGACTCGTACATCTCCGAGATTCACGAGGTCGGCGCCGACTCGCAGGCGATCCTGATCACCAACAGCCCGGGGCCGTTCAAGATCGTCAACAACTACCTCGAGGCCGCGGGCGAGAACGTGCTCATCGGCGGATCGGATCCGACGATCAGCAATCTCGTGCCGAGCGACGTCGAGGTGCGGCGCAACCTGTTCTCGAAGCCGCGCCGCTGGCGGCAGGGTGACTCGAGCTTCGCCGGCACCGCGTGGACGGTGAAGAACATCTTCGAGCTGAAGAACGCGCAGCGCGTGCTCATCGACGGCAACGTCTTCGAGTACAACTGGCCGCACGCGCAGAACGGCTACTCGATCCTCTTCACGGTCCGGAACCAGGACGGCACGGCCCCCTGGTCGGTCGTGCAGGACATCACGTTCACGAACAACATCGTCCGGCACGTCAGCTCCGGCATCAACATTCTCGGCTCGGACGACATCCGTCCCAGTCAGCCCACGCGGCGCATCCGCATCGCGAACAACCTGTTCGTCGACGTGAACGGCGGCAACTGGGGCGGCTTCGGGCGCTGGATCCAGCTGCTCGCCGGGACGTCCGACGTCGCCGTGGTCCACAACACGGTCTTCCAGAGCAACGAGGTCGTGGTCGCGTCGGGCGCGGCGACGACGAACTTCGAGTTCCGCGACAACCTGGTGAACGGGCGCGCCGGCTTCGGCGGCGACGGCACCTACGGCAACACCAACATGACCCTGTCGACGTACTTCCGCAACCACACGGTGACGCGGAACTGCTTCGTCAGCGGCAATTCGGGGAACACGCCGTCCGGCAACTACTTCCCCGCGTCGTTCGATCAGGTCGGCTTCGTGAGCATGAGCGGCGGCGACTACCGGCTCGCGGCCGGCAGCGAGTACAAGAACGCCGGCAGCGACGGCAAGGACATCGGCGCCGACATCAACGCGATCTCGGGCGCGCTCGGCGCCTCGGCGCCTCCGCCGTCGGGCGGCACCGACGGCGGCTGGTCCGGCGGCGGCACGAGCGGTGGCGACACGATCGCGCCGATCGTCAGCGTCACCGCGCCCGCGGGTGGGCAGGTGTCGGGCACCGTCACGCTCACCGCGAACGCGACGGACAACGTCGGCGTGGCGGGCGTGCGGTTCCTCGTCGATGGCGCGCAGGTCGGCGGCGAGCTGACCGGAGCGCCGTACTCCATCTCCTGGAACACCGCGGCCGTGTCGGACGGCGCGCACGTCATCACGGCGGTCGCGCGCGACCTCGCGGGCAACTCCGCGACGTCGGCCGGCGTGAGCGTCACCGTGGCCAACGGCCTCTCCGGCGGCGGCACGTCGCCGCTGCCGCCGCCCCCGCCGGCCTCCGGCGCGGCGTCGCCGGTCGTCTGGCAGCGGGTGCGCAACCTGGCGGTGTCCGGATCGAGCCTCCAGAAGAACGCCGGCTGCGACGGGTGCCAGGACGCCGGCGCCTCGTCGGCGCAGTCGATTGCCTCGGCGGGCGGCTACTTCGAGTTCACCGCGCCGGATACCTCGACGCAGCGCGTGGTCGGGCTCAGCAACGGCGACGACGATCTGTCGGAGCGCGACATCGAGTTCGGCCTCAAGCTCTGGCCGGGCGGCGTGGCCGACGTGCGGCTCAACGGCGCGTATCAGCACGTCGAGGTGCCGTTCCGCGCCGGCGACGTGTTCCGCGTGCACGTCGAGAGCGATACCAGCATCGCGTTCCTGAAGAACGGGGCCGTGTTCCACCGGGCCCGGGGCCGGGTCCGCTTCCCGCTGGTCGCCGACACCTCGTTCACGTCAATGAATGGGCGGGTCACGAACGCGGTGATGTCCGGCAGCGCGCCGGGGGCCGCGACGCCCGGCTCCAGCACCGGTGTCGGCGGTCCGATCACCTGGGTGCAGCGGATGAACCTCGACCTCGTCGGCACCGCGCTGACGAAGGTTGGAGGTTGCGACGGCTGCCAGGACGCCGGCGCGGTCTCGTCGGCGGCGATCCCGCTCGGCGGGTCGGGGTACGTCGAGTTCACGACCACCGAGACCAGCGGCCTGCGCGTCATCGGCCTGAGCGTCGGCAACAGCGACACGTCCGAGGCAGATGTCGACTTCGGGCTGAAGTTCTGGCCCGGCGGCGGCGTGGACGTGCGCGAGAACGGCGCCTACGTCGGCGCCGAGACCCGCTACCAGGTCGGCGACCGGTGGCGTATCGCCGTCGACAGGGGCGTCGTCTCCTACTACCGGAACGGCACGCTGTTCTACCGCAGCGCGCGCCCGGCCGCGGGCCCGCTGCTGGTCGACACCGCCTTCTTCTCGAGCGGCACGCAGCTGTCCGACGTCACGCTGTCCGGCGCGCAGTAGCGTCCGGACGGAACCCGCAGGCGGCAGGCTCCGGTCGATCCCGAGCCTGCCGCTTCCGTTTTCAGCCCCTGACGGCGCGGCGTGCCCGGACCGGAGTCCAGCGCTCCGGCGTCTCCCACGCAGGACGCTCCCACGTCACGCGCTGCGACCCCGTCAGGAAGCGCCAGCCCGCCACGCAGACCGCCAGGTTCAGCAGACAGAACGTCCACGGCAGCGCCAGCAGCCGCGGGACGCGTTGTCGCCGGAGTCCGAACGTGCCGCCGGCCAGCGCCGCGGCGTAGAACGCCGCCTGCCCGCCGAGCGCGAGATCGAAGAACAGTCCATCGGCGGCAAGGCTGGCCGCCAGCATCATCACCAGCAGCGCCGGACCGGACAGGCGCAGCGCCTTGTGCGAGACGGTCTGCAGCCAGAGCCGGTTGCGCGCGGGCGACAGCAGCCAGCGATGCGCGCTCAACAGCTGGAAGAGACCGGCCAGCGTCCGCGCCTTGCGCGCGAGCTCCCCACGGCCGTGCGGCGGCGTGGCGTCGTAGGCGACCGCCGAGCCCTCGAAGACCACCCGATAGCCCTGCCGCGCAATCAGCATCGGGATCAGCACGTCGTCGAGCACCGTGTCCGCCGGGATGGGGCTGAAGAGCCGGCGGCGAATGGCGTAGATGGCGCCCGTCGCCCCGACGGAGGAGTCGACCCGGCTCTCCATCCGGCGGATGTGCTTCTCGTAGCGCCAGTAGAGTCCGACACCCTCCCCGACCGGCGACGTCCCGGCCGGACGCAGCAGCAGTTCGCCGCTGACCGCGCCGACCTGTGGATCGCCGAACCGTGCGACCAGCCTCCGGATCGTGTCGGGCGCGAACTGCTGCCGTGCGTCGGCGAACACCACGATGTCGCCGCTCGCACGCGGGACGAGATCGTTCAGGCACGCCGCCTTGCCGCGCCTGAACGCGAAGGCCACCGCCGACACGTGGAGCGAGCCCGTCGCCCGCACGGCCTCCGCCGTCCGGTCGGTGGACCCATCGGACCCGACGAGGATGTCGAGCCGATCGGCAGGGTAGTCCTGCGCCAGCAGGTTCGCGATGCGCTCGCGAATCCGGGCTTCCTCGTTGTAGGCGGCGATCACGACCGTCACGTGCGGGAGCACGTCAGGGTCGGATGCCGTTTCCGGCCGGCGGCGCGCCGCGAGCGTCACGACGAGCGGATAGCCCGCGTACGTGTACGCCAGCAGCGCGAGCGCCGACCAGAACACGACCTCGGCGATGGACATCGCAATCAGACGGGAACGACAGGGGCCGGAATGGCGGGCGTGTGCCCGCGGCGAACTGAAGGCAGAGCCGAACTGACGTTCGGCCCTACGAGCTGGCGAGCGCCGGGCTGCGGTCGGCGTGCCGTCCGGCGGTGCGCCGCGTCAGGTCGATGACGACGGTGTCGGGCCCGATCAGCGCGAGCGCCTCGGTGGCTTCCCGGCCCGGATGTCCGATGACCAGGACCTCCGCGTGCGCCGCCAATGTCCCGACGTCGTCGCACAGCACCGAGGCCAGGTGCGGGATCTCCTGCTCGATGAAGCGACGGTTGGCGCCGCGGAGACGGGACAGCGAGAGGTTCGGATCCACCACGCGCACCGCACAGCCCTTGCCGATGAGCGCCTCCGCGACGGCGACGAACGGGCTCTCGCGCAGGTCGTCGCTGCCGGGCTTGAAGGCCAGCCCCACGAGACCGATCCGCCGCCGGCCGGTGGCGAGGATCGCGTCGATGGCCCGCCGGACCTGCAGCTCGTTCGACGGCATCACCGACGTGAGCAGCGGCGCGGCCACGTCGCTGGCCCGGGCGGCGTAGGTGAGCGCCCGGACGTCCTTCGGCAGGCACGATCCGCCGAACGCGAAGCCCGGCTTCAGGTAGGCGCCCGACGCGTTCAGCTTCGTGTCCGACAGGAACAGCCGGGTGACTTCCTCCGCGTCGACGTCGAAGGCGTCGCAGATCTCGCCGATCTCGTTCGCGAACGCCACCTTCACCGCATGGAACGCGTTCGACACGTACTTCATCATCTCGGCGGGCCTGATCGCCGCGTGGATGAACGGCGCCTTCACGATCCCGTCGTAGAGCTGCCGCAGCTGCTCGACGGCCGCCGGATCGTCGGCGCCGACCAGCGTGAAGGGCGGGTTGACGAAATCGGAGAGCGACGAGCCCTCGCGCATGAACTCGGGATTGCTCGCGACGCGCAGCATCGGTGCGGCGGCGCCGGCGGCGCGGCGCAGCGTGGGACGGACGAGGCTGTCGATCGTGCCCGGCAGCACGGTGCTGCGCACGACGACGGTGAAGGGGCGCGGATCGGCGGCAATCGCGGCGCCGATCTGCTCGCAGACGCGCATGATCGCCGTCGTGTCGAGCTGTCCGTTCCTGGCGCTGGGTGTGCCCACGCAGACCAGGGCCAGTTCGGACCCGGCGAGCGCCTCGTCGATGGATCCCGTGCCGTGCAACCGGCCCGCGGTCACCATCTCCGCGATCAGCTCCGGCAGGCCCGGCTCGACGATGGGCGACTGCCCGGCGGCGATGAGCGCCGCCTTGCCGGTGTCGACGTCGATCCCCCAGACCTCGTGGCCGCCGCGGGCAAGGCCGGCGGCCGTCACGCATCCCACGTACCCGAGTCCGAAGACGCTAACGCGCATGTGTCACCATCGCTTCCGACAGGCGCCGCTCGAGCGTTCTCGAGACCTGCGCCCATGAGTAGTGTTCGTCGACGAGCGCGCGGCCGGCGCGCCCCAGGGCACGGCGGCGGTCGCCGTGCAGGAGAAGCTCGACGACCGCGGCGGCGAACGCCTCCGGATCGTCGGCCCGTACGAAGTGCCGGCCGGGCTCGAGCGGCAGCCCTTCGGCGCCGACTCCCGTCGACACCACCGCCTTGCCCATCGCCAGCGCCTCGAAGATCTTCAGCCGCGTACCGCCGCCGATCCGCAGCGGCACGATCGACACCGCCCCCGCCAGCACGTGCGGCCGCACGTCGTCGACGGTCCCGGTGACCTCGGCGCCGGTGCGCGCCGCGGCATCGCGCAGCCGCGGGGTCGGGTTGCGCCCGACGAGCGTGAGCGTGGCGTCGGGCACGGCCGCGCGGATGCGCGGTAGCACTCCGTCGAGGAAGTGCAGGATGCCGTCCTCGTTCGGGTACCAGTCCATCGCGCCGGTGAAGACGAGGTGGTGTGGCCGTTCGCGCGACTCGTCCGGCGTGAAGTACCGGGTGTCCACTCCGGTCGGAATGGCGACGATGCGCGAGCCGGGCGCGGCGGCACCGAGCATGTCGCGGTCGAGATCCGAGACCGCGAGCGTCAGCGTGGCCCGGCGGCAGACGTCCGCCTCGTAGCGGCGCATCTTGCGCCACTCGACCTCCAGCAGCGCGCGCTTCCAGGGCTGGTCCGCGTGGTCGCGCAGCCGCTTCCAGATCTGGAACTCGACGTTGTGCGCGAAGAACACGATCGGGACGTGGCGTCCGTTCACCGGCACGTTCGAGGCGGCGTGGAGGAAATCGGCCACGCAGATGTCGGCCTCGCCGGCCGTCAGCCGCCTGGCGACCTCGCCGCGGAGCGCCTCCACCCGGCACTTCCACATGTCGGCCGGCATGGGCGAGGACCACGACCGGAACAGCGAGAGCGCGAAGCGCCGGCTTCCCTGTCGCGGGATCTCGTACGGCACCGAGTGGACCTCGGCACAGTGCGACAGCTCGCGCGAGAGTCCGTCGGGGTCGTCGCCCGGGCCGTGCGTGGTGAGCACGCGCACGTCGTGGCGGCGGGCCAGTTCCGAGACGAGGTGAAAGCTCCGCAGGCGTCCTCCGGTGGTCAGCGGCCAGAGACCGCCGACCTTCACCCAGAGGATGCGCATGCGTATGCCGGAGCGAGCGCGCCGTGCGGCTCGCCGTCCACGAAGATGCGTTGCCATAGCTCGAGCGTGATCAGCAGCCAGAGCCGGTCGCCGTGATTGGCGCCGGCACGATGCTCGCGCACGAGCCGCTCAACGGCTGCAGGCGCGAAGTACCCGCGATCGCGGAAGCGATCGGACAGCAGGAGGTCGTCGGCCACGTGCGCGAACGAGGTCCGGAGCCAGTTTCCGATCGGCGTGGGAAAGCCCATCTTCCGGCGCGTGAGGATCTCGCGCGGCACGAGGTCGTGCAGCGCCTCGCGCAGGACCGCCTTCGTCTGCCAGCCGCGCAGCTTGTGCTGCGGCGGAAGGCCGACGACATGCTCGACGAGCTCGTGATCGAGAAACGGGACGCGGCTCTCGATGGAGGCGGCCATGCTCATCTGGTCCTGCTTCATGAGCAGCTCGACCAGGTAGGTCTGGAGATCCGCGCGGCACATCCGGTCGAGCATCGTCCCGCCGGCCGTGTCGTAGTGGCGCAGAACGGCGCGGAACGGGTCGAGCTCCGGCCGTGCGCGGCCGTTCAGCAGCGCGCGTTGCTGCGACGGCGGGAAGACCGCGAAGTTCTCGTAGAAGAGCCCGCGCGCGTCGGCGTCGAGCGCGAGGAAGCTCCGCTCCGCGTACCGGCGCAGGCCACGCGGCAGATCGCGGACACCGCCTCTGACGAGCGACCGTACCGCGCGCGGCGCGAGCGCGGCGTAGATGCCGCCGAGCCGTGCGTTCCACGCGGCCACGCGGTAGCGGTTGTAGCCGAGGAAGAGCTCGTCGGCCCCTTCTCCCGTGAGCACGACCTTGACGTGGTCGCGCGCCAGGCGCGAGACGAAGTAGAGCGGCACGCTCGACGGGAACGCGATCGGTTCGTCCTCGTGCCACACCAGGCGTGGCAGCGCCTCGAAGAACTGTGCGGGGCCGACCACCACCTCGTGGTGCTCGGCGTTGATGGCGCGGGCGACGAGCCGCGCGTAGCCCAGTTCGTTGGCCTCGGCCTCCTCGAAGCCGACGGCGAACGTGCGCAGGGGTGGACGGACGAGCGGCGCCATCAGCGCGGCCAGCCCGCTCGAGTCGAGCCCGCCCGAGAGGAACACGCCGAGCGGCACGTCGCTCATCAGGTGGCTCTGGACCGCGCGGCGCAGCCGCACCTGCAGTTCGGCGGCGGCGTCGGCGAGCCGCCGCGGCGCATGACTTTCCGCCGGCACGTCGGGGAGCGTCCAGTACTGCCGTTCCCGGAGCGGTTGCCCGGGCGACCAGCTGAGGGTGCGGCCGGGCCGCAGCTTGCGGACGTCGCGGAAGAACGTCTCCTCGCCGGCGACGAAGCGCGTGGCCAGGAACTCGGGCAGCACCGCGTCGTTGAACCGCACGGGCACGCGGCCCGACGCCAGCAGCGCCTTGATCTCCGACCCGAAGATCAGCGCGCCGCCGGTCAGCGCGAAATAGAGCGGCTTGATGCCCAGCCGATCACGTGCAAGGAGGAGCCGCCGCCGCCGGCTGTCCCAGAGCGCAAAGGCGAACATGCCCTGCAGACTCTCGACGCAGCGATCGCCTTCGTCCTCGTAGAGGTGGAGGACCGTTTCGGTGTCGCTTCGCGTCCGGTAGCGGTGACCGCGGCGCTCGAGCTGCGGCTTGAGCTGCGGGTGGTTGTAGATCTCGCCGTTGAAGACGATCCACAGGCTGCCATCCTCGTTCGTCAGCGGCATGTGGCCGCCCGAGACATCGACGATCGACAGCCGCCGCGAGCCCAGCCCGACAGGCCCGTCGATGTACTGTCCCTCGTCGTCGGGGCCGCGATGGCGGATCGCGTCCGTCATCGATCGCAACTGCAGGGGATCGACGGTCTCGGACGGATCGAACAGGGCGATGCCGGCTATTCCACACATGTGATCGGGTCGGATCAGGTCGGATCGGTTCGGATCAGGTCGGATCAGGTCTGATCAGGTCAGATCAGGTCAGATCAGGTCCCGCCTTCGCGCTGCGCGCTCCGGCGGATCAGGTCAGATCAGGTCTCGCCTCCGCGCTGCGCGCTCCGGCGGATCAGGTCAGATCAGGTCTCGCCTCCGCGCTGCGCGCTCCGGCGGATCAGGTCAGATCAGGTCTCGCCTCCGCGCTGCGC